>NZ_JBHWUW010000083.1:0-28440 GCF_042737245.1 Streptomyces sp. NPDC060002
CGCCCGGTGTTGCACCGGGCGCCCCCTCCTCGTGATGACGCGGTCTACTCCCCGAGCAGGGCCCGTACCCGCTCCTGGCCCACGGCCAGCAGCAGGGTGGGCAGCCGCGGGCCGGTGTCACGCCCCACCAGCAGGTGGTAGAGCAGGGCGAAGAACGTCCGCTGGGCGGTCTTGATCTCCGGCGGGAGCTCCTTGGGCGTGGCGTCGGCGGAGAACCCGGCCTGGACCTTGGGGACGCCGTAGACGAGGTGGGTGAGGCCGTCCAGCGACCAGTGGTCGGCGAGTCCGTCGAGCAGGAGGCGCAGGGACTGCCGGGAGGCCTCGTCGAGGGACTTCAGCAGCTCGGCGTCGACTTCGGCGCGGACGATGGTGCGCTGGTCGGCGGGGACATGGGTGTTGATCCAGGCCTCGGCCTTGTCGTACCGGGGCCGGGCCTCGTCGAGGGAGCCGAGCGGGTTCTCCGGGTCGAGGTCGGAGAGGATCCGCAGGGCCTGGTCCTGGTGTCCGGCGGTGATGTCGGCGACGGAGGCCAGCGTCCGGTACGCCAGCGGCCGGACGGTGCGCGGCAGCTCACCGGCGGCCGTGCCCACCGCACGGGCGTGCGCGGCGATGTCGGCCGGCAGAGCGGACCCGTCGGCGACCTTGGCGTCCAGCTTGTCCCACTCGTCGTAGAGCCGCTGGATCTCCTGGTCGAAGGCGATCTTGAAGGACTGGTTGGGGCGGCGGCGTGCGTAGAGCCAGCGCAGGAGCTGCGGCTCCATGATCTTCAGCGCGTCGGCGGCGGTGGGGACACCGCCCTTCGAGGACGACATCTTCGCCATGCCGCTGATGCCGACGAAGGCGTACATGGGCCCGATGGGCTGCTTGCCGCCGAAGATGCCGACGATCTGGCCGCCGACCTGGAAGCTGGACCCGGGCGACGAGTGGTCGACGCCGCTCGGCTCGAACACGACGCCCTCGTACGCCCAGCGCATCGGCCAGTCGACCTTCCAGACCAGCTTGCCGCGGTTGAACTCGTTCAGCCGGACGGTCTCGGCGAAGCCGCAGGCGGTGCAGGTGTAGGACAGCTCGGTGGTGTCGTCGACGTACGAGGTGACCGTGGTGAGGTCCTTCTCGCAGTTGCCGCAGTAGGGCTTGTACGGGAAGTAGCCCGCCGAGCCGGCCGAGCCGTCGTCCTCGTTCGCCGCGCCGGACCCCTCGGCCGCCTCGAGTTCGGCCTCGTCGAGCGGCTTCTGCTGCTGCTTCTTCGCGGGGGCCTTCTTGGTGCGGTACTGCTCGAGGATCGCGTCGATGTCACCGCGGTGCTTGACCGCGTGCAGGATCTGCTCACGGTAGACACCGGAGTTGTACTGCGCCGTCTGGCTGATCCCGTCGAACTCCACGCCGAGCTCGGCCAGCGACTCGACCATCGCCGCCTTGAAGTGCTCGGCCCAGTTCGGGTGTGCCGAGCCCTGCGGGGCCGGGACGGAGGTCAGCGGCTTGCCGATGTGCTCGGCCCAGGAGTCGTCGATCCCGGCGATGCCCTGCGGCACCTTGCGGAAGCGGTCGTAGTCGTCCCAGGAGATCAGGTGGCGGACCCGGTGTCCGCGGCGGCGGATCTCGTCGGCGACGAGGTGCGGGGTCATGACCTCGCGGAGGTTGCCCAGGTGGATGGGTCCGGAGGGGGAGAGCCCGGACGCGACGACGACCACCGGATCGGTGGCGGGTGATGTCGCTTTGCCGGCGGCCCGACGCTCCGACTCCTCGATGACCTCGTCCGCGAAACGGGAGACCCAGTCGGTGGTCTCGGTGCTCAGAGCCACGATCGGCACGTCCTCTTGTTCTGAAGGGTTCCGGGTTTGAAGTGCGTTTCATTGTCCCAGACGGCCCCGCGCCCGGGAAAACGGCTTTACCCCCCATGGGATACTGACTGCGTCTATCCATCCCCACGAGGAGAACGGCACCCACTCCTATGGCCCCGGTCACGTCCCTCAGCCACTCCGTCGAACAGCACCTCACGTCCGCTCTCTCGGCCACCCTGCCGGAGGCCGCCGGCGCGGACCCGCTGCTGCGACGAAGCGACCGGGCCGACTTCCAGGCCAACGGCATCCTGGCGCTGGCCAAGAAGGCGAAGGCGAACCCGCGGGAGCTGGCGACGCAGGTCGTGTCCCACGTGGTCACGGGTGATCTGATCGGCGAGATCGAGGTCTCGGGCCCCGGCTTCCTGAACGTGACGATCACCGACGGCGCGATCACCCGGAACCTCGCGGCGCGGTACGCGGACGCGGACCGCCTGGGCGTGCCGCACTCCGGCCGGCCCGGCACGACGGTCATCGACTACGCCCAGCCGAACGTGGCGAAGGAGATGCACGTCGGTCATCTGCGGTCGGCGGTCATCGGTGACGCGACGGTGCAGATCCTGGAGTTCACCGGCGAGAGCGTGGTCCGCCGGCACCACATCGGCGACTGGGGCACCCAGTTCGGCATGCTCATCCAGTACCTGGACGAGCACCCGCACGAGCTGGACCACAAGGAGTCCCAGGTGAGCGGCGAGGAGGCGATGTCCAACCTCGACCGCCTCTACAAGGCCGCGCGCCGGCTGTTCGACGCGGACGACGAGTTCAAGACCCGTGCCCGGCGCCGGGTGGTGGACCTCCAGGCGGGCGACCCGCACACGCTCGCGACCTGGCAGAAGTTCGTCGACGAGTCGAAGATCTACTTCTTCTCGGTCTTCGAGAAGCTGGACATGGAGATCCGGGACGAGGACATCGTCGGTGAGTCGGGCTACAACGACATGCTGGCGGAGACCTGCCGTCTCCTGGAGGAGTCCGGGGTCGCGGTCCGCTCCGAGGGGGCGCTCTGCGTCTTCTTCGAGGACGTCAAGGGCCCGGACGGCAACCCGGTCCCGCTGATCGTCCAGAAGTCGGACGGCGGCTACGGCTACGCGGCGACCGACCTCTCGGCGATCCGTGACCGTGTCTTCAACGTCAAGGCGAGCACGCTGCTGTACGTGGTGGACGCCCGTCAGTCGCTGCACTTCAAGATGGTCTTCGAGACGGCGCGCAGGGCGGGCTGGCTGAACGACGACGTCAAGGCTCAGCAGCTGGCGTTCGGCACGGTCCTCGGCAAGGACGGCAAGCCGTTCAAGACCCGTGAGGGCGAGACGGTCAAGCTGGTCGACCTCCTCGACGAGGCGGTCGAGCGGGCCACGACGGTGGTCCGGGACAAGGCCGTGAAGGTGGGCCTGTCCGAGCCGGAGATCGTGGAGAACGGCCGGTACGTGGGCGTCGGCGCGGTGAAGTACGCCGACCTGTCGACGTCCGCCGTGCGGGACTACAAGTTCGACCTGGACCAGATGGTCTCGCTGAACGGCGACACGTCCGTCTACCTCCAGTACGCGTACGCCCGGATCCAGTCGATCCTGCGCAAGGCCGGCGAGGCCCGCCCGGCCGCCCACCCGGAGCTGGAACTGGCCCCGGCGGAGCGGGCGTTGGGCCTGCACCTGGACCAGTTCGGCGAGACGGTGCACGAGGTCGCGGCGTCGTACGAGCCGCACAAGCTGGCGGCGTACCTCTACCAGCTGGCCTCGCACCTGACGACGTTCTACGACCAGTGCCACGTGCTGTCCCCCGACAACCCGCCGGAGGTCGTCGAGAACCGCCTGTTCCTGGTGGACCTCACGGCCCGCACCCTCCATCTGGGCATGGCCCTGCTGGGCATCCGGACGCCGGACAAGCTCTGACCGACCGGACAACTCTGACCGACCAGCGGCGCCCAGGGACGCTCGACGTACCGCGGCCCGGCCTCCCTCCCGGTTTCCGGGGAGGGCGGGCCGCGCCAGGCAGGCGGAGCCGGCCCGGCCCGCGAGCCCCACGACCACGGTCACCACAGCCACCCCGGCGGACGGGGCCACACCGGTCGGCCATCGAAGGAGTGCTTCGCGGCCCGGGTGGGCCGCTCCCAGGAACCAACTCCTCGCACTCGCACGTCCCACCCTTCGACGACGTGTGAACACCATGGGCAGGAGCGGCAGTTGGGCGGCGCGGACGACCCGTCGACCGGTGACGCCCTGATCGGCTTCCTGCTGGTCGGAGGCGCGGGTGTGGCCATCCCGGCCGTCGTCGTCCTCCCGCTCGTCGGCCTGGGCATCTGGCTGACGCACGCCTGGCGCCGTCGGCGCGCGAGACACTCCGCCTGACGGCCGTCGCGGGCCGGACGGGACACACCGGCCCGGGCCGGTGTCAGTGCCTGCCCTTACAGTCACCGGCATGGCGACTCTTCCCAATCCGCTCCCCAAGCTGGCCTCCGATCCCAGCGGCCGCTCCCTCGGCCTCCAGCTCCCGCCGGGCCGGCTGATCGACACGACGGACGAGGGGGTGTGGCACGAGCCGTTGCTGTGGCACGCGGAGCAGTCCGCCTCCTCCGGCAACTGGACGGCCCTGGGCGGGACGGCGGGGCGGGCCGGGCTGCTTCCCGTCCTGGTCGACCTCGGCGGCTCCCAGGGCGGCCCGTCGGAATGGGAGTTGATGCCCGCCGAGGTGTCGTACCCCGGGGACCACGACGCGGAGGAGGTCCTCGCGCAGTACTGGCAGGAGTGCGCGGCGGACGGCGAGGAGTGGCCCGGTCTCGCCGCACCCGGCACCCTGACGGCGGACCCCGACGCTCGCGCCGCGCGGATCGCCGACACCCTTGCGGAGCAGGGGGCTTCCTGGTTCAGCTCGCCGCATGTCGCCCTGGTCCCCGCCCGCCGCAGCGCGGACGTCCCGGCGGCCGTCGGCTGGTCCGGCCCTGCCAACCACGAGAACGACACCGCGCGTCTGTGCGCCGTCCTGCGCTCCTGGGAGGACCGCTTCGGCATACGGGTCGTCGGCCTCGGCTTCGACGTCCTGGCCGTGTCCGTCGCGGCCCCGCCCGGCACCCTCGCGGAGGCACAGCGCATCGCCGCCGAGCACTTCGCGTTCTGCCCGGACAACGTCCTCCAGGGCCCGGGCACCCTGGAGGCCTATGCCCAGCAGCTCGTCGGCGAGCCCACCTGGACCTTCTGGTGGGACTGATCCGACAGACCGGCGCTACCCGGTGAGCCCCCGCCCCAGCCTCCGCAGCCCCTCCCCGATGTCCTCCGGGGTCTGCGTCACGAAGCACAGCCGCAGGGTCGAGCGGTCTGGCTCACCGGCGTAGAAGGGAGCGCCGGGGACGTAGGCCACGTCCTGGGCGACGACCCGCGGGAGCAGGGCCGTGGTGTCGTACGACTCGGGAAGGCGGGCCCAGAGGAACATGCCGCCCTCGGGCCTGGTCCACACCGACCCCGCCGGGAGGGCGTCCGCGAGGCCCGCGAGCATGGCGTCCCGGCGCTCCCGGTACACGGCGGCGACCCGGGCCACATGCGCGTCCAGGTCGAAGGCGGTCAGGTACCGGGCCGCTGCGAGCTGTTTGACGGTCGGGGTGTGCAGGTCGGCAGCCTGCTTGGCGACGGCGCAGGCCCGGCGCAGCTCGGCCGGCGCGCGCAGCCAGCCCAGCCGGATGCCGGGTGCCATGACCTTGGAGAAGGAGCCGAGGAGGACCGTACGGTCGCGGGCCTCGGGGTGGGCGGCGATCCACGGGACGCGCTCGCCGTCGTAGCGGAGTTCGCCGTAGGGGTCGTCCTCGACGATCCACAGGCCGTGCCGGGCGGCGACGGCGGCGACCGCGGCGCGGCGCTCGGCGGGGAGTGTGCGGCCGGTGGGGTTCTGGAAGGTGGGGACCGTGTAGAGGAGCTTGGGCCGTTCGCGGACCACCAGATCGGCGAGCGCCTCGGGGTCCAGGCCGTCCGCGTCGCCGGGCACCGCGACGATCCTCGCTCCCGCCAGACCGAAGACCTGAAGGGCGGCCAGGTAGCAGGGGGCCTCGACGAGCACCGTGTCGCCGGGGTCGAGGAGAGCGCTCGCCAGCAGGGACAGGCCTTGCTGGGAACCCGTGGTGACGAGGAGGTCGTCGGCGGTCGTGGGCAGTCCGCGGGCCGTCGTCCGTGCCGCCAGCCGCTCACGCAGACTCGGCTCGCCCTCGGTCGTGGCGTACTGGAGGGCCTGGGCCGGAACCTCCTCCAGCGCGTACCGGAACGCGGCGGCCACGCCCTCGCGGTCGAACAGCTCCGGCGCGGGCAGCCCGCCCGCGAAGTTGATCACCTCGGGGCGGGCGGTGACGGCGAGGATGTCCCGCACGGGCGAGCCGCCGACCGACCGGACCCGGGCGGCCAGCGGAGGCACGGAGGCGGCACCGGACGGGGGGCCGGGGGCGGGGCCGGAGGCGGGGCCGGGGGCGGGGACGGAGGCGGGGGCGGGCGCACTGGGCGACTCGGCTGCGACAGTCATGCCCGCACCCTAGGGAGATACATGCCATCTACACACGGGTTTCTGCCATGTGGACAGCGGCACGCGTTCACACGGAAGACGAAGGTGAACCCGAGCTCCGTGTAGGTCCGTCGGACGGCACGGGCCGGCCCCGGATGCAGTTCGTCCGGGAGGTGGGTGAGGACGACCCTCTCCCGGCGGGCAGCGCCTCCACCAGCTCCCGCAGCACGGGGTGCGCCGCCTCGTCCTCGACGAAGTGCAGGACCGCGACCAGACACAGGGCAGAGGCTTTCCCCCGGCAGCAGGGCGTCCCGCGTCCCGTCCCGTCAGGGCACTGTCATCGCAGGTCAGACGCCATGGGACCGGGCCGGCGTCCCGACTTGCGCTGCGGATGTGGAAGGTCGCAGGCCGTACGGCTCAGGCTTGCCCCATGCCCACACGCCCCGCTCCCCCCACCCGCCGCCGCTTCCGGCTGCTCGCCGCCACGCTGACCGCCACCGCCGCGCTCACCCTCACCGCGTGCCGCGACGGCGAAGGCCTGCGCGACGAGGGCCCGTCGGGCGCCGGCACCGTGACAGGGACGGGCGCCCTGACCGGGTCGGGCACCCTGACCGGATCCGGCGCCTACGGCGCAGGAGAGGCTCCCGCCGGCCCCCACGCGGAGCCGCCGAGCGGGAACTCGTAGTCGGGCCGCCCGTTCTCGCCGCTCGTACGGAACGGCCTGCCCTTGTCGTCGATCGTCACCGTGCCGTGCCGTGCACCGCTGGACCAGGACAGCTCCAGGTACCAGCGCACGTCGTACGCGGAGGCGTCGGCGGTGACGTAGTAGACCTCCGGGTCGGACTCGCTCACCTTGAACGGGAAGTTCTTGTGCCCCGCCTCGGGCACCAGCGCCGGCCGCTCCGCGTCGAGGGCGACGGAGAAGGCGCGTGTCGGTACACCGCCACCGCAGCCCACGCCCGGGTAGCCCATGGCGTAGTCGTTCCAGGCGAGCGGCGCGCCCTTGCCGACGGTCCGGACCGTCAGGCTGTCCACGACGACGGTCTCCTCGCCGGTCCCCTGCACGGTGACCTCCAGATACTGCTCCCCCGCCGACACGGCCCCGTGCCGGGCCACCCACGCGGGAGCGTCCTGCTCGACGGGCGGCGGCGCGACCTGCCCCGGCCCCCGCTCGATCAGATAGTGCTGGCTACAGGGGTCCACCCAGGCGTACGGACGGGTGGTGACCGTCAGCGGGACGGGGTCGTCGGCCCCAGCCCCCGGCGCCGCCGAGGAGCCGGCGGTGGCGGAGCCCGACGGGGAGGCGGACCCCGAGGCCGAGGCCGACGCCGACGCGGACGCGGACAGGGACGGCGACGCGGACGCGGACGCGGACGACGAGGACGTGCTCCCCGCTCCCCGCCCCTGCACGGACGGCGTGCCGGCCGCACTGACACCGTCCCCCTCGCCGGACCCGCCGGACGGCAGGGTCAGGGCGAGCGCCAGGGCGACCGAGCCGATGGCGGCCACGACACCGACGCCGGCGAGGACCAGGGAGCGGCGGGTACGTCGGGTCCGCTCGTCCCGCACGCCCGCGGCCACGACAACCGGGCCCAGAGCCATCGCGTCCTCAGCCACGGCGTCCACGACCGCCGTCTCCGCAACGGCCTCGCCGCCGGCGACGCCCGCGGCGGCGTCCGCCTCGGCCGTAGTCCCCTTCCGCCCCCGCACCGCGTCCGCCAGCACCCACCGCCGGTGCAGCTCGACGAGCTCCTGAGGCGACGCCTTGCAGAGCCGTGCCAGCCGCTCCACGGGCGCGTAGTCCGTGGGGACGGCGTCCCCGTTGCAGTAGCGGTGCAGCGTCGACGTACTCATGTGGAGCCGTTTCGCGAGCATCCCGTAGCTCAGCCCGGACCGCTCCTTCAACTCCCGCAGCAGCTCGGCGAACTCGGTCGCAGACACCGTTCCTCCACTCCCCATGTCCCATCCCCACGTTCCAGGGATGGTCCGTTTCCCCAGGTCAAACCTATTGCGGGCATTCCAGCGTCCCTGATCGTCCGCCGACCGTGGCGGCCGGGACGGATCCCCCCACAAGCTTTGGCCATCCAAGCACGCCGCTTCAACCCGGCTTTCCGGAAGAGGACTTCACCATGCGTATCCGCCGCACCAGCCATCTGCTCGCCCTCACCGCCCTGGCCGCCCTCGCGCTCACGGCGTGCAAGGACGGGACGGGCGTAAACGACGAGGGCGCGTCGCACCCGGCATCGTCGACGGCCACGGCGGCTCAGCCCACACCCGGCACGGACAAGAGCACCGGCACCGGCACCGGCACGACCCCGCCGAAGGACACGACGGGCTCGACGGGCTCGACCGGCTCATCCAGCAAGACGGACGGCAAGACAGGCGGCGACACGGGCGCCGGCTCGGGCGGCAAGACGGGCGGGAAGGCCGACGACACCGCCTCCGACACCCGCGTCCTCTGCAACGGCTCGAACACCAAGGTCACGGCGCAGCCGGTCGCCCGCCCGCTCAACCACATGCTGCTCACGGTGACCAACACCGGCAGCAGGACCTGCGACCTGACCTACAACCCCGTCGTGCGCTTCGACGAGATGCAGTGGGTGCCGCAGGCCGCCGAGGAGACGCAGCCGCAGGCGGTGACCACCCTCGCGCCCGGCGAGTCCGGCTACGCGGGCGTCCTGCTGTCCGCCGCCGACGGCAGCGGCGACGGCGGACAGACGGCCAAGAAGCTGACGGTCGCCTTCCAGGGCTACACCCCCAACAGCGACGGCGGCGCCTCCGCGACGCCGAGCCTGCCCGCCAAGGGCGTCTACTACGACAGCTCGCTGGCGGTGACGTACTGGCAGCAGGACGTGGACGACGCGCTGTCCTGGTGAAGGCGGGTGAACTACCGCAGCTTCTGGGCCACTTCGGTGGCCCAGTAGGTGAGGATGTTCCGCGCTCCGGCCCGCTTGATGCCGGTCAGCGTCTCGAGGATCGCCTGGTCGCGGTCGATCCAGCCCTTCTCGGCGGCGGCCTCGACCATCGAGTACTCGCCGGAGATCTGGTAGGCGACGACCGGCACGTCCACGGCGTCGGCGACCCGGGCCAGGACGTCGAGGTAGGGGCCGGCCGGCTTCACCATGACCATGTCGGCGCCCTCCTCCAGGTCCAGCGCCAGCTCGCGCAGCGACTCACGGAGGTTCGCCGGATCCTGCTGGTACGTCTTCCGGTCGCCCTTCAGGGACGATCCCACGGCCTCCCGGAAGGGCCCGAAGAAGGCGGAGGAGTACTTGACGGTGTACGCGAGGATCGAGACGTCCTCGCGGCCGATCTGGTCGAGGGCATCGCGGATGACCCCGATCTGCCCGTCCATCATCCCGCTGGGCCCGACGACATGGGCACCCGCGTCGGCCTGGACCTGTGCCATCTCGGCGTACCGCTCCAGGGTGGCGTCGTTGTCGACGCGCCCCTGCTCGTCCAGCACCCCGCAGTGCCCGTGATCGGTCGTCTCGTCCAGGCACAGGTCGGACATGACGAGCAGGTCGTCCCCGACCTCGGCCCGCACGTCCCGGATGGCGACCTGGAGGATCCCGTCCGGGTCGGTCCCGGGCGTGCCGAGCGCGTCCTTCTTGGACTCCTCCGGCACGCCGAAGAGCATGATCCCGGAGACCCCGGCCTGTACGGCCTCCAGCGCGGCCTTCTTCAGGCTGTCGCGCGTGTGCTGCACGACGCCGGGCATGGCCTGGATCGGCACCGGCTCGCTCACGCCCTCCCGCACGAAGGCGGGCAGGATGAAGTCGGCCGGGTGCAGCCGGGTCTCCGCGACCATGCGCCGCATGACGGGGGTGGTGCGCAGCCGCCGGGGACGCGCACCGGGAAAGGAACCGTACTTCGTCATGGCTTCTACGCTACGCCCGGCGCGGGGACCTACTTGCCGACGCACTGTCGACCCACCAGCCCGACGCCGCCTCGCAGAGCGAGGACCCGCAATCAGCCCGACGGCGCCTCATGGTCGAGGCGCACACATCCAGCCGACGGCGCCTCATCGGCGAGGTGCACAATCCAGCCCGTCCGGCGTTTGAGGACGAGGCCCCTTCAGGGCCGAAGCGGGGGTCCGGGGGCGGCAGCCCCCGGGACAGCCACCCCCGCCGCTCAGGTAGCCCGTCGCCTCCGCGCTCCCGGCCGCCGCTCGCTCGGCCGGCTGACCGGGTCCCCGGCCTCCTGCGCGGCAGCGCGCCGCCGGAGCCCGAAGTCGGCCAGCGCCTCGGCCAGCTTGAGCACGGACGGCTCGGGCGCCATGACGTCGACCCGCAGCCCGTGCTCCTCGGCCGTCTTGGCCGTGGCAGGACCGATGCAGGCGATGACCGTCACGTTGTGCGGCTTGCCGGCGATGCCGACCAGGTTCCGCACGGTGGACGACGAAGTGAAGAGCACGGCGTCGAACCCGCCGCCCTTGATCGCCTCGCGCGTCTCCGCCGGCGGCGGCGAGGCCCGCACGGTCCGGTAGGCCGTGACGTCGTCGACCTCCCAGCCCAGCTCGATGAGCCCGGCGACCAGGGTCTCGGTGGCGATGTCGGCGCGCGGCAGGAACACCCGGTCGATCGGGTCGAAGACGGGGTCGTACGGCGGCCAGTCCTCGAGGAGCCCGGCAGCCGACTGCTCACCGCTCGGTACGAGGTCGGGCTTCACACCGAAGGCGACCAGCGCCTTCGCCGTCTGATCGCCCACCGCCGCGACCTTGATGCCCGCGAAGGCACGCGCGTCGAGCCCGTACTCCTCGAACTTCTCGCGCACCGCCTTGACGGCGTTCACCGAGGTGAAGGCGATCCACTCGTAGCGGCCCGTCACCAGGCCCTTGACCGCACGCTCCATCTGCTGGGGGGTGCGCGGCGGCTCGACGGCGATCGTCGGCACCTCGTGCGGCACGGCTCCGTACGACCGCAGCTGGTCGGAGAGCGACACCGCCTGCTCCTTCGTACGCGGTACGAGCACCTTCCAGCCGAACAGCGGCTTGGACTCGAACCACGACAGCTGGGCGCGCTGGGCGGGGGCGGAACGCTCGCCGACCACGACTATCACCGGCCGGCCGCCCTCGGGCGAGGGCAGTACCTTCGCCTGCTTCAGCGTCTGCGCGATCGTGCCCAGGGTCGCCGTCCACGTCCGCTGACGCGTCGTCGTACCGGCCACCGTGACCGTCATCGGCGTATCGGGCTTGCGCCCCGCCGACACCAGCTCGCCGGCGGCGGAGGCCACCGAGTCGAGGGTCGTCGACACGACGACCGTGCCGTCGGACGCCCCGACCTCGGTCCAGCAGCGGTCCGAAGCCGTGCGCGCGTCGACGAACCGGACGTCGGCGCCCTGCGCGTCCCGCAGCGGGACACCGGCGTACGCGGGCACGCCGACGGCGGCCGCGACACCGGGTACGACCTCGAAGGGAACACCGGCCGCCGCGCACGCGAGCATTTCCGCGGCCGCGTACGTATCAAGTCCGGGGTCCCCGGTCACCGCACGGACGACCCGCCTGCCGCCCCGTGCGGCCTCCATGACAAGATGTGCGGCATCGCGCACAGCGGGTACCTCAGCGGTTGTTGACGCGCCGTCAACGATCGTCGGGAGGGGCGCGCCCGTGCCCGGAGGAGAGTCCGACGAAGGACCCTCTTCCGTGTTCACGACGGCGACGCCCGGCCTCGCGTGCGTCCGTACGACGTCGAGCACCTCGTGCTCGGCGACGAGGACGTCCGCGTGCGCAAGCGCCTCCACGGCGCGCAGAGTCAGTAGTCCCGGATCCCCGGGTCCGGCACCCAGGAAGGTGACGTGCCCGTGTTCAGGACCAGCGGCTGGAAGGGTGGTGGGGCTCACAGTGCTCGCTCCCCCATCAGACCGGCCGCGCCCTGGGCGAGCATCTCGGCTGCGAGTTCGCGACCGAGCGCCATTGCCCCGTCGTGCGTCTCGGGCACGGGACCGGTGGTGGACAGCTGCACCATGCGCGTGCCGTCGGTCGTACCGACGACTCCACGCAGGCGCATTTCGTTGACAATCTGCCCGTCGGCCAGAAGGTCGGCCAGCGCGCCCACAGGGGCGGAGCAGCCGGCCTCCAGGGCGGCGAGCAGGGACCGTTCGGCGGTCACGGCGACCCGGGTGAAGGGGTCGTCGAGCTCACCGAGCGCGGCGATCAGTGACGCGTTGTCCGCGGCACACTCGATCGCCAGTGCTCCCTGGCCGGGAGCGGGCAGAACCGTGTCTATCGACAGGAAGTCGGTGACCTCGTCGATGCGGCCGATGCGGCTGAGGCCGGCCGCAGCCAGCACCACCGCGTCCAGCTCGCCGTCGTGCACGTACCTGATCCGCGTGTCGACGTTCCCGCGGATCGGTACGGTCTCGATGTCCAGCCCGTGGCTGCGCGCGTACGCGTTCAGCTGCGCCATGCGGCGCGGCGCACCCGTACCGATGCGTGCCCCGCGCGGCAGGTCGGTGAACTTCAGCGCGTCCCGGGCGACGATCACGTCGCGGGGGTCCTCGCGCACCGGTACAGCGGCCAGGACCAGGTCCTCGGGCTGCGTGGTCGGCAGGTCCTTCAGCGAGTGAACCGCGAAGTCGACCTCGCCCTTGGCCAGCGCGTCGCGCAGCGCGGTCACGAAGACGCCCGTGCCGCCGATCTGCGCGAGGTGCTCGCGGGAGACATCACCGTAGGTGGTGATCTCGACGAGTTCCACGGGCCGTCCGGTCACCTGGCTCACGGCGTCCGCGACCTGCCCGGACTGGGCCATGGCGAGTCTGCTTCGCCTCGTCCCCAGTCTCAGTGCCTTCGTACTCATGCCGCTCATGCCGGCCCTCGGTTCTCTGCGTTCTTCTCGGTGCTTTCCTCGGCCCGGGACACGGCGGCCACCGCTTCCGGGTCGAGGTCGAACAGGGTCCGCAGCGCGTCCGCGTACCCGGCGCCGCCGGGCTCGGCCGCGAGTTGCTTGACCCGTACGGTCGGCGCGTGCAGCAGTTTGTCGACGACCCGCTTGACGGTCTGGGTGATCTCGGCGCGGTGCTTGTCGTCCAGGCCTGGCAGCCGCCCGTCGAGCCGGGCGATCTCCGTGGCCACGACGTCGGCGGCCATGGTGCGCAGGGCGACCACGGTCGGCGTGATGTGCGCGGCCCGCTGTGCGGCGCCGAAGGCGGCGACCTCGTCGGCGACGATCCGCCGCACCTGGTCGACGTCGGCGGCCATCGGCGCGTCGGCCGAGGCCTCCGCCAGCGACTCGATGTCCACCAGCCGCACGCCGGCCAGCCGGTGCGCGGCCGCGTCGATGTCCCGCGGCATGGCCAGGTCGAGCAGGAAGAGGACCGGCTCCGGCCGGACGAGCGTGGCGACCGGCTCGGGCCGGCGGCGCTCGGGGATACGTCCCAGGGTGGCGGCGGTCGCGGCGAGCGCGATGATCAGCTCGGCGTCGGTCTCGGGGCCTCGCCGGGCGGCGAGCCGGCGGTCCACGGTCGCGTTGTCGACCCAGGCGGCGTGCTGCTCCAGCGTCGCCGCGTCCATGCCGGCGACGGCGGCCTCCCCCAGCACGGAGAACCCGGACTGCTGCACGGGGGCCTGCTGTACGGCGGCCAGGTCGAGGGGGCAGTTCTCGTCGGTGCCGACCGAGGTGGGCGGCAGCGGTCGTACGTCCGTCGCCGCGACCTCCTCGTCGAAGGCGACGGGCGCCCCGGTGCGGCCCTCGACGGCCTCGGCGACCGACTCCGCCGTCAGGACCAGGCCCGTCGCCCCGGTACAGGAGACGGCCACATCGGCACGTGTCAGCTCGGCCGGCACCGACTCCATCGGTACCGCGCGGGCCGACACGTCCGTGTCCTCGGCCTCGGTCAGTATCTGTGCGAGCCGCTCGGCCCGGTCGGCGGTGCGGTTGGCGACGACGATCTCGGCGACCCCGGCGCGCGCGAGCGTGGCGGCGGCCAGCGAGGACATCGAACCGGCGCCGATGACCAGCGCCTTCTTGCCCCGCGCCCACGCGGTCACGTCCCCGCCCGCGGCCAGCTGCTCCAGGCCGAAGGTGACCAGGGACTGCCCGGCGCGGTCGATGCCGGTCTCGGAGTGGGCGCGCTTGCCGACCCGCAGGGCCTGCTGGAACAGGTCGTTCAGCAGCCGTCCGGCGGTGTGCAGCTCCTGCCCCCGGGCCAGGGCGTCCTTGATCTGCCCGAGGATCTGCCCCTCGCCGACGACCATGGAGTCCAGGCCGCAGGCCACCGAGAAGAAGTGGTGGACGGCACGGTCCTCGTAGTGCACGTACAGGTAGGGGGTGAGCTCCTCGAGCCCCACCCCGCTGTGCTGGGCGAGCAGCGTGGACAGCTCGGCGACGCCGGCGTGGAACTTGTCCACGTCGGCGTACAGCTCGATCCGGTTGCAGGTGGCGAGGACCGCGGCCTCGGCGGCCGGTTCCGCGGCGACCGTGTCCTGGAGCAGCTTGAACTGGGCGTCCGTGGACAGCGAGGCCCGCTCCAGCACGCTGACGGGGGCGCTGCGGTGGCTCAGCCCGACGACGAGGAGACTCATGCCGGCATCACGGCGGGTACGTCCCCGTCGGGTCCCTGGTCGGTGGAGTCGGCGCGGCCCGCGGCGGCTACGGCGCTCTCGTTCGCCGCGGCCTCCTCGCCGGCCTTGCGCTGCTCGTGGAAGGCGAGGATCTGGAGCTCGATGGAGAGGTCGACCTTGCGCACGTCGACGCCGTCCGGGACGGTCAGCACGGTCGGCGCGAAGTTCAGGATGGACGTGACGCCCGCGGCCACGAGCCGGTCGCAGACCTGCTGGGCGACGCCCGGCGGGGTGGTGATGACCCCGATGGAGACGCCGTTGTCGGAGATGATCTTCTCCAGGCCGTCGCTGTGCTGGACGGAGATCCCGGCGACCTGCTTCCCGGCCATCGCGGGATCGGCGTCGATGAGCGCCGCGACCCGGAAACCACGCGAGGCGAAGCCGCCGTAGTTGGCCAGGGCCGCGCCGAGGTTACCGATTCCGACGATCACGACCGGCCAGTCCTGGGTGAGCCCGAGCTCACGGGAGATCTGGTAGACGAGGTACTCGACGTCGTAGCCGACACCCCGCGTTCCATAGGAGCCCAGGTAGGAGAAGTCCTTGCGCAGCTTGGCGGAGTTGACCCCAGCCGCGGCCGCGAGCTCCTCGGAGGAGACCGTGGGTACCGAGCGCTCCGACAGTGCGGTCAGCGCGCGGAGGTACAGCGGAAGCCGGGCGACGGTGGCCTCGGGAATCCCTCGGCTACGGGTCGCCGGTCGGTGAGTTCGGCCAGTTGCCACGGTGCTCCTGCGGGTAGAGCGGGGCTGTAGGCGGTCACACGTAACCAGACCGCCCCGTCGACAGCAGGCTATGTCTTTGTGAACGCGTGCACAAAGATGGTGTCCGATTTGCCCGGCCAACGTGACCGGGGTCACGCGCAACATTCCAGGGGGCAAAACCGCCACTCTCCTCGTGAATCCCGCCCCCGAGACAAAACCGCCATCGATCCTAAGCGACGTTCGGTACAGCCTTGTACTGCTCGGTCAGTTCCTCACCCGGCCAGTTCTTTGCGCAGGCGACTCTCGTCCACCCGCCAGAAGGTGTGCTGCCTGCCGTCGACCAGCACGACCGGGATCTGCTCCCAGTACTGGTCGTACAGTTCCCGGTCGTCGGCGATGTCCTTCTGCTCCCAGGACACACCGAGTTCCCCGCAGACCTTCTCGATCACGCGCTCGGCGTCGTCACACAGATGACAACCGGACTTACGAATGAGGGTGACCGACCGCTCGCCCGTAGCGGCCTTACGTCGAAAGAGGGGAGTCATACCGCCATTCTCGCGCTTCTTCAACGGCGCGGTCGCGGAGAGTTCACACCCTTCGAACCTCTCGGCTCCGGAACCACCGAACAGACTGGCTATGCTCACGCCATGGCCGCTCTAGGATGGCTCACTCCCCGTAGGCGCTCCGCCACGGCGCGGAGCGTGTTGGCAGGCGAGGCCTCGGCGGAGGCAGCCCGCAAGTCCACCCAGGAAAACCTGGACTCCCAGGAGACCCTGGCACCCCTGGACACACCCGACCGGGAGCCGCAGTTCCCGGTGCACGGCGACGCGATGGCCGCCGCCTTCTTCGACCTCGACAACACCGTGATGCAGGGCGCCGCGCTCTTCCACTTCGGCCGCGGTCTGTACAAACGCAAGTTCTTCGAGACCCGTGACCTGGCCCGCTTCGCCTGGCAGCAGGCGTGGTTCCGGCTGGCCGGCGTCGAGGACCCCGAGCACATGCAGGAGGCCCGCGACTCGGCGCTCTCCATCGTGCAGGGCCACCGGGTCTCCGAGCTGATGTCGATCGGCGAGGAGATCTACGACGAGTACATGGCCGAGCGCATCTGGCCGGGCACCCGGGCCCTCGCCCAGGCGCACCTGGACGCGGGCCAGAAGGTGTGGCTGGTCACGGCGGCCCCGGTGGAGATCGCCCAGGTGATCGCCCGCCGCCTCGGCCTGACCGGCGCGCTCGGCACGGTCGCGGAGTCCGTCGACGGCGTCTACACGGGCAAGCTGGTGGGCGAGCCGCTGCACGGCCCCGCGAAGGCGGAGGCGGTACGCGCGCTGGCGGCGGCGGAGAACCTGGACCTCTCCCGCTGCGCCGCCTACAGCGACTCCCACAACGACATCCCGATGCTCTCCCTCGTCGGCCACCCCTACGCCATCAACCCCGACGCCAAGCTCCGCAAGCACGCGCACAAGCTCGACTGGCGGCTGCGCGACTACCGCACGGGCCGCAAGGCGGCCAAGGTCGGCATCCCGGCCGCGGCCGGCGTGGGCGCGGTGGCGGGCGGCACGGCGGCGGCGATCGCGCTGCACCGACGACGGCGCTGACGACAACGACGACACAGGCAACCCGACGGAGCGGCCGAGGCGTAACAGCCCGGCCGCTCTTTCGCGTTACCGGACAACACCCCACACCGGGCACCGAACCCGACCAATCCGACGGTCGTACCCCCGTAACCCCCCGTCCAGTCCTGTTGTCCGCGCACAGCCACAACACGCCCCGGACCGACCCGAAACTCGAACCATTTCGATCAACAATCGTTCACCCTACGCAACTTGATCGAGCGTCAATAGGCCACAGAAGCGACGTAATCGATGATTTGAGCAACTCGGTGTAGCAGTGCCTGCACGAAGCGTTATTCTCCTCAGACGCAATCCGGTCCCCCTTCCGTCGCCACGACGGGTGAACGGTCCGGTACTGCACGTGATGCAAGCTCTGCCTCTGGGAGTCCCGTGTACCCACACGTCGGGGTTGACACCTCGGGCCTGGCTACGCTGCGCGCAACGGTCGCTACGGTCCATGACCTCTTGCGCGGCGTCGTCCCCACCGCGTACGCCGTCCCCGCCTTCGCCACCACCGCTCCGCTCGGCCCGTGCTACGCACTGGCCGACGGCAGCGCCGCGGTGGGCAGACGAGGACGCTCGGCCGGCGCGGCCACCGCCCGTCGGCCGGCCGCCGACAGTGACAGCGCCCGCATGATGGACCTCGTCGAACGCGCCCAGGCCGGCGAAGCCGACGCGTTCGGGCGCCTGTACGACCAGTACAGCGACACGGTCTATCGCTACATCTACTACCGAGTGGGTGGCAAGGCGACCGCCGAGGACCTCACCAGCGAGACGTTCCTGCGCGCCCTGCGCCGCATCGGGACGTTCACCTGGCAGGGCCGCGACTTCGGCGCCTGGCTCGTCACCATCGCCCGCAACCTCGTCGCCGACCACTTCAAATCGAGCCGTTTCCGGCTCGAGGTGACGACCGGCGAGATGCTCGACGCCAACGAGGTCGAGCGCTCACCCGAGGACTGCGTCCTGGAGTCCCTCTCCAACGCCGCGCTGCTGGACGCCGTACGCCGGCTCAACCCACAGCAGCAGGAGTGCGTGACGCTCCGGTTCCTCCAGGGGCTCTCCGTCGCCGAGACCGCGCGCGTGATGGGCAAGAACGAGGGTGCCATCAAGACGCTCCAATACCGGGCCGTCCGCACCCTCGCCCGCCTGCTGCCGGAAGACGCCCGCTGAAACCCGTCCCCCGCCCACGACCGACGCCACACACTCCGTGACGCCAACTCACCTTCAGTGAAAGTCCGTTGTCTTCCCGATCCGATCATCCGCAGTCCGTAACCCAAGTGCCGCGCCAGTCGTTGTGCGGGATACAGGCTCCCTGTGGTCACGTCCTGGCCGACCCCGATCACTCGATCGTGTGGATCCGGTCCAGGGCGTGCAACCGTCAGGACCCCAGGGGAGTCGACCGTCATGACGAGAGGAGGTGCCGCCAGTGATCGCGAACGTATCGGCGCACCGGCGGGCGAACGCCTTCGCCCAGGCCTGGGAGGAACAGTCCGACTGTTCCTCCCAGGGCACGGCGGCCGAGCAGACCGAAGGATCACCGCCGGCTCCGGCCGCAGCGGACCAGACCGGGCAGGGCCATCTTCTGGCCCTCGCCACGAGTCTCGCCGAGCTGCCCAAACCGGAGTTCGATCCCGAGGTCAAGGTCGTCCAGCGGGCCCAGTTGGTCGCCGCTATGGAGGCCATGTTGCAAGCGGGCACCGCGGGAGGCGAAGCGGCGGACACTTCGGTACCGGAGCAACGCTCCCACCGGGCCAGGGGCACGCACCGGGCCGGTCCCCTGGGCAAGTTCCGACCGCGTTCCCGCCTTGCCAAGGGCCTCACCGCGGGCGGCCTCAGCGTCGGCGTCGCGGCGGGCGCCTTCGGCGGCGTCGCCGCGGCGAGTTCCGACGCCCTCCCGGGCGACGGGCTCTACGGGCTGAAGCGCGGCATCGAGGACTTCAAACTCAACTACCTGGCCGACGGCGACGACGAGCGCGGCCGGACCTATCTCGACCAGGCCTCCACCCGGCTCAGCGAGGCTCGTCGACTCATGGAGCGAGGCCGCAGCGGCGACCTCGACCACGAGTCCCTCGGCGAGATCCGACGCGCCCTGAACGGCATGCAGCACGACGCGTCGGAAGGCCACCGGCTCCTCCACGAGGCGTACGAACGCGACCCGAACTCCCTGGGACCCATCCAGGCCCTCGACGCGTTCTCCCGCTCGCACCGCGAGGTCTGGGGCGCCCTGCGCGACCGCCTGCCGGTCCAGCTCGGCGACGTCAGTCAGCAGGTCTCGTCGGTCTTCGAGGCCATAGACGAAGAGGTCGCCCCGCTGCAGTCCCTCCTCCCGCGGCCCCCCGCCCCGGGCGGCGGCGGCACCCGTGAGGGCTCCGGCTCGGCGTCCACCGGCACCTCGGACACCGGCCGCCACGGAACCACCCCCGGCACCGGTACCGGCCACGACCCGACCGACGGGACCGGCGCCGACACCGGAAGCCCCAGCAGGTCGTCCACCTCCGGCACCACCGACGACGGCCTGCTCGGCGGCAACACCGGCGGCCTTCTGGACCCCCCGAAGGAAACCGGCGGCACCGCTCCGACCACCATCGTCCCCAGCACCCAACCGGACGTCACCCTCCCACCCCTCCTCCCCGGCCTGCTCCCAGGCCTGGGCATCGACAGCGAGGACGCGGAGTAGCACAAGCCCGTATGACTGTGGGGGCGCCCCCTCTCAAAACGAGGAGCGCCCCCACAGCCGTACCCAGAACTAGAAAAACACCGACCGCCGCTGCACCAACAGTCTGGCCCCCCTGTCTGCCGGCCTCGCACCGCTCCGCGGGCTTCGCCCGGCTGCGCCGGACTCCGTCCGTCGGCTCACCGCAGCGCGACACGGCCCCCGAGCTCGGCCCCCGGCCACCCGGTCAGAAAAACACCGACCGCCGCTGCACCAACAGTCTGGCCCCCCTGTCTGCCGGCCTCGCACCGCTCCGCGGGCTTCGCCCGGCTGCGCCGGACTCCGTCCGTCGGCTCACCGCAGCGCGACACGGCCCCCGAGCTCGGCCCCCGGCCACCCGGTCAGAAAAACACCGACCGCCGCTGCACCAACAGTTTGTAGAGCGTGTGCTGGATCTGTTCGCGTACCTGGTCCGTCAGGTTGAACATCAGCATGGGGTCCTCCGCCGCCTCCGGCGGGTAGCCGTCCGTCGGAATCGGCTCGCCGAACTGGATCGTCCACTTCGTCGGCAGCGGAATCCCGCCCAGCGGTCCCAGCCACGGGAAGGTCGGCGTCAGCGGGAAGTACGGGAAGCCGAGCACCCGTGCCAGCGTCTTCGCGTTGCCGATCATCGGGTAGATCTCCTCGGCCCCCACGATCGAGCAGGGGATGATCGGAGCGCCCTGGCGCAGTGCCGTGGAGACGAATCCGCCCCGGCCGAACCGCTGAAGTTTGTAGCGCTCGCTGAAGGGCTTCCCGATGCCCTTGAAGCCCTCAGGCATCACCCCGACCAGCTCGCCCTGGCCGAGCAGCCGTTCGGCGTCCTCCGCGCAGGCGAGGGTGTGCCCGAGCTTGCGGGCCAGTTCGTTGACGACCGGCAGCACGAAGACGAGGTCGGCGGCCAGGAGTCGCAGGTGCCGGCCCGCCGGGTGGTGGTCGTGGACGGCGACCTGCATCATCAGGCCGTCCAACGGCAACGTCCCGGAGTGGTTGGCGACGATCAGCGCGCCACCCTCCGCCGGGATGTTCTCGACGCCCTTCACCTCGACCCGGAAGTACTTCTCGTACAGCGGCCGCAGCAGAGACATCAGGACCTGGTCGGTCAGTTCCTCGTCGTAGCCGAAGTCGTCGACCTCGTAGTCGCCCGTGAGACGCCGGCGCAGGAAGGACAGCCCACCCGCGATCCGCCGCTCCAGGGCGCCCGCGTCCTTGTCCAGCCGTTCCTCACCCGTCACAGGAACATCATCCTGCCCAACCGCCCCGGTGGGCAGGGGCTGGACCTCACCGACCTCGCCGGCCTCGCCGATCTCCCGGACCGGCGCGGGCTCGCCGTTCCGGCGCCGGCTCACCGCGCCCCGGCGCCGGGGCGGCCGCGCTACGGCGCTCCCCCGGGACCGGTCGTCGTCGAACGGAATGACCTTGGCATCCGCCATCGTTGATGCGCTCCTCAGTTGGCGCTCTGCGTCGGGAGGTGGACCGGGGCGTGGCCGCCGCCCGGCAGGGACAGCGCGGCGATCCGGTCGACGGCCCCGGCAACGGCCTCGGGCGGCAGGAGTCCGGGTCCGTGACTGCGTGCGAAGTCCGCGAAGGTCTCCGCCGTGGTGTACCGCGGCATGAACCCCAGCGTCTCGCGCATCTGGGCCGTGGACACGACCCGGCCGTGGGTGAGCAGCCGGATCTGCTCGGGCGAGAAGTCCGTCATGCCCAGCGTACGCACCAGCGACCCCGCCCAGGTGACGGCAGGCAGCAGCAAGGGCACGGTGGGCCGCCCGAGCCGCCGCGAACACTGCGACAGCAACAGCGCACCGTCCCCGGCGATGTTGAAGGTGCCGCTGTTGAGGGTGCCCCGCCGCGGTTCGTGCGAGGCGATCCGCAGCACCTCGATCACGTCGTCCTCGTGCACGAACTGGAGCCGGGGGTCGTAGCCGAGCACGGTCGGCAGCACGGGCAGCGAGAAGTACGAGGCGAGCGGCGTCTCGGCGGTCGGCCCCAGGATGTTGGCGAACCGCAGCACGCACACGGCGACATCGGGCCGCCGCCGGGCGAACCCGCGCACATACCCCTCGACCTCGACGGCGTCCTTGGCGAAGCCTCCGCTGGGCAGCGACTTGGGCGGGGTCGTCTCGGTGAACACGGCGGGATCACGCGGCGCGGACCCGTAGACGTTGGTGGAGGACTTGACCACCAGCCGCTTCACATTCGGCGATTTCTGACAGGCGCCGAGCAGCTGCATGGTCCCGATGACGTTGGTCTCCTTGACCGTGGTCCGGCTCCCCCTGCCCAGCGCGGTCGCCGTCACGTCCAGGTGGACGACGGTGTCGGCACCGGTCTCGGCGAGCACCCGCGCGATGGTGGGCTGCCGGATGTCGGCCTCGATGAAGTCGGCGCCCCCGAGATGGTGCTCGGGCCGCACCGCGTCCACGGCGACCACCCGGTCGACCTGTGGGTCACGCTGGATCCGTCGTACGAACCGGCCCCCCAGCTGACGGGCCACTCCGGTAACGAGCACGACCTTTCCCAAGATCAGCGCCTTCCTTCCGTACTGGAACCGCCGGCTGCCCTGCCGTGTTCCCGTCTGCGGGCCAACTTAGCGGGTCGATGTTGCGCTGTGATGACCGCCCGATGCGCGAAGTGACGAGATCTCTTCGGTCATACGACCAGATCAGCCATGGTGCACGTCCAGGCATACGCACGGCGTTCAGCCGACCGTACGGGCGCCCGGATATGCGTGTGGCCCCCCACCGATAACACGGTGGGGGGCCACACCACGCCTACGCGGCTCGCGTCGCGCGAAGTAAGTGCTTGCGCTTACTCCTGCTGGCGCCTACTTCTTGTTGCGACGCTGAACGCGCGTGCGCTTGAGCAGCTTGCGGTGCTTCTTCTTGGCCATCCGCTTACGCCGCTTCTTGATAACAGAGCCCACGACTACCCTCGCTCACTTCTCATCACTCGGTGCTGGGCGCCATGGGCCCACACGACCTTCAAGGGGCTAGCCTACCCGCCCGAGCGCTGAGGTCGTAATCGAGGGGCGGGAGGGGCCCGAGACGGCCCTGAGGCCGGGCCCCACCCCGGGTCTGCCCTGCCGGACAGGCCCCCCGACCGTCAGGCGGTTTCCACCCCCACGTAGCTCTCGCGGAGGTACTCGTGCACCGCTTGCTCGGGGACGCGGAAGGACCGCCCCACCCGGATCGCGGGCAGATGACCGCTGTGCACCAGTCGGTACACGGTCATCTTCGACACTCGCATCACCGAGGCGACTTCCGCCACGGTAAGGAACTGAACCTCGTTCAGAGGCCTCTCGCCGGCTGCACCCATGACACACCGAACCTTCCGCACTCGACTCGACGGCCACCGGCTTCCCCTTCCGGTGACTCTTCGTCGCTGCGTGCTCACTCCCCAATGTAGGGGCGGGTGATGCGAGTGGGGAAGAGGTGCACCCATCAGCGGCCTACTGTGACAGACACGCTCGATTGAGTACGTAGCGGGTCAGCGGCCTGTAGTAAGCGGACCGCACGGCGTCATCAAGTGGAACGACGACGGAGACGACTCCCTCGGCCTCCCCTACGAACAGCGCGGGGTCGTCGGTGTCCGCCAGCCCGATGGCCTCGAACCCCAGCTGACCTGCCCCGCAGACCCATCCGTGGTCCCCGATGACCAACTCGGGCAGCGGCCCCCCGCCCTCGGCCGCCGCCGCCAGCGCGACCCGAACCGGGAGTGGCGAATGACTGTGCGCACCGGTCGCACAACCGGCGCGTTCGGCGCCTGCGTCCCGGACGACCGCGACTCCCCGTACGTAGTCGAGGTTGTGTGTGCGTAGGCCGAACCGGGTCGTTATGTCGACACAGTGACCCTGCGCCGGGGTGAGAACATCACATCCCGCCGCCGACAAAGCGTCCGCAACCGTGGCGTAGAACCCCAGCAGCCGATGCGGATGCCCGGTGCCCAGCAGCACGGGCGCGCCACGCTGGGCGACCGAGGCGAGCCGCTCCGCGAAGGCGTCCAGCGCGGCCAGCGTGCGCTCAGGATCGATCACATCATGCCCGGAAACGCAGCCGGGATCGGCCGAAACTCCACACTTGTCGGCCATCAGCGCGATCAGGTCCCGCTGCCCCCAGCTCCACTCGGGATCAAGCCCGATCAGCACCCGAGGATCACGCGCGGCGAAGAGCCGGTAACTCCGCAGACTCTCCTCCCGGGAGGTGGCCACCGCTCCGGCCAGCCGCGCGGCAAGCAGATGCGCCCGAAGCGCCCCGGAACTCAACACAGAAGCGATGCTGACGGACCAGGCCCGCCCCCGAGGCGGAACCCCGCCAACACCCCACAGTTGGCGTAAGCCCAAGCTCCTTGCAGCCCACCCGAGGCCACCTTCCAGCCCGCCCGGCACCCTCCAGCGGGGCGCCCGCGCGCCTGCCGGCCCGTCCGGCACCTCCCAGCCCGACCGGCGATTGAGGCGAGGCCGTCCAGGCCGACACGGGGGACACCGGGGGCCGAGCCCCCTGCAGAGCCAGCCCCTGAAGAGGAGGGGAACGGGTGAGGGCGGCGGGGGCGAACCCCACAACACCCACCGGCCACACTCCCTACGGCAACAACCCCCGCAACGGAAACACCGCCCGCCGCGTGGCCAACACAGCCTGGTCCAACCGATCCGCGGGGTCGTACCCCGACTCCCACCCGGCCCACCCCACCGGCCACCGCCCATCAGTCATCCGCACCGGCCCCAACTGCCGGGTACGAGCGAAAACCTCCTGCCGCCACCCCTGCGGAATCACCGTCTCCGGCGCCACCGGCACCCCCGCCGCCACCCCCACCAGATGCGTCCACGACCGCGGCACCACATCCACCACCGCGTACCCGCCCCCACCCAACGCGACCCACTTGCCCCCGGCGTACTCGTGCGCCAACTCATGACAGGCCACCTGCACAGCCCGCTGGGCGTCGAGAGACACCGCGAGATGAGCCAGCGGATCCTCGAAGTGCGTGTCGGCCCCGTGCTGGGTCACCAGCACATCCGGCCGGAAATCGGCGATCAGCTCCGGCACCACCGAGTGGAACGCCCGCAACCACCCCGCGTCCCCGGTCCCGGCCGGCACCGCGACGTTCACCGCCGACCCCTGCGCCCGCTCCCCACCGGTCTCCTCCGGCCACCCGGTCTGCGGGAACAAGGTACGAGGATGCTCGTGCAGGGAGATCGTCAGCACCCGCGGGTCGTCCCAGAACGCCGCCTGCACACCGTCCCCGTGATGCACGTCCACGTCCACATACGCGACCCGCTCGGCCCCCAGCTCCAGCAACCGGGCGATCGCCAACGAAGCGTCGTTGTAGATACAGAACCCCGACGCACCGCCCGGCATCGCATGGTGCAGCCCACCCGCGAAGTTCACCGCGTGCTGCGCCTCCCCCCGCCAGACGGCCTCCGCGGCCCCCACGGACAGCCCGGCGATGAGAGCGGACACCTCGTGCATCCCCGCGAAGGCCGGATCGTCCATCGTTCCCAGCCCGTACGACTGGTCCGCCGACCCCGGCTCCGCCGACGCCGCCTTGACGGCCTGGACGTAGTCCTCCCGGTGCACGAGCCGCAACGTCGACTCCCCGGCGGGCTTCGCCCCGACGACGTCCACCTCCCGGTCGAGCCCCAGGGCGCCGACCAGCCTCCGGGTCAGATCCAGCCGAACCGGATCCATCGGATGCTCGGGCCCGAAGTCATAGCCCGTTACTGCCTCGTCCCACATCAGCTGTGCGCGGCCGCTCATGCCCGCCACCGTATCGGTCCGGTTGAGCGGCGAACGACCGGGCGTACACCAACGTCACCAGCACCAACACCATCGGCACCACCATCGCGCCCCGGTAGGTCCAGGCGTCCCCCAACGCCCCCACCAACGGCGAACCGATCAGGAACCCGACGTAATTGAAGATGTTGAGACGGGCGATCGCCGCATCCGAAGCCCCCGGGAACAACCGCCCCGCCGCCGCGAACGTCTGCGGCACCAGCACACACAGCCCCAGCCCCACGAGTGTGAACCCGAGCATCCCGACCCACGCCCCGGGCGCGACGGCCACCACCGCGAACCCCGCCGCCGCCACCAGCGCCCCCAGCCGCACCACCGCCGCGGCCCCGAACCGCCGCACCCCGGAGTCCCCGATGGCCCGCCCGAGCAGCGTGGTCACCATGTAGACGTTGTACGGAACGGTGGCCAGCTGCTCGCTGCTGCCCAGCACGTCCTGGAGATACTTCGCGCTCCAGTTGGAGACCGTCGAGTCCCCGATGTAGGCGAAGGTCATCACCAGACACAACGGCAGCAACAGCTTGAAGACGACACCGGTACCGCCGCCCTCCGACTCGGCCTCCCCCGCCTTGCCGTCCTTCGCAGCCCCGTCCTCCGCGTCCCCGTCCACATACCAGCGGCTCCCCACCAGCGCGGCCGGCAACAGCACCGCCACCACCGGCAGATACGACACCCACAGCGCGAGATGCCAGTGCGCCCCCACCCACGCCAGCGAGGCCCCGACGATCCCGCCCAGGCTGTACACGGCATGGAAGCTGAGCATGATGCTGCGCCCGTACGTCCGCTGAAGACTCACCCCGAGCATGTTCATCGAGGCGTCGAGCGCCCCCACGGCCAGACCGAAGACCGCCAGGGCGACACCCAGCTCGGCCATCCCCCGCCCCGCCCCGACCCCGAGCAGGGCCAGCAGCACCACCGGCTGGGACCAGCGCAGCACCCGGCTGGGCGGTATCCGCTTCACCAGCTGTTCGGTCGTCACGCTGCCGACCCCGGCCAGGATGGGCACGGCGGCGAGGAAGACGGGCAGCAGCGCGTCCGAGACCTCGTACCTGTTCTGGATGGCCGGGATCCGGGTCACCAGCAGCGCGAAGGCCGCGCCTTGCGCGAAAAAGCTGAACGCCAAAGAGGCCCTACCGCGCCGCAGCACTTCTGTCATGGCGGCGAGCGTAGGGCCCCTGCGTACTCGTGGGTAGATCCAGCCAAAGATGAATTCTCCTCAGCTTTGCCGACTTCACCGGGCGAGGACGACCTCGGGCACCTCGACCTCGGCCTCGACGGCCTTCGCGCCCCTCGTCTCGGAGGCGATCATCGCCGCCATCGGCCCGGCGCCGAGCGCCCCGCCGACCACGAATCCGATCCCCATCGCCACGACCATGACCACGGACCCGAGCCACACCATGGTGTCCACCGGCACCGTGTACGCCCCCACGACCCGCACGACACACTCGACGAGCAGCACCACACCCCAGACGATCGAGAAGGCCCGCTCCCGCTTCTGGAAGTCCGTCGACGCGACCGATGCGCCGCTCTCCAGCCGCTCCCAGGCCGCCTCCCTGACCGCGTCGCCCTTCACCAGGAACGGCTTGACGGCGGCGGTCATCATCGGCCTCCCCAGTGCCACGGAGACCAGGATCCCGATCCCGATCGTGCTGCTGACCCCGCTGTCCTTGGCCAGCATCAGCCGCGGATCACCGGAGACCAGACTGAGCACCAGTCCGACGATGTTGACGACGAGGATGAGCCCGGCGAGCCCGTTGACCGCCCGCCTGCTGACCACGCTCCCCATGGTCCGCACGGCCGGGACCAGACTGCTCCAGGCGAGAGCGGCGAAGGTGCTCATCCCGAACGCTTCCTTGAAGAGGTAGTACGACCCGAGCGGCACCGCCACATCCACGATGAGCGGGGCGAAGGCGTTCTGCTTCTTGTGCTGGTTCGTCGTCATGCCCATAGCTTCGCCGCCGGGAGGGGTCCCCCAGTAGAAACGATCGTCCGGAGCTACGCATGACAAATGTCAGCCCGACACCGGAACGTCCGTCAGATCAGCAGGTCAGGCAACTGCCCCAGGTCTGGGAAGAGTTGAGTGGCGCCCGCGAGCTTCGCGGCCGGCGTCATCGCGGTGAACCCGTACACGTCCATCCCGGCCGCCACAGCCGCCCGCACCCCCAGCGGACTGTCCTCCACGACGACACACCGCTCCGGCGCCACCCCCATCCGCTCGGCCGCGTGCAGGAAGAGATCCGGCGCCGGCTTCCCCTTCCCGACGTCCTGCGAGCTGAAGATCCGCGCGTCCTCGAACCACCGGTCCAGCCCGGTCTTCCGATGCCCCACCCGGATCCGCTCATGACTCCCGGAAGACGCCACGCAGTACGGCACCCCGTCCGCGGCCAGCTTCGCGAGGACGTCCACGGCGCCCGCCACGGGCTCCAGCTCCCGCTCGAAGGCCGCGAACACCCGCCGGTGGAAAGTGTCGTCGAACTCCTCCGGCAACTGCTGCCCGGTGCGCTCCTGGACCAGGTCGTGGATGCGATGCATCGCGGACCCCATGTAGTCACGGATGGAGTCCTCGTACGAGGTGGGGTGCCCGATCTCGGTCAGATAGGCGGCCAGCAGCCGATTGGAGATCGGCTCACTGTCCACGAGAACACCGTCGTTGTCGAAAATCACCAGGTCGTAGCGCATGACTAGACCCTAAAGGAGCCTAAACGCAGAAAACCCCCGCACCATAAGGTGCGGGGGTTTCCCGTAATATTTGTTCGGCGGTGTCCTACTCTCCCACAGGGTCCCCCCTGCAG
>NZ_JBHWUW010000084.1:0-26775 GCF_042737245.1 Streptomyces sp. NPDC060002
GCAACGGCAAGGGCCAGATCTTCGTGAAGGGCGAGGTCATCAAGACCGTCCCCGAGTCGAAGATCGTCGAGACCCTCATCGAGGAGGCCATGAAGCTGGCCGAACAGATGGAGGCGGACGGCATCACCTCCGGCGAGCCGTCGGTGTCGGTCGCGGGCTGACCGTCCCGAACCCCCGCGCCGGACGAGGCTGAACCAGCCCGTCCGGCGCTCGAGGACGAGGCCTGTGCGTACCCGAGCGTTTGCGGCGGGCCAGGTGTCATCAGCGCGTCTGCCGTTCGACGGGCCTGCGCGTGCCCGAGCTTTTGCGGCGGACGGGGTTCCACCGGCCGGACCGGCGCTCGGGGACGAGGCCTGCGCGTGCCGAGCGCCGCCGGGCCGGGTGTCATCAGCCCGTCCGGCGTTCGAGGACGGGCCTGCGCGTGCCCACGTACCTGAGCTTTGCGCCGGGCCGGGTGCCATCAGCCCGTCCGGCGTTCGAGGACGAGGCCGTTCAGGCCGACAGCGGGGGTGCGGGGGGGCGGCAGCCCCCGTGAGACGGGACGACAGCCGACGGTCACAGCAGACGAACGCCGGCTGAACACAGGTCGGCACCGCCCAGCTTCCGCAGGTACAGTGCGGGGATCAGCAGACCTGAGTGTGAGGCCCCGCGCGTGTTGACCCAGACCACCTCCCGGGTCCTCGAACCGAGCGACCTGGACGCCGCGCTCGCCGTCCTCGACCGCGAGCCGGTCGCCAACGCCTTCGTCACGTCGCGCGTACAGGTCGCGGGCCTCGACCCGTGGCGGCTCGGCGGCGAGATGTGGGGCTGGTACGAGGACGGCATGCTGACGTCCCTGTGCTACGCGGGCGCCAACCTCGTCCCGATCTGCGCGACACCGAGAGCGGTGCGGGCCTTCGCCGACCGCGCCCGCCGGGCGGGCCGCCGCTGCTCCTCGATCGTCGGCCCCGCCGAGCCGACGACCCGGCTGTGGCGTCTCCTCGAACCCCAGTGGGGCCCGGCCCGCGAGGTCCGCGGCCAACAGCCCCTCATGGTCACCGACCGCATGCCCGCCGACATCGCCCCGGATCCCTACGTCCGCCGCATCCGCAAGGACGAGATGGACTCGATCATGCCGGCGTGCGTGGCGATGTTCACCGAGGAGGTCGGCGTCTCCCCGATGGCCGGCGACGGAGGCCTGCTCTACCAGGCCCGGGTGGCCGAACTCGTGGGCTCCGGCCGCTCGTTCGCCCGCCTCGACGACCGGGGCAGGGTCGTCTTCAAGGCGGAGATCGGCGCGGCGACCTCCCACGTCTGCCAGATCCAGGGTGTGTGGGTGGCCCCGGAGTACCGGGGCCAGGGCCTGGCCGCCCCCGGCATGGCGGCGGTCCTGCGCTACGCCCTGGCCGACGTGGCCCCGGTGGTCAGCCTCTACGTGAACGACTTCAACACCACGGCGAGGCGCACGTACAGGAGGGTGGGCTTCCAGGAGGTCGGCGCTTTCATGAGCGTCCTCTTTTAGCGCCCCTGTAGGCTCCCCGCCATGGACCTCGTGATCGGCCCCTTGGACCTCCCCGCCCATGTGGACGAGGCCCTGGCCGTACAGGCGATCGCCTTCGGACTGGGCCCAGACGAGGTCGCCGTACGCCGGCAGATCGTTCTGCGCCACATGGCGCACCCGGGTGCGAGAGCCTTCGGCGCGACCGTCGGAGACCGACTCGTCGGCTTCGTCTACGGCATGCCCAACGACCGCACCCACTGGTGGTCGACGGTCGTGCAGCCCTACCTCCGGGCCCAGGGCAACGAGCACTGGCTGGACGCCTCCTTCGTGATCACGGAACTGCACGTCCACCCCTCCCACCAGAACCGGGGTGCCGGCCGGGCCCTGATCACCACGATCACCGACACCGCGACCCAGCCCCGCTCGATCCTCTCCGCGATCGACACCGACAGCCCCGCCCGAGCGCTCTACCACTCCCTGGGCTACCAGGACCTGGCCCGCCGGGTGCTGTTCCCCAGCGCCCCCCGCCCCTACGCGGTGATGGGCGCCCCGCTCCCCCTCCTGCGCGGGTAACGGATTTCCGGCCCGCCACGCTCCCGGCTAACCTCCTAGCCACCACCCTCCCCCACTCTCGGCTTCGCTCGAGCGGGGGGACCCCCATCGGCAGGAGATACGAGAACCATGGCGAACGCACCGGTCCAGCGCATGTCCCGGTTGATGGCGAAGACGCTGCGCGACGACCCTGCGGACGCCGAGGTCCTGAGCCACAAGCTCCTCGTCCGCGCCGGCTACGTCCGCCGTACCGCAGCCGGCATCTGGTCCTGGCTGCCGCTCGGCAAGAAGGTCCTCGCCAACGTCGAGCGCATCGTCCGCGAGGAGATGGACGCGATCGGCGCCCAGGAGGTAAGCCTCCCCGCCCTGCTGCCGCGCGAGCCCTACGAGGCGACCGGCCGCTGGGACGAGTACGGTCCGGAGCTGTTCCGCCTCCAGGACCGCAAGGGCGGCGACTACCTCCTCGGCCCCACCCACGAGGAGATCTTCACGCTGATCGTGAAGGACCAGGCGTCCTCGTACAAGGACCTGCCGGTCATCCTCTACCAGATCCAGACGAAGTTCCGTGACGAGGCCCGCCCCCGGGCCGGCATCCTGCGCGGCCGCGAGTTCCTCATGAAGGACTCCTACTCCTTCGACACCGAGGACGAGGGCCTCGCCCAGTCCTACGCCCTGCACCGCCAGGCGTACCAGAAGGTGTTCGAGCGCCTCGGCCTCGACTACCGCATCTGCGCGGCGACCGCGGGCGCGATGGGCGGCTCCAAGTCGGAGGAGTTCCTCGCCCCGGCCGGCGCCGGCGAGGACACCTTCGCCGACTGCCCGAACTGCGACTTCGCGGCCAACACCGAGGCGATCACGTACGAGCTGAAGCCGGTGGACGCCGACGGCGTGGCCGCTCTCGAAGAGATCCCGACCCCGGACACCCCCACCATCGACACCCTCGCCGCCCACCTCGGCGTCCCGGCCTCGGCCACCCTGAAGAACCTCCTCGTGAAGGTCGACGGCGAGATCGTCGCCGTGGGCGTCCCCGGCGACCGCGAGGTCGACCTGGGCAAGGTCGAGGCGCACTTCGCCCCGGCAGCCGTCGAACTGGTCACCGCAGAGGACTTCGTGGGCCGCCCGGACCTGGTCCGCGGCTATGTCGGCCCGCAGGGTCTGGACAAGGTGAAGTACATCGCCGACCCGCGCGTGGCCCCGGGCACCGCCTGGATCACCGGCGCCAACAAGGAGGGCCTGCACGCGAAGAACGTCGTCGCGGGCCGGGACTTCGAGGTCGGCGAGTACGTCGATGTCGTCGTCGTCCAGGAAGGCGACCCCTGCCCGAAGTGCGGCACCGGCCTCAAGCTGGACCGCGCCATCGAGATCGGCCACATCTTCCAGCTGGGCCGCAAGTACGCCGACGCCCTCAAGCTCGACGTGCTCGGCCAGAACGGCAAGCCGGTCCGCGTGACCATGGGCTCGTACGGCATCGGCGTCTCGCGCGCGGTCGCCGCCCTCGCCGAACAGAGCGCCGACGAGAAGGGCCTGTGCTGGCCCGCCGAGGTCGCCCCGGCCGATGTGCATGTCGTCGCGGCGGGCAAGGCCCTCCAGACCGAGCTGGCGCTCGACGTCTCCGAGAAGCTGCGCGCGGCCGGTCTGCGCGTCCTGGTCGACGACCGGCCCGGCGTCTCCCCGGGCGTGAAGTTCACCGACTCCGAGCTGATGGGCGTGCCGAAGATCCTGGTGGCGGGCCGCCGCTCGGCCGAGGGCGTCCTGGAGCTCAAGGACCGCAGGACCGGAGAGCGCGAGGAGCTCACGGTCGACGAGGCCATCGCCCGGCTGACGGCGTGATGTAAAGCAAGGTCTCAGAGAGTTCTGCCGGGGCATATGGCTGCCTCACAGACTTTTCTCAGACCGTTCCCCGACCGTAGGACGTGACAGAACGTCACTGCGGAGGGGAACGGTCATGGCGACCAGGGAAGAGGAACGGGGGGCCGCGGCAGCGGTCCGCAGAGGTGCGCGGCGTACGGCCGCCCTGGCCGCGGCGGTCACGCTCGCCGCGGCGGCCGGGGTGTTCGCCCTGGTCGGCACCATGCAGGCCGACGCCGAAACGACGGCGAGCAGCACGAGCACGAGCAGCAGCTCCAGCTCCGGCGCCGACTCGAGCTCCACGGACTCGAGCTCCACCGACACCGGCTCCACGGACAGCAGCACCACTGACAGCAGCACCACTGACAGTGGTACGGAGTCCTCGTCGAGCGGGTCGTCGAGCGGGTCGTCGTCGGACAGCGGCAGCTCCTCCTCGGACAGCGGTCTCACCTCCTCCTCCGGCGGCTCCACCGACTCCACGTCGGGAGCGTCGTGATGAGCGCCTCCCTCGCGTCCCGCACCACGGCCGCCGCGGAGTGGCGGGCCCTCGGCACCACGGTCCGTCTGGTCGTCACCGACCAGGCCCTGCTGGAGTCCTGCAACCTGCTGCTCGCCCGGCACCTCGCCGAGGTCGACGCGGCCTGTAGCCGTTTCCGCGCCGACTCCGAACTGGCCGCCCTCGACAGCGCCGCCGGCCGCCCGGTCCGGGTCAGCCCGCTGCTCGCCGAGGCCCTCGACGTGGCCCTGCGCGCGGCCGGGGACACCGACGGGGCGGTCGACCCCACCGTCGGCTCGGCGATGGACGCCCTCGGCTACGACCGCGACTTCGCCCTCGTCCGCGAGGACGGCCGCCCGGTCCGGCTCACGGTCCGGCGTACCCCCGGCTGGCGCACCGTGCGCCTGGACCGGGCGACCGGCACGGTCACCGTCCCCGAGGGCGTCCGCCTCGACCTGGGGGCCACCGCCAAGGCGTGGGCCGCCGACCGGGCCGCCAGGACGCTGGCCGCGGCGGCCGGCTGCGGAGTCCTGGTGAGTCTGGGCGGCGACACGGCCGTCGCGGGGGAGCCCCCGGCGGGAGGCTGGCAGATCCGTGTCCAGGACATCACGGGATCCGTCGACGAAACCCCCGCCATGGGCCCCCACGACTCGGTGGGCCTGCGCGGCGGGGGCCTGGCCACCTCGGGCACGACCGCCCGGCGCTGGCGGCGTGGCGGTCACGACCTGCACCACATCGTCGATCCGCGCACCGGCCTCCCGGTCCGCTCCCCCTGGCGCACGGTCTCCGTCGCCGCCGCGACCTGCGCCGACGCCAACGCGGCGAGCACGGCGGCCCTGGTGAAGGGCGCGGGCGCGGAACGGTGGCTGACGCGCAGGGGACTGCCTGCGCGTCTGGTGGCCCAGAACGGCACGGTCGTGACAACTCCGGGTTGGCCGGATCCAGCGCGTCCGGCGTGTGAGGCCGAGGTTGTCGAGGCCGACCGGGGGCCCGGGGGCAGTGTCCCCGGCACCCACCGCCGGGAGGCGGCCGCGTGACCTCCGAGACCCTCTGGTACGCCAACCGGGCCACCGGCGCCGTCTGCCTGATCCTCTTCACCGTCGTCGTCCTGCTCGGCATCGCCGTGCGGATGAGGGCCCGGCTCCCGGGGCTCCCCCGCTTCGGCACGATGAGCCTGCACCGCACGCTCTCCCTCGCCGCGACCGCCTTCCTCGCCCTGCACGTCACCGCCGCGGTCGTGGACGGCTACGCCGACATCACGGTCGTGGACGTGCTCGTCCCCTTCGTCGGCGACTACCAGCCCCTCTGGCTCGGCCTCGGCACGGTCGCCCTGGACCTGATGCTCGCCGTCCTGGTCACCAGCCTGCTGCGGGGACGCCTCGGTCACCGCGCCTGGCAGACCGTCCACCGGCTGGCGTACGCCTCCTGGCCGGTCGCGCTCGTCCACGGCATCGGCATCGGCACGGACACCGGCGCCGACTGGATGACCTGGCTGACCGTCGCCTGTGTGGCCACGGCGGTCGCCGCCTTCGCCGCCCGCCTCGCCCACGCCGCCCGCGCCGGCCGCCGTACCCCCGCGGCCCTCCTGCGCACCGCCGAAGGAGCCCGACCGTGACCGCCACCTTCCCGGACCTGCACATGCCCGCACGTCTCCTCGCCCCCGGAAGCACCGCGGCCGACCTCGCCACCCACCACCAGCGCTACGGTCCGCTGTCCCACGGCGACCCCGAGAGCCTGCTCCGCACGGTCGCCGAGTCCGGCCTCACCGGGCGCGGCGGAGCAGGCTTCCCGACGTACCGCAAGCTCGTCTCCGTCGCGGAGGCCGGCCGGCGTACCGGCCGCGCTCCCGTCGTCGTGGCCAACGGAGCCGAGGGTGAGCCGGCCAGCCGCAAGGACAAGGCACTGCTGCGCCTGTCGCCTCATCTGGTGCTGGACGGGCTCCAGCTGGCGGCCCGCACGGTCGGCGCGGGGGAGGCGTACCTCGCCGTGGAGGACGGCGCGACCTGGCTGGAATCCGTCCTCGCCCAGCGCACCGCCGACCCGCTGCCCGTGAAGGTCGTCCGCCTGCCGGAGTCGTTCCTGTCCGGCCAGGCCGCCGCTCTCGCCCGGTACGTCTCCGGCGGCGCGGCCCTGCCCACCCATCAGCGCCCGCCGGTCCGCGAGCGCGGAGTGCACCGGGCCCCGACCCTCGTGCAGAACGTCGAGACCCTGGCCCATCTCGCGCTGGTCGCCCGCTACGGCGCCGACTGGTACCGCACGGCCGGTACCCCGACCCAGCCCGGCAGTGTGCTGTGCACGGTCCATGTGCCGGGCCGTGAACCCCGGGTGGTGGAGGCGCCCTATGGACTGCCCCTGGGTCGGCTGCTGCCGCTGGAAGGCGCCCGGGCGGTCCTGGTCGGTGGCTACCACGGCACCTGGGTCCCGGCCCCGGAGGCCGGTCAACTGGCACTGGACAGCAGCTACTTGGGTGCGGGTGTGCTCGCCGTGCTGCCCGTCGACCGCTGCGGCCTCGCCGAGACCGCGCGCGTTCTGCGCTATCTCGCCCTCCAGTCGGCCGGCCAGTGCGGCCCCTGCCTCAACGGGCTGCCCCGCATCGCCGCCGCCTTCCGTTCCCTCGCCGTACCCGGCCCGCAGGGCACCGTCCGCGCCGACCTGGCCCGCTGGTCGGGGCTCGTCGAGGGCCGAGGCGCCTGCCACCACCCCGACGGCACCGTCCGCCTGGTCCGCAGCGCCCTGACCACCTTCGCCGCCGAGGTCGACGCACACGCGCGGGGCCACTGCACCGCGACCGACCACACGCCCCTGCTGCCCGTCCCCGAGGAAGGCTGACCCATGAGCACGGCCCAGCGCATCGACACGGGGCAGCGCATCGACATCGACCGGACCGCCTGCCAGGGTCACGGCCTCTGCGCGGACTTCCTCCCCGAACACATCACCCTCGACGAGTGGGGCTACCCCCTGGTCGACGGGGCCGCGGTCCCGGCCGGCACCGTGCGACGGGCCCGGCGGGCAGCGGCCGACTGCCCGGTGCTCGCCCTGGCGTTGGTCCCGGGGCGGGCGGTCTGACGAGGGGGCAGAGGATCAGCAGACCTCGGCCGCGAGGACGCCGTGGGGCGTGAGTTCGTCCGGGAGCTGCACCCGCATACCGCAGAAGCACCACAGCAGGCTGCCCCGTGAGGCGGGGGCGCCCAGGTCGACCATCAGAATGTCGCGTACTTCCCGGAGCACGTCACTCAGCTGGAAGCCTCTGGCCACGCGGATACTGACCTCATCAGGGTCCCAGACCGCGATTTTGGGCAGATTGTCCGTTAATGAAATGTGGATGCACACAACTGTCTCCCCAGGGATGCACAACGACACGAGTGATCCGCTCCGGGAGGCCAGCGGCGCACCGATGGTAGCGGTGACGGTCGTGGCTAGGGGGAGTTTCGGTCATATTCATTCGTAGGGTGCAGATCGCCTTGCGCGTCCGCCGGCAGTCGGCATCGCGGCCCATGGACCGAGGTGACGCCGCTGACCTCAGGTGATGCGGCTGACCTGCAACATTGCCTCTGCGTCCTTCAACAGTGCGCGTTGACGTGCCTCTGGCAATTGCCGGTACAGCTTGAGTAGCCGCGCCTCCCGCTCGTCCCCGCTGGGTCCGGGCGCGGGACGGCCGACCGCCTCGAAGAACTCTCGCGGCGTCGTCTGCACGCCCCAGCGCCGGAACACGTCGACCATGGCCCGCAGCTTCTCCGGGTCGATGCGTGACGTGCCGCGCGTCCGATTCATCCACGCGTTCAGCGTCGGGTACGAGATGCCGGCCCCCGAAGCCAGGTCCTTCTGGGTCTTCCCCGGGGCCTGTGCCAGAAGTCGTTCGAGCAGAATCGCCAGGTCCACGTCCTGGCGTGCCGGATCGTTGCCGGGTGCTGGGTCTCCTGGGCGGCTCTGCTGGTTCGTCACGCCTCAGAGGATCGGGCATCAATATCTACAAGCGCAAGTAGATCGCAGACCGGCAATCGGGGTCTTTGGTGCACGCCGGAGCGTTACCGACGCAGTCGCGCAAACCTGCGCCCCCGCGCTCCCCCTCGCGGAACCCCACCCGCACCTTGCGCTCCGTGCATCACTTGACACTGTATGCATCTACGTGAAGACTGTAGATAGACCCGGCGGCGGGTCGTCCGGCTCGCGGAGGATGAGGGTGGCGAGCACCCTTTCCGTTGAGAGCCGATGGCTCCGTGTTCCGGCGCCTCGCGCGACGGAGTCGCGTCACCGTGATCTCTGGCATCGGCCACCCTGCTCCGCCGCGGAGCGGGACGGCCGGACGTTCGCCGAGTGAATCTACATCTACATGTATATCGAAGATGCGGAGGATCTTCGCTCCGCACACCCCGCACGACGACGACGGGAGTACCCACTGTGTCCGCACCGAACAACGTCACGTCCGCTCCGGACGGTCCGGAACCCGAGTTGATCGCCAGGGCCCGCGCGGGCGACCGGGAGGCGTTCGCCACCCTCTACTACGAGCACTACCGCCTCGTGTACAGCTTTCTGCTCGTCCGTACGCGCAACAGACACCTTGCCGAGGACCTGACCCAGGAGGTGTTCACCCGCGCGCTGCGACGTATCGACGGGTACGTCTGGCGGGGCACGGCGTTCGCCGCCTGGCTGATCACCATTGCCAAGAACCTCCATCTGGACGAACTCGGCCGCGGCCGTACCCGGCTGGAGACCCCGGTCGCCGAGTTCCTCGACCCGCAGGTCCCCGGCCGTGGCCCGGAGTCGCTCGCCCTGCGCGAACTGGAGGCCGTCGAGGCGCACGAGACGGTCCGCACCGCCCTGCACATGCTCAGCGACCAGCAGCGCCACTGCGTCCAACTGCGCTTCCTCGACGAACTGACGGCGCAGGAGACGGCCCTGGCGATGGGCCGGAGCGTCGGCGCCGTCAAGGCGCTGACCCACCGGGCACTCCAGAAGCTGCGCTGGACGGCCGGGGCGGTGGCGGTGTGAACGGGAACGTCCTCCATGCCGCGCGGGTGATCCGCACGGTGCTGGCGACCGTCCGGACCGAACAGGCGGCGGCCGTGGCGCACGCGCTGGATTCGGCCCGTCTCCTCGTCGACCCCGAGCGTTCCTTCGGCGTCGTGCTCTACCGGACACCGGACGGCGGCTGGTCCCGCACCGCGCGACCGGTCACCGAACTGGAGCGGCAGGCCCTGACCTGGGACACCTCCTGCGAACGGGCGCGGCACGTCGCGCGCGCCATCGAACGGCACCTGGACACGCACCCCGGACCGCACGCCGTCCGCGTCGAGGGCGACCGGGTGCGGGTCTCGCTCCGCGTCGACGGCCTCGCCCAATGGGCGCGCTGGCGCTCGTACTTCGGTATCGCGATCGTCGGTGAGCGGACCGAGCCCCACACGCTGACGGGGGAGGGGGAACGCGACGGCGTCCGGGTGACGGTGGTGGCCCTCAGCGCCTCCACGGCACCGCCGGAGTCGGCGACGGGCGAGGAGAAGCGTCGGTTCCGGATCGGCCAGACCCTGTACGACCTGGCCTTACCGATGCGCGACGTGTACGGGGGCGTCTGGTACTTCGAGGGCCGCCGAAGCAGCGACGGCATGCCACTGATGGCCCTCGACGGTCGGCCCGAGAGGTGCTCCCTCGCCAACGTGGCCGTGTACCTGGGGCCGTTGTCGCCGGTGCGGCCCGACGACGACGGCACGGTCGCCGGGCCGGCGGGGAGCCCGTCGACGGTGCCCGCGCGGTCGGCCCCGACGGATCCACCGGCGCCACCGGACCGGGCGGTACCGCATGTGCTTCCGATCGCGGCGGTACCACACCTGCTTCCGAGTGCGGCGGTACCGCGGACGCTGCCGAACGAGCCGGGGGCGTGGGCGATGGTGGACGTGCCGGAGGCAGGAGCGCCGCCGGACGTGCCGCGACCGCGGGTGATGCCGTACCTGCCGGACCTGCCGGACCTGCCGGACCTGCGGGACCTGCGGGACCTGCGGACGATCTCGGGGCTGCCCGAACAGGCACGGGCACAGGCGCAGGCGCAGCAGCCGGAACCGGTGGAGCCGGCGGAACAGCCGCACCGGCCGGCCTGGGCCGAACCGTTCGGGCCGCTCGTACCGTCGGTGCCGACGGCCGGTCCGGCGGGGCCGGTCCGATGAGCGCCGGTCGGTCGAGGGGGCCGACCGGCGCCGGGGGAGAGGCGGACGGGGGCACCCGGGCATGGGAGTCGAGTGCCGCCTGCCGGCACCAGGACGCGGAGCTGTGGTTCTCCCGCCGGTCCTCGTCCCGTGCCGTGGCCATCTGCGCTTCCTGTCCCGTGCTGGCCCGCTGCAGGGCCGCCGTGCTCGTACGCGAGAAGGGACTGCCCAAGTGCCATCGAGACGGTGTCATCGCCGGCCTGACCGGCCCTCAGCGCTATGCCCTGGAGCGTCAGGCGGACCGGTCGCGGCCGACGCCGGCCGCCGATCTCGAGGCGCCCGGCGCGCCGGTCGGCGCGCCCCGAGGACAGCTTGCCCCGTGTGGGACCCGGGCGGCCTACCAACGGCATCTGCGCCTGCGGGAGCCGGTCGACGGGCCCTGCCGTCTCGCCAACGCGCGCAGCGCCGGCCGTTACCGCCGTACCGGCTCCACCCGTGCCCGGAACGAAGCCGCCCGGGGCCGCGACCGCTTGTGGGGAACCGCCGGGAAACCCGGCGGTCCGCCCCGGAAGTGACCCCCCGTTCACCGCCACCGGAGTACCTGATGTCCGTAGCCTCGACGGGCCGTCCGCCCGAAGAGCCCCTGTCCGACGGCTCCCGGAACCGCCGCTCCCGAGCCGCCCGTCCCGTCGGCCGCATGACCGTCCTTCGCCGCCTGTTCGGGCCGCGGGGCCGAGCTCCCCGGCCGGAGACCGCGTCACGGCACAGCCCCTCCCCGGACCTGGACGACTGCCGTCAGGAGCTGGTCCGCTGGCAGCGCCATGCCGACTCCTTCGAGCGGGAGCTGACCCGGGTCTCCTTCGAACGCGCGCACCTCCTCGCCTGGCTGGCGGCGCTGCACCCGGCGAGCGCGGTCGTCACTCCGGCCGTCGGCGCCGGACCGGAGGGCACGCACCTGCTGCGACTGGTCGCCGGGGGACGGCAGTTGTCCTGGCGTCTTCCGCCCAGGGACATCCCGCTGTTCGCGCATGTCCCGTACACCGAGGGCGCCGGCGGCCACCTGCAACGGGATGGTCCCACCGCTGTGGAGCAGGCCGCCCACATCCGCGGTCACACCCGCCTGCTGGCCCTTGAGGGGACGCTGTTCGCCGCCCCCGCCGAGAGGCGGCCACAGGCGCCATCGACCGAGCGCTGACACCACACGGGACGGGCTTCGGAGCCCACCCCGCGAGACTCCGGTCGGCAGGCTCGGGAGGCACGTCGGCCGGACCCACAGCGCTCCCCTGCGAGGGGGGATCTCCAGCAGGGGAGCGCTGTCCCGTCCGCGGCCCCCGGGTGGCCCCACAACCCGGCGGGCCCCACAATCAGGCGGCCGGCAACCCTGCGGCCCGCCCCGGCCCCGCTACAGCCAGCTCGCGAACTCGAGCAGCAGCTCGGAGTCCCGCGTCCGCCCGACCCGCCGTGCCCGGACCCCCGACTCCACCGCCCGGAACAGCGTCCAGCCGCGCAGCCGCTCCTGGTCCAGTTCCAGTGACTCCGCGAGCCGCTTCACCCGGCGCCGGGTGGTCGTCGCCCCGGACGGCGAGGCGATCAGGTCCTCCACCCGGTCGCGGACCAGCCGGGCCAGATCGAAGGCGCACTCGCCGACCACCGGATCCGGGCCCACCGCCAGCCAGGGCGTCCGTTCACCCGCCAGCACCTTGCTCTGGCGGAACGTGCCGTGCAGCAGCCGGTGCTCGGGCGGCGTCGCCAGCAGCTCCGTACGGGCGGCGAGCGCCGCGTCCACCAGGGCGGCCACCTCGGGCTCGGCCCCGGCACTCGCCCGCATCGCCTCCGCCTGCCGTCCCGTGCGGTCGGCCACGGACTCGAAGGAGTGCCCGGCCGGAGGCTCCACCCACAGCCGCCGCAACGTCCCGGCCGCCTCCAGCAGGGCCTTCGCCTCCGCCAGCGACCGCACCGACACATCGGGATGCAGCCGCTCGAGCGGCAGTACCCCCGCCGTCTGCGGCCCTGCGAGCAACCGGACGGCGCCCAGGCCGTCCCAGTGCGTCAGTGCGGCCCGCTCCGCCTCCGGCCGGAACCGGGGCGGGGCCAGCTTCAGCACGGCCGGTGTCCCGTCCGCGTGCCGCACGAGCATCACCAGGCTGGTCCGGCCGCCCGGCACCTGCACCCGATCGACGGTCAACTCGCGTAGCGCGACGGCCTGTCGGGCCGCCTCCGGCAGCTTCTCCAACCAGCCGTCACCGTCCGGTGCCGTCTCACCGAGCGCCCTGATCAGACGCTGCGGCGGTTCGAAAGCCATGCGCGAGTCGTTCCCTTCCTGCTTCGGGTCAGGCCGCCGGTGTGCCCGAGGCCGCTGCCGCCGCCGGAGGCGTCACCGCTGCCGGTACGGACGCCGAGCCCGTGGCCGGATCCGTACCGGTCCGCTCGGCGAGACCAGGGAAGGCTACGCTCCCGCCGCGCCAGCGCGCCCCACGGACCGCCGCCTCCCGCAGCGCGCCCGCCGCGTCCCGGCGCCGCGCGTCCCCGGCCGCCCGCACCAGGTCGGAGTACACCCCGGCCACGCGGTCCTCCAGCTCGGTCGCGAGCCGGACCGCCGCGGCGGAGTCCGGTACCGGGAACGGCAGCGCGTACCCGGCGCTCGCGGCGACCGGCTCGGCCCCCAGGTCGCGCACCGCGCGCACCAGCGCGTCGCGGCGCGCCCGGTGTGCGTCGTAGGCGGCCCGCGCCTCCGCGCTTCGCCCTTCGCGGATCCGCCCGCCGACGACCCCGTACCCGTACACGGCGGCGTGTTCGGCGGCCAGCGCCGCCTGGAGTGCCGTCAGCTCCGCGCTCGTGGCCTCGCTCATCGCGTCCCCTCCGTCAGCAGATAGGCGTGGGCCGCGCCGGCCGCCGCCACCGAGGCCAGCAACCGGGCCAGCTCGCCCGGGACGTCCAGCAGCTGCGTGGCCCTGCGGTCGGCGAGCGTCCGCTCGGCCGCGGCAAGCCCGGCGAGCGCGTCCGTGTCGGTGATCGGCACGGCGGACGGCACGGCCGAGGGATCGGCCGGCGGAACCGAGGCGGAGCCCGTCGGTGAAACCGTGGGGGAGGCGGGGGAGTCCGTGGCGGAGGGGGACGCTTTCCCGGCGCCACCGAACGCCTCGACGTGCCGTGCGGCCTCCGCCCGCAGCGGCGCCAGCCGCACCGCCAGCGCCGGATGGACGGCGAGCACGGCGTCGTACCGTGCCACCAGTCCGCCGCTCTCCCGGGCCGCACGCGCGCGTGCCCGCTCGGTGGCCGACGGGCTGCCGCTCGCGCTCTCCTCGGACTCCTCCGTACCGGACGAGCAGCCCACGAGCAGCGCGGCTCCCGCGGCCGACGCGAGCAGGGATCTTCTGCGCGGCCCCGAGGGGGTGCGCGAGGGGAGGGGCAACGGCACGGCAGGCGTCCTCGGGGAACTCGTACGGAACTGGCGTCCTGGTGGGCGGCGGGCCCGTGATCACCGTACCCGCGCGGCCGCCCCGTACCACTCAGCGGCACCGCGCCGCGAGGGCCCGCCATCCTCCGTGCACAGGTGGACGGCAACACACCTTGCGACCGGATACCCTTTGACCAGACACGCGCCCCATCCCACAACAGCACACGCGGCCGAGGAGTCACCCGGATGAGCACCACCCAGAGCGAGAGGCTGCGAGAGCTCCTGGAACCGCTCGTCGCCTCCCAGGGACTGGATCTCGAAGAGATCACCGTGGACTCCGTCGGGCGCAAGCGGGTGCTGAGTGTCGTCGTCGACTCCGACTCCGGAGCGGACCTGGACCAGATCGCCGATGTGAGCCGCGCGCTCTCGGCGAAGCTGGACGAGAGCGACGCGATGGGCGAGGGCGAGTACACCCTCGAGGTCGGCACCCCGGGCGCGGAGCGCGCACTCACCGAGCACCGCCACTACGTACGTGCCGTCGACCGGCTGGTGCGGTTCCAGCTGGCCGAGGGCGGCGAACTGGTCGCCCGGATCCTGACGGTCGACGACGAGGGACTCGACCTCGAGGTCCCCGGTGTGAAGGGCCGCAAGGCCACCACTCGCAGACTCCCCTTCGGTGACATCGACAAGGCCCGCGTGCAGGTCGAGTTCAACCGCAAGGACAAGAGCGACGAGCACGCCAAGAACGAGAACGACGAGATCGACGAGATCGACGAGATCGACGAGAACGAGATGGAAGAGGAGGCGTAGCCGTGGACATCGACATGAGTGCCCTGCGGGGCTTGGTGCGGGAGAAGGAGATCTCCTTCGACCTGCTGGTCGAGGCGATCGAGTCGGCCCTCCTCATCGCCTACCACCGCACCGAGGGAAGCCGCCGTCACGCGCGCGTGGAGCTCAACCGGGAGACCGGACATGTGACCGTGTGGGCGAAGGAGGACCCCGAGGACCTCGAGGAGGGGCAGGAGCCCCGCCCGTTCGACGACACCCCGTCCGACTTCGGCCGCATCGCCGCGACCACGGCCAAGCAGGTGATCCTCCAGCGTCTGCGCGACGCAGAGGACGACGCGACGCTCGGCGAGTACGCCGGCCGTGAGGGCGACATCGTCACCGGCGTGGTCCAGCAGGGCCGCGACCCGAAGAACGTGCTCGTGGACATCGGCAAGCTGGAGGCCATCCTGCCGGTGCAGGAGCAGGTCCCGGGCGAGACGTATACGCACGGCCTGCGCCTGCGGTCGTACGTCGTCCGGGTGGCGAAGGGGGTGCGCGGCCCGTCCGTGACGCTCTCCCGCACCCACCCCAATCTGGTGAAGAAGCTCTTCGCCCTGGAGGTGCCGGAGATCGCCGACGGTTCGGTCGAGATCGCCGCCATCGCACGTGAGGCCGGTCACCGTACGAAGATCGCCGTCAGGTCCACCCGTTCGGGTCTGAACGCCAAGGGCGCCTGCATCGGCCCCATGGGCGGCCGGGTGCGCAACGTGATGGGCGAGCTGAACGGCGAGAAGATCGACATCGTCGACTGGTCGGACGACCCGGCGGAGATGGTGGCGAACGCGCTGTCCCCGGCGAGGGTCTCGAAGGTCGAGGTCGTCGATCTCGGGGCCCGCTCCGCGCGCGTGACCGTGCCGGACTACCAGCTGTCGCTGGCGATCGGCAAGGAAGGGCAGAACGCCCGGCTCGCCGCCCGGCTGACCGGCTGGCGCATCGACATCCGTCCGGACGTCGAGCAGCCCACCGAGTAGCCCCACCGAGTGGCCCGGCGAGCAGCTCACCGCGCTGCGCCGGGCAGCGGGGGAATAGATCTCGGCCTGCCGGGGCTCAGATCACGACAGATGTAACGCGGCAACTGTTCGAATCCTGGCCCGAAGGGGTGAGGTCGCCGCGGGGAGGTAGACTTAAGAGTGTCTGGCCGGACGCACACCGGAGCACGCCCTGAACGCACCTGTGTGGGGTGCCGGGAGCGGGCGGCCAAGACGGAGCTGCTGCGCATCGTGGCGATCAAGGACGCATGCGTCCCCGATCCACGCGGTACGCTGCCCGGCCGGGGTGCGTATCTGCACCCCGCCCCGGTCTGTCTCGACCAGGCGGTACGCCGCCGGGCGTTCACGAGGGCGTTGCGAGCCCCGGGAGCGCTCGACACAAAGGCGTTGCGCCAGTACGTCGAGCAGACGACCGTTGCCGAACAGGCGACAAAGTAAGAAGGCGTCGCACGGAACCTCCGTGCGGCTCTGGTACCCCGCGAGTTGGAAGTAGGTCGAGATTGCGATGAGCACTCGATGAGCACGCGATGAGTACGCCCATGAAGTAGCGACGGTCCGGACACACCCGGACCTAAAAGGAGCGAAGTGGCTAAGGTCCGGGTATACGAACTTGCCAAGGAGTTCGGGGTTGAGAGCAAGGCCGTCATGGCCAAGCTCCAGGAACTCGGTGAATTCGTCCGTTCGGCGTCTTCGACCATCGAAGCGCCCGTTGTCCGCAAACTGACAGACGCCTTCCAGGGCGGCGGCAAGCCCGCCCCGCGCAAGGCAGCCCCCAGGCCCGGCGCGCCCTCACCGGCGCAGGCGGCCCGTCCGGGTCCGGCCGCACCGCGTCCGGCCGCACCCAAGCCTCCCGCGGCGCAGACGCCGGCGGCTCCGGCGGCTCCGGCCGCCCCCGCCGCCTCGTCGGCCCCCGCGCCGGCGGCCTCCGGCTCGCGTCCGACGCCGGGCCCCAAGCCCGCGCCGCGTCCGGCCCCGGCCGCCCCGGAGTTCACCGCTCCGCCGGCCGCTCCGGCCGCCCCCGCCGCTCCGGCCCAGTCGTCCGGCCCGCGGCCGGCCTCCCAGGGTCAGGGTCCGCGCCCCGGCGCGCCCCGCCCCAGTGGCCGTCCCGCGGCCGGTCCGGGTCAGGACCGTGGCGATCGCGGTGACCGTGGCGACCGCGGTGACCGCGGCCAGCGTCCGGCCGCCGCCCAGGGGCCGCGCCCCAGTGGCGCCGGTGCCCCGCGTCCGGGCGGTGCCCGTCCCTCGGGTCCGCGTCCGGGCAACAACCCCTTCACCTCCGGCGGCAACGCCGGTATGGCGCGCCCGCAGGCGCCCCGTCCGCAGGGCGCCCCGCGTCCCGGCGGCCCCGGTGGCGCTCCCGGCGCAGGCCCCCGTCCGCAGGGCGCCGGTGGCCAGGGCGGCGGTCCCCGTCCGCAGTCCCCGGGCGGCGCTCGTCCGGCTCCGGGCGGCATGCCCCGCCCGCAGGGCGCAGGTCCCGGCGGTCCGCGTCCCGGCGGCGGTCCGCGTCCCAACCCCGGCATGATGCCGCAGCGTCCCGCTGCCGGCCCGCGTCCCGGCGGCGGCCCCGGCGGCCGCGGTCCGGGTGGCGGCGGCGGTGCCGGTCGTCCCGGCGGCGGCGGCGGTCGTCCCGGTGGCGGCGGTTTCGCAGGTCGTCCGGCCGGTCCCGGTGGCGGTGCGCGTCCGGGTGGCGGCGGCGGTTTCGCCGGTCGTCCCGGTGGCCCCGGCGGCGGTGGCGGCGGCTTCGGCGGCGGCGGTGGCCGTCCCGGTTTCGGCGGTCGTCCCGGTGGTCCGGGTGCCCGTGGTGGCACACAGGGCGCCTTCGGCCGTCCCGGTGGTCCCGCGCGTCGCGGTCGCAAGTCGAAGCGTCAGAGGCGCCAGGAGTACGAGGCCATGCAGGCCCCGTCGGTCGGCGGCGTCATGCTGCCTCGCGGCAACGGACAGTCCGTCCGCCTGTCGCGTGGTGCGTCCCTGACCGACTTCGCCGAGAAGATCGGCGCCAACCCGGCGTCGCTCGTCGGCGTGATGATGAACCTCGGCGAGATGGTCACCGCCACGCAGTCCGTCTCCGACGAGACGCTGAGGCTCCTCGCGGACGAGATGAACTTCGTCCTCGAGATCGTCAGCCCCGAGGAGGAGGACCGCGAGCTGCTCGAGTCCTTCGACATCGAGTTCGGCGAGGACGAGGGTGGCGAGGAGTTCCTCGTCGCGCGTCCGCCGGTCGTGACCGTCATGGGTCACGTCGACCACGGTAAGACCCGACTGCTCGACACCATCCGCAAGACGAACGTCATCGCGGGCGAGGCCGGCGGCATCACGCAGCACATCGGTGCGTACCAGGTCGCCACCGAGGTCAACGGTGAAGAGCGCAGGATCACCTTCATCGACACACCGGGTCACGAGGCGTTCACCGCCATGCGTGCCCGTGGTGCCAAGTCGACCGACATCGCGATCCTCGTGGTGGCGGCCAACGACGGTGTGATGCCCCAGACGATCGAGGCGCTGAACCACGCCAAGGCGGCCGACGTGCCGATCGTGGTCGCGGTCAACAAGATCGACGTCGAGGGCGCCGACCCGACCAAGGTGCGCGGTCAGCTCACCGAGTTCGGTCTGGTGGCCGAGGAGTACGGCGGCGACACGATGTTCGTCGACATCTCCGCCAAGCAGGGCCTCAACATCGAGAGCCTGCTGGAGGCCGTGGTCCTGACCGCGGACGCCTCGCTCGACCTGCGGGCCAACCCGGAGCAGGACGCGCAGGGTATTGCGATCGAGTCCCACCTCGACAAGGGCCGCGGCGCCGTCGCGACCGTCCTGGTCCAGCGAGGCACTCTGCGGGTCGGCGACACCATGGTCGTCGGCGACGCGTACGGCCGTGTCCGAGCGATGCTCGACGACAAGGGCGACAACGTGGAAGAGGCGGGTCCCTCGACCCCGGTCCTCGTCCTCGGTCTCACCAACGTCCCGGGCGCCGGCGACAACTTCCTGGTTGTCGACGAGGACCGCACGGCACGTCAGATCGCCGAGAAGCGCGCGGCGCGTGAGCGCAACGCCAACTTCGCCCGGCGTGGAGTCCGGTTCTCCCTGGAGAACCTGGACGAGGCGCTCAAGGCCGGTCTGGTGCAGGAACTCAACCTCATCATCAAGGGCGACGCGTCCGGTTCGGTGGAGGCTCTCGAGTCCTCGCTGCTCCAGCTCGACGTCGGCGAAGAGGTCGACATCCGCGTCCTGCACCGCGGTGTGGGTGCGGTCACCGAGTCGGACATCGACCTGGCGACCGGCTCCGACGCCATCGTCATCGGCTTCAACGTCCGTGCGGCCGGTCGTGCCGCGCAGATGGCGGAGCGCGAGGGCGTGGACGTCCGGTACTACTCGGTGATCTACCAGGCCATCGAGGAGATCGAGGCGGCCCTGAAGGGCATGCTGAAGCCGGAGTACGAGGAGGTCGAGCTCGGCACGGCGGAGATCCGCGAGGTCTTCAAGTCGTCCAAGCTGGGCAACATCGCCGGTGTCCTGGTCCGCTCGGGCGAGGTCAAGCGCAACACGAAGGCGCGACTCATCCGCGACGGCAAGGTCATCGCGGAGAGCCTCAACATCTCCGGGCTGCGTCGCTTCAAGGACGACGTCACCGAGATCCGCGAAGGCTTCGAGGGCGGTATCAACCTCGGAAACTTCAACGACATCAAGATCGACGACGTCATCGCGACGTACGAGATGCGGGAGAAGCCGCGGGTGTAAGCACCCATGGTTCGTACCGGCCGGCGGGGGATCGTTCCCCGCCGGCCGGTACGGCGTCCGGCGGACGCATGAGCGAGGTAAAACTCCCTCGAGCAGCCGCCAGGATCGTTGTACCGTTCTTGATGTCCCTGTCCCGTGGGCGGGCAGGGCCATCGATCCCGTACCGGCGGGTGAACCGGTTACACACATGTATGTGGGGACTCTGTCCTTCGACCTCCTCCTCGGCGACGTACGGTCGCTGAAGGAGAAGCGCTCCGTCGTCCGTCCGATCGTCGCCGAGCTCCAGCGCAAGTTCGCGGTGAGCGCGGCCGAGGTGGACGACCAGGACCTCCACCGCAGGACCAAGATCGGTCTCGCCGTGGTCTCCGGTGACGCGGAGCATCTGACCGATGTACTGGACCGGTGCGAACGGCTGGTCGCCGGCCGCCCCGAAGTGGAGCTGCTGTCGGTCAGACGCCGCTTCCACGGCGAAGACGACTGACTGACGACCGACCACAGAACGCAAGAGAAGACAGAACGGGAGACGGACCAGTGGCCGACAACGCGCGCGCCAAGAGGCTGGCGGACCTCATCCAGCAGGTGGTGGCGCAGAAGCTGCAGCGCGGGATCAAGGACCCGCGGCTCGGCTCCCACGTCACCATCACGGACACCCGGGTCACGGGTGACCTCAGGGAGGCGACGGTCTTCTACACGGTGTACGGGGACGACGAGGAGCGGGCGGCCGCGGCCGCCGGGCTGGAGAGCGCCAAGGGCGTCCTGCGCTCCGAGGTCGGCCGCGCGGCGGGCGTGAAGTTCACGCCGACGCTGGCCTTCGTCGCCGACGCCCTGCCGGACAACGCCCGCACCATCGACGACCTCCTCGACAGGGCGCATGCCGCTGACGAGAAGGTCCGCGAGGTGTCCGCGGGTGCCGGGTACGCCGGCGATGCCGACCCGTACAAGAAGCCCGGTGACGAGGACGAGACGGACGACTCCGCCTGATGAACGGCAAGCAGACCCCGCCCGACGGCCTTGTCATCGTGGACAAGCCGTCGGGCTTCACTTCGCACGACGTCGTGGCCAAGATGCGGGGGATCGCCAAGACCCGCCGCGTCGGCCACGCCGGCACGCTCGACCCGATGGCGACGGGCGTCCTCGTCCTCGGCATCGAGAGGGCGACGAAACTCCTCGGGCACCTGGCGCTCACCGAGAAGGAGTACCTGGGCACGATCCGGCTGGGCCAGACGACCCTGACGGACGACGCGGAGGGCGAGATCACGGGGTGCACGGACGCCTCGAAGGTCACCCGGGACGCGGTCGACGCGGGCATCGCCAAGCTGAGCGGCGACATCATGCAGGTACCGTCCAAGGTCAGCGCCATCAAGATCAACGGCGTGCGCTCCTACAAGCGGGCCCGCGACGGCGAGGACTTCGAGATCCCGGCCCGTCCGGTCACCGTCTCCTCCTTCTCCGTGTACGACGTCCGTGACGGCGTCGCCGAGGACGGGACTCCGGTCGTGGACCTGGTCGTGTCCGTCGTCTGTTCCTCCGGCACCTACATCCGGGCCCTCGCCCGCGACCTGGGCGCGGGCCTGGGCGTCGGCGGCCATCTCACCGCCCTGCGCCGCACCCGCGTCGGCCCCTACAAGCTGGACTCGGCGAAGACGCTCGACCAGCTCCAGCAGGAGCTCAGCGTGATGCCGATCGCCGAGGCGGCCACCGCCGCGTTCCCCCGCTGGAACGTGGACGCCAAGCGGGCCCAGTTGCTCACCAACGGCGTACGCCTGGAGATGCCCGACGAGTACGCGGGCGACGGCGCCGTGGCCGTCTTCGACGCCGAGGGCCGGTTCCTGGCCCTGGTGGAGGAGCAGAAGGGCAAGGCGAAGAGCCTGGCCGTGTTCGGCTGACGAGGCTCGAGGCGCGTTCCGTGGCGCCCGTGGAGCGGCGAACACGGGGTTGTGCTGCGCCGCCGCTCCACGGCCCCCCTCGGTTCCCCCACCTCTAGGGTGTATCCAGCGGCCCCCGCTCATTCACCCGTCCGGGCAGGCGCTCGGAGTGAACCGAGGGAGCGCAGGGGGGCGCGTTCGGCCGTGATCTGTCTCGCTGATCATCCCGCCCCTACCGTCGGACCCAGGGCACGCGGGCGCGGCGGGAGGTACGACGATGGCGGGACGAGACCCGTGGGCACCGCGGCACGACTCCCTGCGGGGCGGCTCCCCGCGGGGCGCGACCCGGAACCGCCCGGCGGATCCCCCGGGCCCTCAGGATCCCCTGGCTCCCCCGGATGCCCAGGATCGCCGGGACGCGGCCTTCGCCTCGGACTTCGCCGCTGACGTCGATGCCTCGCTCGTCCGGATCCGCGACCTGGCCGGCCGGCCGCGCGGCACCGGGTTCGTCGCCGACCACCAGGGCACGGTGGTCACCAGTCACGAGGCGGTCGACGGCCTGCCCCGGCTCGTCCTGTACGCCGCCGGCGACCGCAGCTGCGTCGTGGCCGCCGACGCGGTCACCCCCCTCCCGGAACTCGACCTCGCCCTCGTCCGCACCGAGGGCCTCGGCGGCGTCCCGCTGCCGGTGACCGTGCGGGACGGCGTCGAGACCGGCCGGTACGTCCGGCTGGTCGCCGGCTGCTGGCGCGAGGCGCGGGTACTGGCCGAGACGTCCGTGACCTACACGGCGACGGACCGCTTCCACCTCCTCGACGACGCCCTGGAGCTGGCGATCGGCACGGCGGGCCGGGACGCGCTGCGGCTGGGCGGTGGCGCGGCCGGGGGACCGGTCCTCGACGCCGAGACCGGCGCGGTCGTCGCCGTCCTCGGCACCGCCCTCCGGTCCGGCCACCGCGACGTCGGCTTCGCGGTGCCGCTGCGCCCCCGGATCCCGACGACCGCCGACAAGCCGACGACCGCCGACAAGCCGACGACCGACGCCATCCCGCTGACCGACGCCACGCCGGCGCCCTACGACGACCCTGCGGGCCTGCCGCCGGGCGGCCACGCGCGCGACGGCGAAGCGATGACGGCGTCACCCCCGGGTGCGGGTGCCACTCGTGGCGGTGGCGGTGGCGGTGGCGGTGCCGGTGCCGGTGGCGGCGGTGGCGGCGGTGGCGGTGGCGGTGGCGGTGAGGGTGGCGGTTCTGCGGGGACGGGGACCGGGTTCTGGGCGGCCGGGCCGGGGGCGGGGGTTCCTGCCGACGGTCCGCTGGCCGAGCTGCTCGCCCGTAACGCGGCCACCGTGCCCGCCTACGGCGCCGACCTCAACGTGGCCGGTCTCCTCGAGCTCACGGCCACGTCGGTGGGCTCGGACGGGCCGCCCGGAGCGCTGTCCGGCCCCCTCGGCCCCCTCGGCCCCACCGCGACCGGCTCCCTCGCCGCCGCGCAACCGATCGAACGCGCCGCCCCGGCAAGGGAGTTCGCGGCCTTCGAGACGAGCCCGGCGGCCGTCCTCGGGCTCGTCGGCGCACCGGGCAGCGGCCGTACGACGGAACTCGCCGCCCTCGCCGCGCGCCGCGACCGGGGCGCACGGCAGGCCCCCACCCTGTGGCTGCGCGGCGCCGACCTGAGGGACGGGGACGACTCCCTCGCCGACGCGGCCCGCCGCGCACTGAACCGCGCGGCACGCATCGTGGCGGCAGCGGGCACGGCAGCGGTTCCGGGGCGGGGGGCAGGGGCCGATCCGTCCGGGCCGTCCGGCCCCCGCGGCCTCGGAGACGTCACCCCCGAGCGGCTCGCCCGCCTGGCCAGGGCCGTCGGACGCCCCCTGCTGCTGCTCCTCGACGGGCCCGAGGAGATGCCCCCGGTCCTCGCGCACCGGCTCGCCGAGTGGACCGAGGGCACGGCCGACTGGTTGCGGGAGACCGGCACGCGGCTGGTGGTCGCCTGCCGGGGCGAGTACTGGGAACGGGCCGGTGCGGAGTTCCCGCCGGAGCTGCTCTACGGGGCCACGGCGGCCGGGGACCCGCTGCCGCCCTGCGTCCGCCTCGGCGACCTCACCGCCGACGAGGCGCGCGAGGCCCGCGCCCGCTATCGCGTACCCGAAGGCGCGCTCGCCGCCCCCGACGACCGGCACCCGCTCACCCTCCGTCTCCTCTCCGAGGTCCGTGCCGCCCTCCCCGTCCCGCCGGACCCGGCGCCCGTCGACCGCGACGACGTCCTGTCCGCCTACCTCGACCTGATGTGCCTGCGGGTCGCGGTGCGCCTCGCCGCCGAGAACGGGCTGCGCGGCACCGCCGTACGCCGTCTCGCGGCGAAGGTCTCCGGCCAGGTGCACGAGGCCGCCCGCCGCAGTCTCGGGCCGGGCCAGGGCGAACTGGACCGGGAGTCGTTCGAGGCGGTGTTCCCCTGGGGCCCGGCGCCGGCCCGCCTCGGCGGCGGTGCCGGCTGGGCGTCCGCCGTCCTCACCGAGGGCCTCCTCGTGCCCGCGGGCCGCGGCTACCGCTTCGCCCACGAGGAACTCGCCGACTGGATCCAGGGCATCCACCTCGACCTGGACGAGGCCCTGCGCGCCCTGGTCCACCGCCGTCGCGCGCCCGGCGGTCGGCAGCTGCTGCCCGTCCCGCACCACCGGGTCGGTCCCGTCGTCCAGTCCCTGCTGCTCCTCGCCCGCCAGCAGGGCTCGCACCGACTCGCGCTACGGCTGCGGGAGTTGGTCCACGCCCTCGACGCCGACCCGGACTCGTGGTGGGCCGCCCGGCTGCTCACCGAGACCCTGCCGCGGGTCCCGGACGCGACGCCGTACACGGGCGTCCTGCGCCTGCTGGCGGACCTGATCGGCGCGGGGGCCCAGCCGCACGGCCGGTTCGTGGACTTCGGTCCCGCGTTCTGGACCGGGCTCGCCCTCCCCACCGACGCCCGCCTCGACCTGCTGCGCCGTCTGGTCCTCGCCGACGGCTCCCCGCAGGACGCGGACGCGCCCCGCTACCTCGACGATGTCGCCCGGCTCCTCGCCGCCGACCCCACCGCCGTACAGCCGTGCCTCATCCACTGGTTCGACGACGAGCGGCCGCTGCCCGCGACCCCGCACGCCACCGTGGCGACGGCCGCGCAGGCACTGCTGCACACCCACCGGCACCGCGCGCTGGACGACCTCACGGAGGCCCTCGTCGACTGCGCGCATCCCCGTGCCGACGAGCTGCTCGCCGTACTGGCTGAGGAGGAGCCGTCCGCGCTGTGCCGGGCCGTCGACCGCTGGTCGCACGACGAGCGGCCGGCCCGGCGGGTCGCGGCCACGACGAACGGACTGCGCGTCGCCCCGTACATCCGGACGGAGGCCGACCACCGGCTGCTGCGCCACACGGCGCTCGTCCTGCTGGCCCGTCCCGCCGACCAGGCGTTGCACGGTGGCGCGCTGGCCCTCCTCGTCCGGGATCCCGAGACCCGCTCCCGGCACCTTCCGCAGGCGCTGGAGCGGTTCACGGCGGGGGACCCTCAGCTGCCGCCGAGCGCGCTGCTCGCCGCCCTGGGCACCCACCCCGAGCCGGTCCTGGACGCCTTCCGGTCCCGTCTTCGCGGCCCCGACCGCGCGGACACCGGCAATGTCCTGCGCGCCCTCGCCGACGTCACCACGCCCGCCCTGGCCCAGCGGGTCGCCGTCCTCGTACGGGAGGCGGTGGAGCGGCGACCGGAGGCCGCCGGGCAGGTGGCCGCGTACGTCGACCAACGCCTCGACCACGGCCCCGTCGCCCGGGCCGTCCTGCTGCCGCTGGTCACGGGACTGCTGGACGGCGGCGGGCCCGAGCAGGTGCGGGCCGCCCTGGCCGGTGTACTGGCGGCCCCCGGCGCCCCGGAGTCCCGGCCCCTGCGGGACCAACTGCTGGAGCACCTGCTCACCCACGAACGCGCCCCGGAGGTCCTGGACGCCGTGCTGCACGGGGCGGCCGGGCGCAGCGGCGAGGACCTGCGCGCCCTCGTCCACCGCACCGGCCTCCTCCTGGTCCGCACCCCCGACGGCGCGACCCGCTTCGACCGCGGTCTGGTCGAGTCGGCCCGGCACGTCCCTGGCTTCGCCGCGCAGGTGGTGGACTGGCTCACGGACGCGCCGGGGGAGTGGGCGGTGGTGGTCGGCCCCAGCGCCCGCCGGACGATCGAGAACCTGGCGGGGGTGCGGGTGCCCGCGTGACACGGCCGCTTCGGTGACACGGCGCCTCCGTGACACGGCAGCCTGCGTGACGCGTCGCGATGTGGCCCGACTCACGTGGGTCGGGTCACAGCCCCCATGCCGATGCGGGCCGGAAGCACCTGGCATGGCACCCTTAGTCCTGCGTAAGAGGCAATGGTAGATACGGACACGGGTTCGAGGAGCGGTCACAGTGCAACGCTGGCGTGGCTTGGAGGACATCCCCGAGGACTGGGGACGCAGCGTCGTCACCATCGGCTCCTACGACGGGGTCCACCGCGGGCACCAGCTGATCATCCGGCACGCCGTGGACCGCGCCCGTGAGCTGGGCGTTCCCGTCGTCGTCGTCACCTTCGACCCGCACCCCAGCGAGGTCGTCCGCCCCGGCAGCCACCCGCCGCTGCTCGCCCCGCACCACCGCCGCGCCGAACTGATGGCCGAACTGGGCGTGGACGCGTCGCTGATCCTCCCCTTCACCACGGAGTTCTCGAAGCTGTCCCCGGCGGACTTCGTGGTCAAGGTCCTGGTCGACAAGCTGCATGCCAAGGCGGTCGTCGAGGGCCCGAACTTCCGCTTCGGCCACAAGGCGGCGGGCAACGTCGAGTTCCTCGCCGAGCAGGGCAAGGTCTACGACTTCGACGTCGAGGTCGTCGACCTGGTGCTGTGCGGTGAGGCGGGCGGCGGGCAGCCGTTCTCCTCGACGCTGACCCGCCGGCTGGTCTCCGAGGGCGATGTCGCGGGCGCCGGCGAGATCCTCGGCCGCCCGCACCGGGTGGAGGGGATCGTGGTGCGCGGGGCGCAGCGGGGTCGGGAACTCGGCTTTCCGACCGCCAACGTCGAGACCCTGCCCCATACCGCGATCCCGGCGGACGGCGTCTACGCGGGCTGGCTGCACGCGAACGGCGAGGCGATGCCGGCCGCGATCTCCGTCGGCACCAACCCGCAGTTCGACGGCACCGAGCGCACGGTGGAGGCGTACGCCATCGACCGCGTCGGCCTCGACCTCTACGGCCTGCACGTCGCCGTCGACTTCCTCGCCTTCGTGCGCGGCCAGGCCAAGTTCGAGTCCCTGGAAGGGCTGTTGGAGCAGATGGCCGTGGACGTGAAGCGCTGCAAGGAACTGGTCGCGGCGCGGTAGCCGCCCCGTCGTCCCCTCGGGGCTCGACCGACGAACGGCCGAAGGGCGGCCGGTGTCCTCGGACACCCGCCGCCCCTCGGCGTTTTTC
>NZ_JBHWUW010000085.1:0-24611 GCF_042737245.1 Streptomyces sp. NPDC060002
ACGCTCGACTGGGAAACCCCAGCCGAGCGCCTCGCTAAGCTCCTCACGACAGCCGCATGATCAGCGGTGTTGCCACGACCCCTTGAATTCGCCCAGTGCCGCATCCACCCGCTCACTGAACTCAACGGTAGGCACCTTCCGGGCGGTCTCGATCTGCCCAACCAGCGAGCCGGTGTAGTTGAGGATGTCCCCGAGCTGCTTCTGCGTAAGTTCAGCCGCCTCCCGCAACCGCCGAAGCTCGAACCCGTAATAGTCGAGCGGTGAGGCTCCCGGGTCGAGAACATTGATATGGGTCACGCACGCCCTCCCACAACACCACGACACAACGGGTTGTATTCATTGCGTAGCCCAGAGTAGTTGACGCAGGTCACCCTCATACCGTGAACGGATACTTCCCCTCGATCTACGCCTCCCCCATCCCCACGCAGTACCGCATGACCCTGACGGTCGGCGAACACTCGGCGCGCCACATCCGCCGGATCGCCCGCATGCACCTGGAGAACTGGGAGCTGCAACACCTGACGGACACGGTAGAGCTGGCCCTGACGGAACTGATCGCCAACGTGGTCCGCCACGTACCGGACAGCCGCTGCACGCTGCTGCTCCTGAAGCAGCCGACGGGAGTCAGGGCAGAGGTGACGGACGCCTACGGCGAACTACTCCCGGCCCCAGCGAAGTTGGACCGGGAGTCGGAAGGCGGCCGAGGCCTGATCCTCCTGGACGCGTTGGTCGACAAGTGGGGCGTGATCCCGGCCCCGGCCGACGGAAAGACGGTGTGGTTCGAGTGCGCTACTCCGCACTTCAGGGCAACAACCCCCGATAACTGCGAGCAAGTTCCTCGCCGATCTCCCTGACTTCCGCATCGTCGCTCCGACCGGCCTGGGCGATCAGTTCACCGAGAGCCGGCCAAGCTTCGATGTAGGTCAGGGTGTCGGCCAGAAGGCGGTAGTCCTCGACGTCACCGTCAGCCAGGTAGCGCAGTACGACGTCACCGAGCACTTGCGCGTCGATGTCGTAACGCGCGGACCACAGCGCTTCTCGGGCCGAGGGAGCCCACCTCGACGAGAGGCAGAGATCGACCAGCAGTTCCAGCAGCCTCGGAACTTCTTCCGGAAAGTCCTGCAGGAAGGTCAGAGCAGTTGAGCGTTCCCAGGGCGCAGTGCACTTGACCGCTCGTTCAATAACTTCGGCTCGCATGGGCAACTGATTGACGTCGACACGTAGTCGCGCAATCTCAGTTTCCGCAGCCACCAGAGCATCCCACTTCTCCCAGGGCAATATGACTCCCTCACCCACAGCGGAACCGATCGAGTGCCGCTACGACTCATTCGTATATTCGCGCCGCCATGACCATGGCGGCCAGGAGATGCCAGTCAGGCTGCTCCGGGACCACCTCACCGCGGTTTCCGCACCATCCACGCATATCGCCCACCCAGGCTCCCCATGCCTCAAGGAAGTTCTCGAGCGTGCGGTTCTCCCACTCCTCTGGTCGATCCCGAAGGTCAGCAAGAGCGGCAGCGAGGAATGCGACGAAATCTTCACGCGTCGCCACTCGAACCGCTTGATAATCCAAATTCATAGCCATTTCCAAAAAGTATAGTCAGCGAGATCGCTTCTGCTTCAGCCAGGTAGCCGCGTAGGCAAACGCCAGGAGCCCGGCCCCAAAAGCGGGAGACCACAGCCAACCCCTTGGAATGTCCTGGCGAGGAGCTATCAGCCAGAACATCCCCGATGTGACCGCCCACGCGCCGAGCATCCGTAGAATCATCGCGCGCCGCGAGAGAGGCTTTGCCCGTAGCGCCTTCTGCCGCACCTCCTCGTACCTGCCCGTCCTCGCGTAATGGGCATGCAGCCATCGAGCATTGCGGCACGCCGCCCAGCCGAGCAGCCCCAGCCCCGCACCGATCAGGGCCGCCTGAAACAGGATCACGGGGTCGTCGAAGCCGGACAAGGCCGCAGCGATCAACACCGCCATCACAGTTCCGGTCGTCACCCCGACGCCCACGGGATGACGAGCCGCCGCCAGTTCCACCCGGGAAGGCGGCTCGCCCGTCCCCAAGACCCGGTCGACCGCCAGCAACGCCTTCTCCCAGCGACGCATGTCCACCCCCTATGAAATCCCGCCGCTCCGACCACGATGACGACCTGGTTGAAGTGCGAGCACCTCAGCCTTCGTTGATATGCAGCGCCCCGCCGACCACGAACACGTCCCCCGCGCCATCCGTGACCAGCAGCTCGACGTACTTGGACCTGCGCCGTTCCGGGATCCCCACGAACTCGAAAACGCCTCCACTGGCACCACGTGCCGATGACGCGCGCCGTCGTCAGCAAGGCCAGCGTAGGACGCACGCCACGGCAGACTCCTGGCAATGTCGACGAGGGGGCCGACCACCCAGAACACCCGAGACGCGACCACCAACCCGCCGAGCGACAGCAACACGGCCGCACTCAGCGAACGGGGCTCCACTCGGTTCCGCGCGGCGGCTTGTCGCGCTTCCTCGATTCTGCCTGTTCTCTCGTCATAGGCATGGTGCCACCCTGTAAGGCGACATACGACCCAGGTCAAAACCCCCATCCCGGCGCCGATCAGGCCCGCCTGGAGCCAAACGCCGGGATCGCCGAACCCGGACAAGACTCAGACGATCCCCACCCCCAGCACTCCCCCCGCAGACCACACCGGCACGCACAGGATGACGGGCGACCGCCACTTCCACCCGAGTGGGAGGCTTTCCTGTCCCCAAACGCCGCTCAACCGCCAGCAACACCTTTACCCAGCCCCGCACGATATGCCCCTCACCGCGCCAACCTCACGGGCCCCTTTACGCGATTGGCGAGCCTCCCATATGCCAGCAGTACGAGATCTCTCCTGGGATAGCGACACTCTCGAATAATGCCTCCGACCTCGGCGGAATTGCAGCCGAGGCCGGAGCTTGGCACCGTATAGCATCTTCACCAATAAAGAATTCCCGAACGAAGCATTTCACTCTTGCACCGATGTTAATCCCGGTCAATATGCGGCCTGGGCCAGACATACGACAGGTACTGAGGCTCGGAGGCAGGAGAAGGCGAAATTCGGAATCGGCGTTCAGTTGGCGAAACCGAGCGAGCGTAGTTTAGGTTTATTCATATATACGTGCCGCCATGACCATACCGGCCAGGAGGTGCCAGTCAGGCTGCTCCGGGATCGCCTCACCACGGTTCGCGCACCATCCAGGCATATCACCCACCCAGGCCCCCCAAGCCTCGAGGAAGTTTTCAAGCGTGCTGTTCTCCCAGTCCTCAGGATGCTCCCTCAGATCAATCAAAGCATCGGAAAGGAATTCAGCGAAATCTTCACGCGATCTCACGCGATGCACGGATTCATGCAAACCCATATTCACTTTCCTTTGACCACGATAGACGTTCCGTCATTTTTGGTTGTAAACTTCCATTCCGTCTCTCGCGCAACTTCTCCGGGACTTGCACGAACAAACCGAATGTTCACACCGGCCTCACGGGCGGCATAGAGACGTCGATTATCGAGAGTGTACAGTTTTCCGTCTCTCTGAAAGATACGAATCGGCGGAACATCAGAAATTGCGGTTTTCCCGGATTTCAGGTCATCAACAAGACCCTTGACTGACCTTCCGTCCGAGAATTTGGCACTGATACTGTTCTGTGAGAATCGAACCGCTCCGGGAGCAATCGTACCCTGGGCAGGTATTCCACCCATTCCGGGGCCAGGCTTGGGTCCTCCGAGACCGCCACCGCCTACACCCATTGCCATGGCAGTGGCGCTTCCCAAGGCCTCCGCAAGCGACGAAACCGACTTCGGACAATGACCTTCAAGGCGCCCGCATGCCCTCCATTTGGCCAGTGAAAGCGTCTGGTAGCCACCGGAAAGCTGCTCGGAATCGGCAGGGTTGGTTATCCAACCGGCGACACATTCCAGCCCGCAGTAGGTGGTGCTGAGGTCCTCTCGGAGGGCCAGCTTGAATTCACGGACACCATCCCACTGCTTAGAAACCTGGACACCCGGAAATACCGTGATGAGACCGGGATTCAATTCCGGACCGGTGTCCGCTTCACTCCATCCGCTTGTCGTCCACCAGCCGTCGTCGTAACTGTTCCCGTCACATCCGTTGCAACCCCAGGATGGGTCGTTGAGCGCCTTTCCCCCGCTCTTCTTCGTCGGAGTGTTGTTGCCGTACTGCGCCCCGCCCCCGCATTCGTCAGGCGATGCGCACGCCATGAGACCAGTGGCGTCACTCAGAGTAACGGGGCTATTTTCAGCGTACGTGTACCCGTTCACCTGCTGCGAGTCAGCCGGATCCAGAATCGGGTCGACACTGATAAAGCGGCCGGTATTCGGCTCATACTCTCGGGCACCGAGGTGGGTCAAGCCTGTGTCGATGTCCTTGGTACCGCCGACGAAGCCCTTGTCGCCAACCCAGGGTGCCGACTGGCTACCGCGAGGAGTGCCGAAGATACCCGTCTTGCGACGCGTGATGGCCTGGGTGGCGTCAGCGGTGACCTGGGTCGTGGTCGTGCCGTGGTGATCGGCAAGCAGGAAGGTCAGCTTTCCGCCGGTACGCATGGCAAGGGTCTGGGTGTCGGTGCCGTAGTACCGGGTTCCCGTGGCCTTGCCGGTCTTGTCGACGTTGAGCTCGTTGCCACCAGGGAGGTAGAGCGTCGTACCCGTGGAGTCGGTGCGGGTCAGGCGCTGGCCGTCTGTGTCGTAGGTGTAGCTGGTGGTCTGGCCGTTGCTGGTGGCGGTCTTGAGGTGGTCTTCGTCGTCCCAGACCAACTCCTGGTTGAGCGTGGTCGTAGCGCCCTGTTTGAAGGTGCGGGTCTTGGTGTCGCCGGTCTCGGTGTAGCTGTACGACTCGGTGCGCGGATCGGTGCCGGTCTGGGTGACGCTGGGCAGGTTGTGCTTGCCCGTGTCGGGTGCGGCGTAGGTACGGACCGTGTCGGCGGTGGGACCCGCGGCGGTCTGGTGCTGGGTTTCGGTCTTTCGATTGCCCACCGCGTCGTACGAGTAGCTGGTCCAGTACGGGTCTTGGCCGCCGACCACGTCACCGGAAGGAGCAGCGGCGCACGTAGTACCCGTGTTCGTCCAGGCTTCGGTGATGCGCGTGAGCGCGTCGAGGGTGAAGCACTGGGTGTCGGTGGTTCGAGCGGCGTCCTGGCCGTAGTTGGTGGTGATCTGCGTGATGTTGCCGGCCGGGTCGTACGTGTAGTGGGAGTCCTCGATCCTCTGAGGTGCGGTGTCACGGTCGGTGTAGGCGTCGGTCAGCGCGCCGGTGTGGTCGTCGTAGACGCTGGTGGTCTTCAGGTGCTGGGCGAACTTGCCATATTCGAGGACGGTGTTACGTCCGTAGTGGTCATAGGTCGTGTTCGAGATCAGCGGGTCGCTCTGCGCGCTGAGAGTCCGCAGCAGGCCGGCGCTGTCGTAGTTGATGTGAACCGATTCCTCGGGCAGGCCACCGATCGCAGGATGCTCGGTCTCCATGAGCTGGCCTGTGTTGTCGTTGTAGTAGTTCCACCACTCGTAGCTGCCGGCGGGCACGCCCAATCCTGCGGGGACGGTGACCTTGGTTCCGGCCGGTTGGTCGAAGGCGCTGTAGTCGGTGATCTCGGTGACGTAGGCCTTGCCGTCGATATAGCGGGTAGTCGTGGCGAGCTGGCCCTTGGCGACACCGTCGTAGGTCCAGGCCGACATCGTGGTGGTGCCGTTCTTCACCGCGGTGCGGCGGCCCAGCTCGTCATAGTCGGTGTGCAGGGTGATACCGCGGGCGTCGGTGGTATCGGTGACGCGATCGCCCACGTCGTACTTGGTGTGGGTCTCCCCCTTGTCCGGGTCCACAACTTCGGTCTGGCGGCCGCGAACGTCGAAGACATAGGTCCACTTGGCCCCCGAAGGGTCGGTGACCTCGTCAAGGCGGCCGAGTTTGTCGTAGTGGTAGCTCATGGACTGGGAGGCCGTGCGTTCGGCGTTCGTGTACTCCTTGAGCTGCACCGTGCGGCCCAGCGTGTCCACCACTGTCGTGGTCGCGGTGCCGCCCTTGGGCGGAATGACGGTGGTGCTGTCGCCCGTGTAGGTGGTGGTGATGCGCTTCGTCTCGTCCCCGAACTTCTTGGCGATCACCGCCGTTGGCCGGCCCGCACCGTCGAAAACGGTCTCGGTGGACGACGGGTACTGCGTGTCCTGACCGGTCACAAGCACAGGCTCGGCGGCACCGGTGCTGAAGAACGTGCCTGAAGAACGCCACGCTTCGCCACGGGTGTTGTAGAACGCCTCCGTCACCAGTCGCCCTGCCAGGTCCGGGGACTTCGCCTGAGTCTGGCGCTCGCGCAGCAGACCGTCATAGAAGGCGTAGCTGGTCTGGTACTCGGAGAAGTGGTCGAGGAACTTGGTGGTGACGACGATGGGGCCGTCGGTGCGGACCTGATACGTGTAGGAGTAGTTCGGCGCGTCAGGGAATTCGGTGGCCGAGCGGGTCGGAAGCCAGACCTTGGCAGCTCGGCCAAGAGCGTCGTAGCTCGTCGAAGTGACCCGGCCGTTGGCATCGGCCACCTCGAGTGCCTGGCCTCGCAACGGGTCCAGCTTGGTCCTGATGGTGTGACCGAGCGTGTTGGTCACGGTTGCGGTGGTCGGGTTCTCGCCCACGGGGGGGATGTACGACGAGACTGTGACCTTGCCGAAGGCGTCCGCTGTCGCCAGCGGGCGACCGTACTGGTCGTAGCAGAGTTGGTTCTTGGTCGCGCCGCAGGTGTTGGGGATGGAACTGGCGGTGTCGTATCCGGTGCCGCTGCCGTTGATCCGCTCGGTCCTGGTGATCAGGCCCTTGGTGGGGGCGATACCGAACGCTGCGCCGTCGTAGGAGACGCGGGAGTCGTCGATGATGTCGTCGGGGCGCTTGACGGTGGCGTTGCACAGCGCGGCGACCGTCTCTGTGCGAGAGACCGTGCTGAGGATCCAGGCCGATGTGTTGCGCAGGTAGGTGGTAGTCGTGCAACTTTCGTCACCGACGGTGGTGCCGTCCCCGGTCTTGGCGGTGTCGCCATGTTGGGACACCTGGGTGACCATGCCGTAGGCGTCGAAGCCGCGGCTGGTCTTGGTTGTTCGGGTACCACCAGTGACGGTTGTGCGGGTCTCTTCCGTCGCTGTTCCCGTGTGATATGCCTTCAGGTCGGGCAGTTCGGCTTCACTTCGCGCCCGTGTCGCGGTCTCCGCCGAACGCCATGGGGTGTATGAGGTGGCGGAGACAAGCGCGCCTCCGTCCCCGTTGTAGGTCGCGCTTTCTCGAACCGCGCCGGCGAACTGTTCCCGGTCGATGACCGCGACGCCGGCGGAGTCCTTCACTTCGGCACCGTCGATGCCGCGGAAGTAGCGAGTCTCGGTCAGAGTCCGGGCATCCGCGCCGGCGCCCTTGCGGGTCTGCACGCGCTCATAGCCGCGCGAGACGGAGTAGGTGCGGTCCTTGGGCTTGGTGAACTCGTCCGTGCTCTTCGCCCACTTGGCGCCGCCGACATACGTGTACTGAGTGACAGTGTCGGGAGACTCGACGAGGTTGTCACCTTCGACGACCCGCTGGACCGGGTAGATGTTGAACCAGTCCTGCTTGGCGTCCTCCCCCTCGAAGGGCCACTTGACTGGGTAGCAGCGGGTGTTATTGGTGCCGTCGGCCGGGGGGAGGGTGGTGGCAGTGCAGTCCGGCGTGTAGTAGTCGACACCGATGGTTCCGCCGGTCTCGGTCTTGATCTGCGACATACGCAGCCGGATGAACGGGGCCAGGCTGTCGTAGAGCTTGTCGACACGATTGGGCTTCTGTACGCCTTCGAAGGTGACCGCAGGCAAGGTGACGGCGGATCCAGCCTTGCCAGTGTGCTGGATGGAGGCAAGCCACATCGGGGTGGAGATGCCGTCCCCTGAGGAAGGGAAGGTCTGCGCGAGAGTCCAGCTGTCGACGTCCTTGTACGCGCCGCCCGTGAGGACCTTGGTGGTGATGGACGCCAAGCGCTTCTGGGACCAGAACGTCGGGGAGTACTGGTCCTTGCACTCGGTGGAGCCGTCCTTGCAGTACTGGTCGTAGGGGACGTCCGGCCAGTTGGCGGCGTTGACCTCGTCGAAAGTGCAGGACGTGAGGCAGCGGGAGGTCACGCCGAAGTGGACCTGGCCCATGGCCTTGGCCGAGTACACCGTGTCGGAACGCAGGCCGTAGTCGACGCGCTCGAGCCAACCGCCACGCACATAGGGAGTGACGGTGGCCTTGCCGGTCGTCTCGGAGACGTTCCGGCCGTAGTTGTTGGACTCCTTGGACCAGTAGTAGGCCATCGCGTTGCCGCGCGGGTCTACGACGTAGTCCAGTTGCCAACGCCAGGCCTGCTGGCACCAGCCGGAGGCGAACGAGGAGTTGTAGCAGGGCTCGCCCGAGTGATTGCCGAAGACCGGAGCCGTCCAGGCCGAATTGGTCACCGGGTCGTCGGCGGCGGTGCCGTTGTCGCTCCAGCCCGGAAGCTTGTTGCGGCCGAAGAAGTACTGGATGCCGTCGGCCGTGGTGACCTTCCAGTACTCACCCTTGCCGTCGACGCCTTCCGTTCCGTCGTCGCCGTTGGCGGCGCCTGTGAGCTTCTCGACCTTCTCGTTCGCGTCAGAGGCCGGATGCCATCCGCCGTCCGCACCTTGGACGAGTTCGACGGTCTTGCCACCCAACGACAGAGTGGCGTTGTCGCTGTACCAGCACTGGTCGCCGACCTTGGTGGTGTTGGTGGCGCCGTCCTTGTCTTTGTCGACTTCGCAGGACTTGTAGCGGCGTTCGATGTATCCGGGCTCCCAGTCCCAGCCGTCACCGATCCACGAGGGCTGATTATTGGAGGCCGAAGTGCGGCCGTCCACAGCCTGCGAGTTGTAGCCGAGCGACACGGAGGGCTTGAGCCCTCCTGGAACCGCAGGAGTGTCGATCGGATACGACCAGGAGAACCCGCCGGTCGAGCCCCCCGTGCTCCAGGAGCCCGACGCCTGGAGAGAGGTCGCCTTGTAGTCACCGCTCGCACCCGAGGCCGCAGCGGTGGCTGCCAGCACTGTCGCTCCGGACATTGCCGCGGCCTTGACGCCAGAGGGCGACGTGGAGGTGGCCGCGGACAGGGTGGCGGTCGCGGTGAGCGTGTTCGTCTTGGTGTCGTTGGTCGTGGGCAGCGGTTTACCAATGCGGCAGGCGGGCCTGTCCGGTGTGGTCAGCGCGCAAGCAGGGAGTTGCACCAGGTGCAGACGGGCTGCCCAATCACCGCCGTAGGCGCCCTTGAAGGAGTTGTAGTCGACCTGTACCGAGGTGGCGCCTGCGGCAGAACTGCCGTCTGCGCGGGCGACGGAGAACAACAGGCCCTCAACGCCTGCTTTGCGGGCGGTCTTCTGGCCGGCGAGCGTGACGGTCGCCTTGGCCGGCGACTGGGCCGCGGTCCGCTGGTCAGCGGGCGGGACCGTCAAGGCGACGGGGAGCGAACCAGCCCTCTTCGCGGCTGACTTGGAGGTCGCCGAGTTCAACTGCACGGTGGCGGTGCCGGGCTCCGGCCAGGTGACCTTGGGCGCCTTCCATGGGCGCGCCTGATCGGGCCGATCGTCCGTGGTACCGACAGCCATCCGCTTCACTGCCACAGTAGGCGGCTGCTTCGGCTCGGGAAGACTGATTCCCTTACCGGATGATGCAGCTGCCATGCTGTTCGCAGGAAGCATTCCCAGTATGAGGGCAGCAGAAATAAGGCCGCCCCATCTACGCGCGCCGTACCGGCTCACGCCCCACCCCTCGTGAAGGCAAACAAAGCCCCCAAAAGGTAACAGGAAGATCAGCCGCGGGAAATAGATTCCCCACTCGATGCGCGCTGAAACAACCAGAAGCCATCAGCAAAGCTGCACTTCAGGCCACTGGAGCGAGATTCGGCCACCTCGCCAATTTGCCCATCTTCACGTCGAATACGCAAGTTCTCCATGATTTTCTGTTGCTGCGCAGCGGCATGGGCGTGTGAAATACCTGGAGGCGCCGCCGTTAGAGTTGCGCGAAATCAGGCGCAGGGGATTGGGGATTGAAGTCGTGTCCAGAGAACACGAGGGTGGGGCACTTTTCCGAAGGCGCAGATTCCGCTTGTTGGTCGGCATCGTGACCTCCGGCATTCTGGCGCCGATATTGCCTGCCGGTACGGCCACAGCCGTACCGGCACAGTCAGCCAAGGCGGTCACCGCAGCGTCCGATCCGGTTGCCGACGGTTCAATGACCGAGAAGGACAAGGCCCTCGCCGATGCGCAGGCCTCCGGTCAACCTGTCGAGGTGGTGTCCGCTCGCACGGAGTCGAGCGACACCTGGGCGCAGCCGGACGGCTCGTTCTCGGTGAAGCGGTACGGCAGTGCCGTGCGGGTATGGCGGAACGGAACGTGGGTGGGGGCTGACCCCACCCTCGCGTTCGCCACCGACGGGGCCGTGGTCCCCAAGGCGGCAGCGGTGTCAGTACGGTTCTCCGGCGGTGGAACGGGCCCCATGCTCACCGGGAACCGCGACGGACGCACACTCTCACTGACCTGGCCCAAGGCGTTGCCCACTCCCACGCTGGCGGGAAACGTGGCCACCTACGCCGAGGTCCTTCCCGGCGTGGACCTCCAGCTGAAAGCCGAGGTGCAAGGCTTCTCCCAGCTTCTGGTGGTCAAGAGCGCCGAGGCCGCCAAGAACCCGGCGCTGGCCCAACTCCAGTTCGCCATCGACACGGTCGGGCTCGATGTGTCCAAGGACAGTGAGACCGGGTCTCTGGAGGCGATCGACCCGGCCGGGCAGACCGTGTTCACCAGCCCCACACCCATGATGTGGGACTCCAGCACGCCCACCACTGCCCAAGCGCGGAAATTGATGTCGGCTCTCACCGCGACCACGTCGACCGCAGAAGCCGCCTTCGACCCCGGGGCCGGGGCCAAGGACGCAGCCATGGAGACGTCCGTCAGCGACGACACGCTGACCATCACGCCGGAGCAGAACCTGCTGACAGGGGCTGAGACCACCTACCCCGTCTATATCGACCCGACGTGGTCCAGCAACGTCCGGACCCACTGGACGAGGGTCTACCAGGCCTATCCCAACACGTCGTTCTGGGACGCCAAAGAGGTGGTGCGTGTCGGATACGAAGCCGAGACCGGCGGTCTGAACCGTATCTCGCGCTCCTTCTTCGAGCTCGACACCAGCGCCGCACAGGGGGCGCAGGTCAAGTCCGCCACGTTCCGGATCCGCAACACCTGGTCCTGGTCCTGCCAGGCCCGCGGGGTCCAGTTGTTCGAGGTCGGTGACATCTCCGACAAGACCACTTGGAAGAACCAGCCCGACCCGATCGGGTCCGTACTGGACACCGTGAACGACGCCAAGGGCTGGAGCAGCGACTGCCCGGCCGGCAACCTGGAGTTCAATGCCACGAGCGTCGTCCGCAAGGCGGCTGCCAACGGCGACGTGAGCGTCAACCTGGGCATGTACGCATCCAGCGAGACGGACACCTTCGGCTGGAAGAAGTTCGACCCCAAGACCGCCGTCCTGGAGATCGTCTACAACAATCCGCCCAAGGTCCCGACCGGGTTGGGCACCTATCCGAGCACCAGTTGCACTGCGGGCGGCACCATCGGCAACACCTCGGTCAGTCTTTATGCGAAGGTCGACGATCCCGACGCGGGCAACCTGACCGCCGAGTTCCAGCTCTTCCCCTCCGGCTCCACCACTCCGTACGGGATCAGCGTGCCGGCGCTGCGCGGACGCGTCGCCACCGTCGTGTTGCCCACCGACAAGACGCCTAGCGGCACCTACACCTGGAAGGTGCGGGCAAAGGACCCGGACGGCGCGTACTCGGCGTACGGCAAGACCTGCACCTTCAGCATCGACCGCGCTCGGCCGAGCAAGCCTCCCGTCATCACTTCCGACGGCAACAAGTACCCCAACGGGGACAACGGCTGGCCCTCACAGACGGGGCCGGCTCGTACCACTGCTCGTTTCCTGCTCGCTCCCAACGGTGTGACAGACGTCAAGGCCTACTACTGGTGGACGGACACCGATCCCAGCCTCAACGAAACCTCCACAGATGCTGCCTGGGCAGACTTCGTCGTCCCCTCATACGGCCCGCACCTGGTGTACGCCTACAGCGTCGACGCAGCCGGCAACCGTTCCGACACAGCCACCTATCTCTTCTACGCCACCCGCTCCACCGACAAGGATCAGCCCGGTGACCTGAACGGCGACACCTTCAAGGACATCTGGAGCACAGACTCCAACGGCACCCTCCTCGCCCACGCCGGCCAGGGAGAAAGCCACTTCTACGCCGCAGCCAACGCAGGCGGGATCTTCCCGGGCCAGCAGGTCGCTTTGTCCGGTGACTGGACGGAAGACGGCTATAACGACCTCGTTTCCCTCGAGTACAACGCCAACAACAAGAAGAACAATCTGCGCGTCTACGACAACAACGGCAAGGGCAGTATCAACCGCGCCCAGTACGTGGAACTGCAGGTCAGTTGCCCCGTACCCAGGAGCGGAAAATGCAAGGCCAGGCCCGGCTGGGAGGGTGACGACCACTGGTACAACGCCGAACAGGTCACCACAGGAGGCGACCTCAACGGCGACTCCTTCCCTGACGTCCTCGTCAAGCAAGGCACGAAGCTCTGGGCCTATTACGGCGACACCGCCGGTGTTCTCGACGGCGTCGCGCCCCCGTCCCTCGTAGGTGCCATCGACTGGAGCAAGTTCACCGTGGTCGCCCCCGGTGATCTCAACGGCGACGCCGTCCCCGACCTGCTACTCCGTGACGACGCGACCGGCGAGCTCTTCCGCTCCTACGGAACGAGGATTGCGGACGACGGCAAGCTCAACCTCGCCACGTGGGGAGCCGACCGCACTAAAATCGCCACCGGCTTCAAGAAGGCCGACTACCCCACCCTGGGCACCTCCGGCGACCTCACCGGCGATGGTGTGCTCGACCTCTGGACCCGCAAGGCCGACAACACGATGGCCGGTTGGACCGGCAAGGCCACCAACAGCCAACTCACGGGTTTCGGCACCGCATTCAACATCGACGGCATCACCGGCGGTGCGCGCATCGCTCCCGGTACCCAGCTCACTTCCGGCCAGTCCATCATGTCCAACTCCGCCACGCTGACCATGAAGGGTGACGGCAACCTCGTGGTCACCTCCAAGGCCGGCACCGTCGTCTGGCAGTCCAAGACCTCGGGCAACCCGGACGCCACCGCCCGCGTCGAGGCCAACGGCAACCTCACCGTCTACAGCGCCGACGGCCTGTCCAAGCTGTGGACCACCGGGCTGTCCTCGACCACCACCCCCAACCTGACCGGCGAGGGCTACGTCCTGCTCCAGGACAAGGGCAACCTGGTCGTCTACAACGCCAAGAGCCAGGCCCTGTGGTCCAACGGCTCCGGCATGCGCCACGACTACAACGGCGACGGACGCAGCGACCTGGCCTGGTGGAACGACTTCGATGCCGGAACGGACGCCACCTACAGCCTGCTGACCAACTCCGACGGCACCTTCAAGGAACCGCTGAAGTCGTACGCCGCCGCGGCCGGCGTGTACGAGGCCAAGTACATGAAGTTCGTGACCGGCGACTTCAACGGCGACGGGCGCGGCGACATCGCGGCGCTCCACCCCAAGCCGGACACCAGCCTGGAAATGCTGACCTTCCTGGGACAGAGCAACGGAGGCTTCGCCGCACCGCTCACCTCCTGGACCGTCGCAAAGAACGTCATGCACGCCAGCTACATGACCCCGGAGGCCGGCGACTTCAACGGTGACGGGCGCGACGACGTGGCCATCTGGTACGCCTACCCCGACGGCACCACCAAGCTGTTCACCCTCACCGCCAACGTCCGGGGCGGCTTCAACAGCCCCTTCGAGTCGTTCTCGGCGCCCTCGGGCACCTGGCTGCGCAGCCGTTGCAAGTTCACCACCGGCGACTTCAACGGCGACGGCCGCGACGACATCGCCGTCTTCTACGGCCAGGGCGACGACACCATCCGCACCCACACGTTCCTCGCCGACGTCACGGGCGGCTTCGCGAACCCGACGTCCTGGTGGTACACCGGCGCCCTCGACTGGGACCAGGCCACCCCGCACGCCGGTGACTTCAACGGCGACGGACGCGACGACATCATGATCTGGTACGCCTACAACGACGGCAGCGACAAGGTCTCCACCATGTTCGCGGAGTCCTTGTCCGGCCTGGACCAGTTCGGTTCCGCCAAGGTCACCCTCGACGGCAAGCTCAGCTGGAACATCGCCCAGACACAGCTCGCCACCGGTGACTTCAACGGCGACGGATACGACGACCTGGCAGCCCTGCGCAAGCAGGACACCAGCATCCAGACCTGGACCTGGAACTGGTCCGGCGCGGACGCGACCTTCAAGGGCGGCGTCGCGGGCTGGACCGCTCCCACCAGCACCTATCCCTACGAACCCATGAAGCTCGTCACCCCCTACAACTGAATCTCGCCGTACCTGTACGGGGCACGCGGTACTACCGCGTGCCCCGTACGCTTTCCCTCTGTCCGACGTTCCCGTGCTGCTGGCCGTGTTCGCGTGGGGCAAGCCCGCGCCCGGCGGCGAGACGGTCGTGTTCTGGGCGGGAGTGCTGGTCGTCAGCCAGGCCCTCGCCGCCCTGGCCTACCACTGCGTCGAGCATCCGGCCGAGCGTCTGCTGCGGGGCCTGGTCGTCGTGCCTGGTAGTCGTGCCTGGTGGTCGTGCCCGGTCGTGCCTCCGTGGACGGCTCAGCGCGGCGGAGTCGGTCGGCCGCCTGAGCGGCAGCGGGCGACCGCCCTCAGGGCAGCGGCGATCAGCAGGCACACGCCGGTGATCAGGGAGCCCACGGCGAGGAGCGCCAGAAGGACCAGCGTGGGGTTGACCCAGGCCGGAACGAGGTCGTACGAGGCGTTGCACTTGTTGTGCAGCGGAAAGACCCTCGACGGCTCGCGCCAGTGCTCCGTGCGGTAGGCGTCGTCGTACTTCTGGCCTTTCAGGAGCGCGCAGGTCTCGGCCACGTCCAGGCCGCCGGACCACGCTCCCCAGAACCACGTGAGGAACAGCCCCACGCACGACAGCGCCGAGAGCGTCAGCCAGAAGACCGGCGTCCGCCGCATGAACCACGCCTTCGTGTTCCCGACCCTCGTGCTCCCGACCCTCGCGTTCCCGGTCCTCGTGTTCCCGCCCATCCCGTGATTCTCCCCTCTCGGTGATCAGAAGGCTCCGCCGCCCCCAACTGCCGTCTGTACCATGCGTTTTGTCCCGTGCGCGCACTCAGCGGGCCGGGGTGGCGGTGGCCACGGGGAGGGGACGGAACATGCTGAGCGAGGCGTTGACCGCGGCTGCGGCCGGTGGGGGGATGGCCGTCGTGCAGTCGGCCGGGTCGGACGGCTGGACCTGGTTCAGGGCTCGGTGTGCCCGGCTCGTCGGACGGGGGAATGTCGACGCCGAGCGGGAGGTGATCGAGCGGCTCGACCGGACCGCCGCCGCACTGGACGCCGTCGACGAGGGCGACCGGGAACGGGTGCGGGCGGTGCACGCGGTGTTGTGGCAAGGGGAGTTCGCCTCGCTGCTCGAAGCTCTGGCAGAGGGGGAGCGGGACCGGCTTGTCGAGCAACTCGTCGAGCTGGCCAAGGAGTTCGGTACCGCTGACGGGCCCAGGGGCGGAGCCGTCGGCGGGAACACCTTTCACGGGCCCACCGCCGTCCAGACCGGCGATCACAACCGGCAGGAGAACCACTTCGGGTCCGGCAGATGACCGATCCCGATCCCGATCCCAATGCCGGCGGCGTCGAGTCGGGCCCCGGTTACAGCGATTCCGACGACAGAGTCTCCAGGCGCAGAGACTCCGTCTCCGGCAATGCCTTCCACGGGCCCACCGCCTTTCAGGTCGGTGACCACAACACCCAGCACATTCATCACCACATCGCGCCGGCCGACCCCGAGGACGCCCTCGGCGGCACCGCCGACGAACTGGCCCGTGTCGTCGGCGCCCAGTGGCAGGAGGAGGCCGGGTTGCGGCGGCTGCTCGAGCCCGCGCCGCTGCCCGTGCGGTGGCGGGTGAGTGAGCGGAAGGTCGCGGGTCGGGTCGTCGGGGCGACGGGGGAGGAAGCGGGGCGGGCGCGGTTCGGGCCGTTGCCGGGTCTCGGACCGGCCACCCGGGACCGGATCCGGGACGGCGGCGGGCTGTCCGAACTGCACGCCGTCTACGGCGGGTTGGCCTCCGGACGGCTGCTGCTCGTCGGGGCGCCGGCCGCCGGCAAGACGGCCGCCGGCGTGCTGCTGCTCCTCGACGCGCTCGTCCATCGGGCCGCGCGGGCCGCACCCGCCGACCGGGCCCGCGTGCCCGTCCCCGTGCTGCTCTCCCTCGACGGGTGGGACCCGGGCGAGGACAGCGCCGTCGACTGGGCCGCCGACCGGCTCACCCGCGAGTACACCCTTTTCCACGGGAGAGGCGGACGCGCCCACGCCCGGCAACTGCTCGAACAGGGACGCATCTCCCTCTTCCTCGACGGCCTCGACGAGGTCACCGGTCGGCTGCGCGGGGCCATGGTCGGCGCGCTGGAGACGGCGCCCTTCCGGCTGGTGCTGGTGTCGCGGGCCAGGGAAGCCGTGCTCACCGCGAAGAAGACCAGGCTGGGCGGTGCTCTCGCGGTGGAGATTCAGCCGGTCCGGGCCGCCGACGCGGCCGGGTATCTGCTGAACCGGCTGCCCTCCGCTCCGTCCCCCGCCTGGGAGGAGCTCACCGGGCGGCTTCTCGCGGGGGCCGGCCCTCTTGCCACCGCTCTCACCAGCCCCCTCAGCATCGCCCTGCTCCGCGATGTCTACGGCGACGACGATCCCGTGGACGAACTGCTCGACACCACGCGCTTTCCCACCCCCGCGGCCATCGAGAACCATCTCCTCGATCACGCGGTCGTCGCCGCCTACGCCCAGCGCCCCGGACACCCGCGCCCCCGCTACTCCGCCAGGACGGCCGAGCGCACGCTCCGGTTCATCGCCGCCCGGCTCACCCAGGAGGGCACGCGCGATCTGCGCTGGTGGCACATTCCCGGCTGGACGGGCCACCGGCCCCGGATGATCGCCGTGTGGATCGTCTCCGCGGTGGTGTGCGGGTCACCAGGCGTGATCCTGGCCTGGATCCTGACCACGAACCTCCTGCCAACGGTGTCAGGTACCCTCGCGGCGATGGCGGGCGGCTACGGGATCGCCCGCCGGGCCGCGGCGCTCAGCGTGCCGCAGCCGCTGTCGAGCGCGGGCTGGCGCGACATCTTCACCCGGGAGACGGTCCTGGCAGGCGTCAGGCAGTGGATGTTCGTGGGCACCGGGCTCTGCTTGGGGATACCGCTGGTGAGCGACGACGCCCCGCCGTTCTGGCTCTGGTACCTGGTCACGCTGCCGATCGGTTTCAGCGAGGTGCTGGTCACGGGGCGGGGCTACGACATCGTCTCCCGTATTCCCTTCCTCTCGGCGGGCGTGGGGCACTACGACAAGGTGCGTGAGGACTACGCCCGGCCTCCGGTGGTGGACACCCGGTCGGTGAGTCCGCGTGACGTGTGGCGGCACCACATAGGGCTGCGTCTCTGCTTGGGACTGCTGACCGGCTGTGCCCTCGGCCTGTACATCGGGCCCATCCTGGCCTGGACGCTGTTCCCGCTGCTGGGCGCCATGGTCGCCGTCACGGCTCTGCTGTGGACCGGCGCCGCCTCGGGCCTGGCCACCAACCTGGCCGTCGCCACCGCCCTCACCGCCGTACAACTCCACTACGAGGAGGGCACCCCCGTACGGCTGATGCACTTCCTGGAGGACGCCCGCCGCCGCAATCTGCTGCGGGCGACGGGCCCCGTCTACCAGTTCCGGCACACGCGGCTCCAGGAGCGGCTGGCCGCGAGAAGCATGCCGGAGTGATCTGCTCCTACCGGCCGGGCGCCGGCATCGGAACGGTCTCGGTCCATCGGAACGTCATCGACAACGGTTTCTGGCCGCCGGGGAAGATCGCGCGGGCGGCGTTGGAGATGCCCGACGCCATCGGGTCCTTCGCTCCGCTCTCGTACCCTTCCTTCGACACGCCACGGGTCAGTGACTCGACGGTCATCTTCTGTGTGATCTCGAACTGCACCGTTCCGCGCCGGTTCAGCCTGTTGTAGCCGGTCACGGTCGCCTTCATGTTGAAGGAGCCGAGCACCGCGCGGGTGGCGCCCGCCGCCGTGTCCGGGTCGTTGTCACCGGCGAGCTGCATGAGGGCGTCGGAGACTTCGCCCACCATCATTCCCTTGAGGGGAAGATCGTTCATGGCTGCGCCGTACTTGGTCTTGTAGTCGAGCCCCTTGATGGTCTGCCCTATCTTCGTGTTCTTGCGGTGCGAGAGAAACGTGCGCACGACCTGCATCCAGATGTGATCCTGGACGGCCTGGGTCATCTTGTCGTTCTCGTCGAAGTAGTAGGCGGACGGAGTGACACCCATGAACCACATGGCCGTGAGCTGGGTGGCGTTCGGGTTGAGGATGACCTCCGGGTTGAGAACCAGCTGCTCGCGGTAGGCGGCCGCGGCCCGACGGCCCAACTCGTCCTGCCGCGTCCACGTGTCGCCACTGGCCGTGCCGCAGTTGCTGTTGCACGGGTGGGGAGACTGCGGCTTGGAATAGTCGACGGCTTCGTTGGGGCGCCCGTTGCCGGGGGTGCCGTCCGGGCGGGTCGGGCAGGGCGTGTCGTCGCCGTTGCCGCCGCAGGCGAGGCCCAGGCCGGTGGGGTCGCTGTGGGTGAGCGGGTTCTGCACCGCGTACGTGTAGCCGTTCATGGCCTGGAGTTCGCCGGCTTCCAGGAGCGGGTCGACGCTGATGAACTGGCCGATGGACGTGTCGTATTCACGGGCGCCGATGTGGGTCAGGCCCGAGGTGGCGTCCCGTGTCTTGCCCAGGAAACCCTTGTCGTCCGGCCAGGGCCCGTTCGACGTCGTGCCGCGGTCGGCGCCGAAGGGGGTGGTGTAGCGCTTGGTGAAGGTCTGGCCGGTGTCCGGGTTGAGCGCCAGGGTGGAGGTCTGGTGCTGGTCACCCGTGAGGTGGGTGACCTTGTTGGTGCCCGACTGGTTGGAGCGGACGGCGACCGTCAGTTCCTCGGCGCCGTAGTAACGCTGGGACCAGGTGGTGCCGTTGGCGCGGAGGTGGAGTTCGGTGGCGCCTGTGTACAGAACGCGCTCTCCGTTCTGCGTGCTGCGGATCAGCAGGGTGCCGTCCGTGGTGTAGAGGTAGTCGGTCGCCACCCCGCCCTCGGTGAGCTTGCTCAGCTTGCCGTCGGCCGACCAGTCCAGGGTCTGGGTTCCGCTCGCGCCGGGGCGGTGCCATGTGTTGCCGGACTTGTCGTAGTTGTAGGAACGCTCCGGGGTGGCGCAGTCGGTCTTGGTCGTGGTGCCGGTCAGGGTGTGCGGCTGGGCGGTGAGGGTGGTGGGGTAGCAGTACGTCGTCCTGGTGTCGCCGGTGCTCTTGTGGACCGTCTCACTGGTCCGCTGGCCCGCGTTGTTGTACTCGTAGGTCGACCAGTACGGGGCCGGCCCCGACAGACTGGACGCGCTCTTGGTGTCGGTGCACTTCTGCGAGGCGGGCGTCCAGGCCTCGGTCAGGCGCTGGTGGCCGTCGTAGGTGAAGCACTGGGTGTCCGCGGAGCCCGTGCCGCCCAGGAGGGTCGGATCGCTGATCGCGGTGACGTTGCCGGTCTGGTCGTAGGTGTAGTCGAGATCCTGCAACATGTAGCCGTGGGTCTGGTCGGTGACATGGCTGCCGGTCAGGCGGCCGGTGCCCTCCTCATAGGTGTTCGCCACGTAGACGCTCTTGTTGCCGGTGCCGCCGACGCCCAGTGTCAACTGCTGCGGCTGTGCCAGCGCCGAGTAGTCCACGTCGAGCAGGTACCCGGTCGCGCCGCCGACCGAGGTCACGTCACCCACGTCGTCGTAGCCGTAGTCGACGATCTCGGACGGCAGGCCGCCCACGGCCGGCTCCCGGCTGAACTTCTTGCTGCCGTCGACGTTGTACCCCGTCTCGTACTCCAGCGTGGCGGATGCGCCCGCCTTCACGAACGGGTCGCTGTCCGGCAGCTGCAGCTGGGTGCCCGTGGGGCGGTTCAGGCTGTCGTAGGTGGTGACGGCCTGTGTGTAGGCCGCGCCCGCCTTGCCGCCGACGTAGCGGGTGGAGGAGGTGAGCTGACCCTTGAGGAGGGTGTCGTAGACGAAACCGGTGAGCTGGTTGGCGTCCGTCTTGGAGCTCTTCCAGGTACCGGTGATCCGGCCCAGAACGTCGTATTCGGTCACGACGGCCGTGCCGCGCGCGTCCGTCGTCCTGACCGGACGGTTGAGGGCGTCGAACTCGGTGAGCGTCACGCCCTTGTCCGGGTCCGTGCTGATGCCCTCACGGCCGAACAGATCGTAGACGTACGACCACTTGGCGCCGTCGGGGCCGGTGAGCGTCAGCTTCTTGCCGTCCAGCGCGAAGTCCGTCTTCGTGGACGTGTACGAGGCGCCGGCGCTGCCGCCGTAGGAGGCGTCGGCCGGACTCGTGCTCGCGTACTCGCGGGTCTCCGTCGCCTGGCCGCGGACGTCGGTGATCGTACGCTGCGCCGAACCGCCCTCCAGGGCCGTCGTCGCGACCGAGTCACCCGTGTAACTCGTGCTGGTGGCCCATTTCTTGACGCCGTAGATGTACAGGGTGCTCGTCGCCACGCGGCCCGCCCCGTCGAACACCGTCCCCGTCTGCTGGGGCGCCTCGCCGTACTCGGCCCGCGTGTACGTGCCGTTGGGCGTGCTGGTGGTGTCGAAGATGTCGGCGTACGTCTCGTAGGCCAGGCCCCGTGTGTCGTAGCGCGTGTCCGTCAGCAGCCGGCCGCCCTCGGGTGTGGGCGACTGGGTCTGCAGGGGGCGCAGGAGCGCGTCGTAGATCGTGTAGGTGGTCTTGTAGGTCTCGCCGTCCTTCTTCAGCGTGGAGGTCGACACCCAGGACGGCTTGGCGTCGTCCGTGTGGTACGCGTACTTCTGGTTGGGGGTCTGGCTGCCGCTCGTCCGGTTCGGCAGCCACACGTCGGTGAGCCGGCCGAGGGCGTCGTAGGCCATCTCGGTCTTCTTCAGACCGACGTCGTAGGTGCGCAGTGGCACCGCGCGACGCGGGTCGAGGAAGGTGACCGTGTTGTACGTCTTGGCGTCCGTGGTGATGGTCTTGGTCAGCGGCCCCGCGTCGACGGGCGTGTAGGCGGTGCTGGTGGGGTTCCCCACCGAGTCGATGACCTTGAGGGTGCGGCCCAGGGTGTCGTACGTCGTGGTGGTGGCTGTCTGCCAGCCGGACGGGAGCCGGTCGCCGGCCGCGTCGGCGGTGGCGGTGTAGCCGGTGGGGCGACCGGTCCAGGTCGCCAGGCCCTTGGTGGGCTTCTGGGTCGCCGACCAGGTGGTGGCGTTCGCGGTGTCGTAGACGGTGCCGACGTCGGAGAGCACACTGCCGCGCTCGGGGGCGATCGGGTTCATCGTCGCGGGCAGGGCGAGGGAGGCGTCCGCGGTCGCGCAGCCGCGGGCGACCGTGCGGGTGCGGGAGGCCAGGCCGGTGAGGCCGATGTCGGCGTTGCGGGCGTACCAGGTGCGGGTGCAGGTCTCGTCCGAGGCCTTGCCGACCTGCCCGGAGTCGTCGACCGTGACGGGCATGCCGTAGCTGTCGTAGGAGGTGTTCGTCAGGCGCTCGCGCCACGTCTGCGAGGCCGTCAGGTAGGTGTAGGTGTGCACCTTCTGCGGGCGGACGAAGCGGGCGACGTGGTCACCCGCGCCGGGCACGCTCTGGCGGGCGGTCTCCTGCGACCAGGGGTCGTTCACCGTCGCCGAGATCGCCGTGGACCCGTCATAGGTGACCTGCTCGCGCAACTGCCCCGAGTACGGGTCGCTGTCGGTGATGGCGGCGGCCCCGAGAGCGGGCGTCGACAGGGGGGCGACGGAGACGGACTTGTCGGTGCCGTCGCTCTTCTCGTCACCGTCCATGCCCTGGAGATAGAGGGAGACCGTCCGGGAGCGGGTCACGCCTGTCGCGCCGGTCCACGCGGTCACCTGCGCGTAGCCGCGCCACTCCGACCAGGTCCGCTCGGCCTTCGGCGCGAACGGGTCGTCGCCGTAGTGCCAGGCGGCCCCGCTGTAGGAGTAGGCGTGCTCGACGGCCTCGTTGTCGCCTGTCGGGTCGGAGACGCCGACGGCCAGCACCCGGTACTTCTGGAACCAGTCGATCGAGGCGTCCTCGCCACCGTTGATGTGCCAGAACTGGGGATAGCACGAGCGGGTGTTGCTGTCCGGGGCGGCGCCCAGCACCTGGCTGCGCACGCACTCCGCCGCCGACAGCGTCACCGTGGTGATCGCACCGGTCTCCGAGACGACGGTGGAGATCCGCGGCCGGGTCAGGGGCAGGATGTCGTCCGTGCCGTCGACGCGGTTCGGCCGCATCTGATAGGTGAACGCCACCGGGTTCAGCGCGACGCTCGTGGCACCCGCCTTCGCGGTCCGCTTGAGCGACTTCAGGGTCAGCACCTGGTCGGAGCTGTCACCGATGTCTCCGCCGTCCAGGTACTGCCCGACCATGTCCCAGGAGTCCACCGCGTCGTACGCGGCGGAGGTGGCGTTGTAGGAGAAGGTGTCGATCCCGGTCAGCCGCTTGCGGGAGAAGAAGGCCGGGCCGACCGCCTTGCACTCGTCGTCGTCCTTGGCGCAGATCGCGTCGAACGGCACGTCCGGCCAGTTGTCGGCGGTGTCCTTGGTCAGGCTGGAGCAGTCCGCGGCGGTGCAGCGCTCGGCGTAGCCGAAGGTGACCTTCGCGTCCGCCTTGTCGGTGAACAGGGCGCCCTTGCGCAGGCCGTACTCGATCCGGTCCAGGTAACCGCCGCGAATGTAGGATGCGTTGGCGGTTTCGGCCTTGTTCTTCTTGTAGTAGTTCGATTCCTTCGTGTACCAGTAGGTGGCCGCGTTGCCGCGCAGGTCCTCGACGTAGTCGAGGCTCCACCGCCAGGCCTGCGTGAGCGAGCGGTCACCGAAGGCGTCCCCCGCGGAGTAGCCCGGCTCACCCGCGTCGTCGCCGAACACCGGGACCGTCGCCACGGAGTTGGTGCGCTGGGCGTCCGCTCCGTCCAGCTTGTTCTGACCGAACACGTACTTCGTGCCGTCGCCGGTGACGACGGTCCAGTACTCGCCGTTGTCGTCGCCGTTGTCCGCGCCGGTGGACCGGGTCACCTTCGAGGCGTCGTCTCCCTCCAGCCGCCACTGGCCGTCGTCGTCGTCCTTGACCAGCCGCGTCGACCTGCCGTTCAGCACCAGCCGCGCGTTGTCGTACTTCCAGCAGAGGTCCGAGATGTCCTCGTGGCCGTCCTCGTCGCACGAGCCGTAGGTGCGCTCGATGTAGGACTCGGTGAGCGAGAAGCCCTCACCGACCGACGTGCCCTGGTTGTTGGACGTGGCCGTGCGGCCGTCGACGCTGCCCGAGTCGTACGACAGCGACAGCGGCGGCAGCGGGCCCGCCGCCGCGGGCGGCAGTGTGAAGTCGTACGACCAGGTGAACGCGCCTGAACTGCCGCCCCCCTCCCAGGACGAGGACTCCGACAACGGGGTGGCCGAGTAGTTGCCGGTGCCCTTGGGTGACTCCCCCGACCCGGCCGCGGTGGCGGTGACGGCCAGCACGGTGGCGGCCGGGGCCGCACTGCCCGCGGCCTTCATGAGCTGCGTCGACGCACCGTCCGCGGACTCGGCGATGCTCACCTTCGCCGAGACCGACCGGTGCGCGAGGTCGTTGTCCGACGCGAGCGGACGCTGGGTGCGGCACTCGCTCTTCTCAGGGGTCGTCAGGGCGCACGCGGGAAGCTGCACCAGACGCAGCCGCTGCGACCAGCCACCACCCACTGCCGAGGCGAAACCGCTGTAGTCCACGCTTACTTCGGCCTTGCCCGCGGTGTCCGCCCCGGCCGTCAGCAGCACACCCGTGACGCCTGCCGCGCGAGCGGCCTTCTGATCCAGCACGGTGACGCGCGCGGTGCCCGCCGCCGCGGCCTTGTCTCCGGACGACGGCGTCAACGTGACAGGGACTCCGCCCGGTTCTGCCTTCCCCGGCTTGCCGCCCGTGAGGGCGAGCGTCGCCCCGCCCTCGCCGGGCCAGACCGCCTTCTGCTCCGTACGGGCCCTATCGGCCTGCGCCTTGTTGGCCTTGTTGTCCCGGGCGACCCGTTTCCGGGCCTCCTTCGCGCCGAGGCCGTCGACCGTCTCGACCTTGCTCACCCGGGACTTGGGCACGTCGGGCCGCCCCAGGCCGGAGGTCTCCGCGGCCTGGGCCAGCTGTGCCGCCCCCAGAGGCGCGACGAGCGCGAGGGCCAGCGACTGCATCAGCAGCCGGCCGGCGTGGCGCCGGCCGGCACCACCCCCTCGCCAATATGAGGTGCCCCTGCCAAAGATCATCGTCTTTTCCCCCGGTCCTGTTGAGAAAGGTTCAGAACGGTTCAGAGCAGTCGGGGCAGGCGTCGAGCGCCCTGCGGACGGCGAGGATGTTCTCCTTGGGGTGGTGGCCCATGAGGTCGAAGCGGAAGCCGTCGACCTTGTACTG
>NZ_JBHWUW010000086.1:0-23940 GCF_042737245.1 Streptomyces sp. NPDC060002
GCGCCGGTGGGTGATCCCCACCGGCGCCCTCCGCCGTCGTGCTGTGCGCCCCGGCGCGCCCCACCGCTCAGTCCGCGACCACCGCCGACCGTTCGCGCCGCTCCGCCTCCTGGCGCACCAGCGGCAGCAGCGTCCGCCCGAACTCCTCGGCGTCACGCAGCGGTTCGTACCCGCGCAGCAGGAAGGTCGTCACCCCGATGTCCATGTAGTCCGACAGGGCCTGGGCCACCGTCTCCGGAGTCCCCACCAGCGCGGTGGAGTTGCCCGCCGCCCCGGTGGCCGCCGCGGGCGCGGTCCACAGGGCCCGGTCGTGCCGCTCGCCCTTCGCCGCGGCGGCCAGCAACCGCTGGGAGCCGACGTTCTCGGGACGCGCCGACGGCCCGAGCGGCAACGGCGGCCGGCCGCGGTCGAAGAAGGAACCCGCCGTGCCGCGCCGGCGGATCGCCTCGAGGACGCCGTACGCCCGCTCCCACGCCTCCTCCTCGGTACGGCCCAGCACCGGCCGGAACGACACGCTGATCCTGGGCGGCACCGTGCGTCCGGCCGAGCGCGCCGCGGCCCGCACGGCCGCGATCTGCTCGGCGGTCTCGGCCAGTGGCTCGCCCCACAGCGCGAACACGTCCGCGTGTTTGCCGCCCACCCGGTGGGCGGCGGGCGAGGAACCCCCGAAGTACAACGGGATCGTCGGGTGTTGCAGCGGGCGTACCTCGGAGCGGTGGTCCTCGAACCGGTAGCGGGGGCCCTCGTGGCCGAAGCCCTCCGGTTCGGTCCACGCCCGCTTCACGACCTCCAGGAACTCGTCGGTGCGGGCGTAGCGGTCGTCCTTGTCCAGGTAGTCGCCGTCGCGCCGCTGTTCGGCGTCGTTCCCGCCGGAGATGACGTGGACAGCGAGTCGCCCGCCGCTGAAGTGATCGAGGGTGGCGAAGGACCGCGCGGCCGCGGTCGGGGCGAGGATGCCCGGCCGGTGGGCCAGCAGCAGTCCGAGGCGCTCGGTGTGCGCGGCCACGTACGCGGCGACCTGGGCGCCGTCGGGCGAGCTGGAACTGTGGCCGATCAGGACGCGGTCGAACCCGGCCTCCTCGTGCACGCGCGCGAAGCGCCGGGTGAACTCGGGGTCGACGGCGGGCCCGTGGGAGCCGCCCTCGGAGTCCTTGGTCCCGATCATCCCGATGAATTCAACCGGCACGGTGGTCACCGCCTCGCATCGTGAGGTTCAGGGCGTCTTCCCCGCGCGGGCCGGTGCCGGACACGGCCGCCAGGGCCGTCCGGTCCAGCTTGCCGTGCGGGGTGAGCGGCAGCCGGTCGAGGTAGCGCAGCCGCTGCGGCAGCATGTGCGCGGGCAGTCGCTCGGCCAGGTGCTCACGCACCCGGTCCGGGGGCAGTGCGTCACGGTCGGCGACCAGAAAGGCGCTGAGCATCGGTGCACGGCCGCTGTCGTCGACGAGGCAGGCGGCGCCGTCGACGCCGGGGAGCGCGCGCAACTGCGCCTCGATCTCGCCGAGTTCGATGCGGAAGCCACGCAGTTTGACCTGGCCGTCCATCCGGCCCGCGTAGTACAGCAGGCCGTCGGCGCCGGCCACGGCCCAGTCACCGCTGCGATAGCGGCGGCCCGTGCCGTCCGGCGCTGTGGGGAAGCGCTCCGCGGTGAGTCCGGGGCGGCCGAGGTAGCCGTGGCTCACACCCGCACCGCCCACCCACAGCTCCCCGGGTTGCCCCGGCGCCACCAACTCCCCCTGCCCGTCCCGCAGCTCCACGGTCAGGTGGCCCAACGGCCGCCCGATCGGGGTGCGTCCGCCACCGGCCTCGCGCAGGACGTCGGCCGTGACGGTGCAGTGGGTGACATGGACGGTGGTCTCCGTGATGCCGTACATGTTGGTGACGGTCGCGGCCGGTGCCGGGCCCGCGTCCCACCAGCGGCGTATGTCGCCGGGCACGAGAGCCTCGCCGCCGAGGACGACGTGGCGCAGGGCCGGGAGTCGCACCCCTGCGGCCGCCGCCTCGGTGACGAGGTTGCCGAAGGCGGAGGGCACCTGGTTGAGCACGGTGACCCGCTCGGCCGCCAGCAGCCCGGCGAAGGCCTCGGGGTCGGCGGCCGTCTCCCGGTCGACGACCAGCGCCCGGCCGCCGTACAGCAGGGCGCCCCAGATCTCCCACACGCTGAAGTCGAAGCTCCAGGAATGGAACAGCGTCCACACGTCATCGGCTGCGACGTCGAACAGGGGTACCGCGGCGTCCAGCAGGGCCAGCACCTGCGCGTGTCCGACGACGCAGCCCTTCGGTGCGCCGGTGGAGCCGGAGGTGTAGATGGTGTAGGCGGTGTCCGACGGGAGGGCGGGGGTCTCGGCGGGGGCGGGGGCGGGCGGACGGGAGACGAGGACGAGCGGTCCCAGCGTGGCGAGCGGTGTCTCGCCGGGCGCCGGCGGTCCTTCGGTGAGGATCAGCCGGGTGCCCGAGTCGTCGAGGAGATGGCGCTGCCGCTCCGGCGGATACCCGGGGTCGACCGGCAGATAGGAGGCTCCGGCGCCCAGGATGCCGAGGAGCCCGGCCAGCGCGTGCCGGGACCGCCCGGCGCGCAGCGCGACGGGCTGACCCGCGGTCACCCGGCCGCGCAGGGCGAGGGTGACGGCGTCGGCCTGCTCGGCGAGCCGGCCGTAGGTGACCGAACCCCGGGCGTCGGTGACGGCCGTACGGTCGGGCTCGCGGGCGGCGACAGCGCGGAACCGGGCGTCGAGCCGGTCCTCGGCAGCCGCCGCGCGGACCGGCTGCGGGACCGGTCGCGGGACCGGTCGCGGGACCGGATGCGGGGCCTGCTGTAGGACCGGTTGCGGGGCCGGATGCGGGGCCGGATGCAGGACCGGTTGCGGGGCCGGATGCGGGGCCGGATGCAGGACCGGTTGCGGGGCCTGCTGTAGGGGCCTCATACGGCGCTCCTGTCGTCCGACGCGGTGGTCCGCCCGTAGGTCAGGGCGTGGGCGAGGTAGCTGGCCACGTCGTCGGGGGTGGTGCCGCGTCCGAAGACGCGGTCGACGCCCAGTTCGGCGGCCATGCCGGGGTCGAAGCGAGGTCCGCCCACCACGAGCAGGGGTCGGGAGCGCCCGGCGAACGCCACGTCCAGTTCGGCGCCGAGTTCGCGCACGTTGGTCAGGTGCGCGTCGCGCTGGGTGACGGCCTGGGAGACCAGAACGGCGTCGGCGCGCTCGCTCACCGCCCGCCGCACCAGGTCGGCCACCGCGACCTGGGCGCCGAGGTTGACGACCCGCATCGAGTGGTAGTACTCGAGGCCCTTCTGCCCGGCGAAGCCCTTGATGTTGAGGATGGCGTCGATGCCGACGGTGTGGGCGTCCGTTCCGATGCACGCGCCGACCACGACCAGTTCGCGTCCCAGGCCCTGGTGCACGGTCTCGTCGACCTCCTCGGCCGACAGCAGCGGGTACTCCCGCTCCAGGACGTCGACCGTGTCCAGTTCCACCCGGTGTGCGACCGCGCCGTAGACGACGAAGAAGCTGAACTCGGTGCTCACCGGCCGGGCGTGGACCAGCAGGGGGCGCTCGATGCCCATGCGGCGCGCCAGTTGGAGGGCCGCGGCCTCGGCGAGGGGGCCGTGCGGCAGGGGGAGGGTGAACGACAGCTGCACCATGCCGTCGTCGGTGGTGTCCCCGTAGGGACGGACCGCGGACGGCGGCCCTGCGGGGGTGTTCATCGCTGGTCGTCTCCTTCTGGGTCGGGGTCCGCGGACGCGTCCAGCAGCTCGATGGCGGGGTTGCGGTAGCCGGGGGCGCGCTCGGCCACCCCGTCCCGGCCGCGGCCGCCGTCGACGGGACGGCGCATACCGCCGAAGGTGCCCTCGGCGATGGCGTCCAGCAGTCCGCGGTCGCACAGTCGCTCCAGCAGGCCGACGGCCTCGCGCAGCACCACGTCCGCGCGCCGGGCGATGACACCGCCGGGAGCGGGCCGGAAGTCCTCCTCCAGGGCGCCGGCGGCGTCCATCACGTACCGGACGTTCTGCAGCGCCAGGTCGCGGTCGGAGAGGAAGGGGGTGACGACGGCCTCGGTCATCATGCCGACCAGCAGGATGTCCTGCCGGGTCAGGGCCCCGGCCAGGTTGAAGAACCCGTTGAGCAGATAGCCGCGGAAGACGTCACCCGTCATGTGGCGGGTCGGGGGCATCCACTTGAGCGGGGCGTCGGGGAACAGTTCGCGGGCGAGCAGGGCGTGGGCCAGCTCCATCCGGAACGAGTCGGGCAGGTCCGGGTCGATCTCGAAGGCGTGCCCCAGGCCGAGTTGGGCGTCGGTGAGCCCCGCCTCCTTGCCGAAGTACTCGTTCAGCAGCTGGCTGGCGGTGACCGTGTGGGCCGCCTGCATCGCGTCGGCGGTGGTGAGGTAGTTGTCCTCGCCCGTGTTGATGACGATGCCGGCGCGGGCGTGCAGTTGCCGGGAGAACCGCTGGTCGACGAAGGTGCGGACCGGGTTGATGTCGCGGAAGAGGATGCCGTACATCGAGTCGTTGAGCATCATGTCGAGCCGTTCCAGACCGGCCAGTACGGCGATCTCCGGCATGCACAGTCCCGACGCGTAGTTGGTCAGGCGGACGTAGCGGCCGAGCTGCGCCGACACCTCGTCCAGGGCGGCGCGCATCAGGCGGAAGTTCTCCTGGGTGGCGTAGGTGCCGGCGTAGCCCTCGCGGGTGGCGCCGTGCGGCACGTAGTCGAGCAGCGACTGACCGGTGGAGCGGATGACCGCGATGACGTCGGCGCCGCCGCGGGCCGCCGCCACGGCCTGGCGGACGTCCTCGTGGATGTCGCCGGTGGCCACAATCAGGTAGACGAGCGGACCGCGGGGCCTGCTCCCCCGCCGGATCAGGCGCTCGCGTTCCCGGCGGCGGCCGTCGATGACCGTCAGGCCCTGGGCCATGGCCCGGCGGGCGTCGCGTACGGCACTCTCGGCCGCGGCGCCCTCGGGCAGCCGGAAGGACACGTCCCGGGCGGTGGCGCGGGCGGCCAGCTCGGTGAGGTCGCGGCTCGTCCCGGTGCGCAGCGCGTGCCAGACCGGCAGCGCCACCCCGTGCTCCAGACCGACCTGGTCACGCACCGCGTCCACCAGCCGGTTGACCCAGGGAATGCCCTCGGCGTCGGCACCGGACAGCCCTGCCAGCCGCAGCGCGGCCCGCTCGACCGCCACGGTGGTGTGGGACCGGGCCATGTCCACCACCGGGCGTCCGGCGCGCACGGCCAGCTCCCGTGCACGGCGCATCAGCCGGGGGTCGAGCCCGAGCTTGCCGACGGGGACGGCCATGGGGCTGGGAGCGGCGGTTCCGGCCGGGGCAACCGCAGGCTGGGCCACAGCGATGCCGGCCGGGGCAACTGGAGGCCGAGCGGCGGCGATGCCGGCCCGGTTAGCCAGAGGCCGAACGGCATCAGCGCCGGCCCGGTTAGCCGGAGACCGAACGGCATCAGCGCCAGCCCGGTCAGCCGGAGACCCAACGGCATCAGCGCCGGCCCGGTTAGCCGGAGACCCAACGGCATCAGCGCCGGCCCGGTTAGCCGGAGACCCAACGGCGGCGCCGGCCGGGGCAGCCAGGGGCTGAGCGGCGGCGGTGTCGATCGGGGCAGCTGGAGGCTCGGAGACGGCAGTGCCGGTACGGGACGGTGCGAGTCTGCGGGCGAACAGCTGCCGCACCCCCGGCTCGGTGCGCACCAGGTCCAGCGCCTGCTCGGCGTGGCCGGGCTGATAGCCGTTGCCGATCAGCATGGTGACGTCGGCGCGCAGCCCCTCGGCGCCGAGCGCGGCCGTGGGGAACGAGGTGGCCATCGAGAAGAAGACGACCGTGCCGCCGTCGCGCGTCGCCAGCACCGCCGCGTGCTCACAGCCGGGTACGTCGGTGCAGACCACGGTGATGTCGACGGGACCGCCGGACCCGTCGAGCCGGCCGCTCAGCTCGACCGCGTCGCGGGCGTCGGCTCGCAGGACCGTGCCGGCCAGGCCGGACGCGGTGAGCGCGGCCTCCTCCGCGCCGTCGGGCACGACGCCCACGAGCCGCCCGGCGCCCGCGCGGCGGGCGGCCGCCAGCGCCAGACAGCCCGACTTGCCGGCCGCGCCCAGAACGGCCACGGAGGGCGCGATGCCGGACCGGGCGGCGTACTCGGCGACGGTACGGGCCGTCAGCGCGGGTGCACCGCACACGTCGAGTACCGCGAGGGAGAGTTCGTCGGGCAGGTCGGCGGGCAGGGCCGCGGCGACCGACCGGCCGAAGAGGACGGCGTGCCCGCGGGCCGGTACGCGCTCCCCCAGCCCGTCCCAGTCGCGCAGCCCGTCGGTCAGCGTCAGCGGGGTCAGGGTGAGGGAGACCAGGCTGGCCACCCGGTCGCCGGGCTCGAGGCCGAGCGGGGTGCGCGGCCCGGCCTCGGCCACGGTGCCGATCAGCATGCCGCCGGAGCCGGTGACCGGGTTGTGCATCTTGCCGCGCTCGCGCACGATCCGGCACACCGCCTCCCGTATCGCGTTCCCGTCCCCGCCGTGCTCCTCGTGGAGCTGCCGGTAGGACGCCGCGTCCAGGTTGAGGTACTCCACGTCGATGCGCAGTTCGTCCTCGCGCAGCGGGGAGTCGGGGTCGAGCCGCTCGGCGGCCTGCGGCAGCACTCCGGCCGGCGCGAGCACCCGGTGCAGTCCGAGCGGTGAACCCTGCGTCCGCGTACCGCCGTTCACCGGGTCTCCTCCGGCTTCCACTGCGCCCAGTGCGCCTGACCGGCGTCGGGCAGGGTGTGCAGCGGGTCGTAGTAGTGGTGGGTGCGGCGCAGCGCCGCGGGGTCGTCGTGCTCGACCGAGGTCAGATAGTTCTTGGACCAGTCGGAGATGCCCAGTTCGCGGTCGTAGGCGTCGGCCTGGTGCACCCAGCGCTTGCCGACGTAGGGCACGTCGCACACCAGCCGGGGGGTGGCGAAGCCGGGCAGGTAGCCCATGATGGCGTGCTGCAGGCGCTGGGCCTCGGACAGCGGGAGCCGCCAGTGCTCGGCGCCGGGCACGATGTCGCAGAGGTAGAAGTAGTACGGCATGATCTGGGCGCTGTCGAGCAGGGCGAAGCACAGGTCGAGCAGGGCCTCGGGGGTGTGGTTGACGCCGTGCAGGAGCACACCCTGGTTGCGTATGTCGCGCAGGCCGGCGGCCAGCAGCGCGCGGGAGGCCTCGGCGACCAGCGGGGTGACCTGCTGGACGCTGTTGGCGTGCGTGTGCATCGCCAGGCCGACGCCGCGCGCGGACGCCTTGGCGGCGAGCTGGGCCATGCCGTCGAGCACCTCGGGGGCGAGCCAGTGCTGGGGCAGTCCGACCAGCCCCTTGCTGGCGAGCCGGATGTCCCGGACGTTGTCCAGGTCGAGAAGCCGGTCCACGAACGAACGCAGCCGTGGCCAGGGCACGTTGGCGACATCGCCGCCGGAGACCACGACGTCGCGCACGGTGGGGGTGGCGCGCAGATAGGCGATCATCCGGTCCAGGCGGTCCGCCGGGCGCAGCACGAAGCGGTACTTGTCGATCTGCGGGGTCGAGGTGCCGACCAGATCCATCCGGGTGCAGTGCCCGCAGTACTGCGGGCAGGTGGTGACGAGTTCGGCGAGCACCTTGGTCGGGTAGCGGTGGGTGAGTCCCTCGACCACCCACATCTCGGCTTCGTGCAGGGAGTCGCGGGAGGCGAGCGGGTGACTGGGCCACCTGGGGTGCCGGTCGCTGGCGACGGGCAGCATGTAGCGGCGGACGGGGTCGGCGTACCAGGCGGTGGTGTCGGGGGCGGACGTGGGAGCGATGGTGTTGAGGACCTGCGGGGTGAGCAGGATCGGCATGGTCGCGAACTGCGCCTGGTCGGCCGCGAGATCGTCGTAGAACGCGTCGTCGAGCCCGGTCCCGGCCACCTCGCGCAGCTGCCGGACTCCCTTGACGCAGTGGGCGCGCTGCCACTGCGGGTCGCGCCACTCGGCGGCGGTGACGTCCCGCCAGGCCGCGAAGCGCCGCCAGTCGGGCTCGACGGCCTCGTGGCGTCGGTAGCCGTACGGCTGGGCGAGCGCCTCGGGGGCCTCCCGGGTGGGGGGCGCGGCCGGCGGGGGTGCGGTTCTCACGGGGTGCCTCGGTTTCTCCCGGCCATGGGCGGCGGGTGGGTTCTCGGAGCGGAGCGAAGCGCGGTCACGGCCGCGCGCCACCGCCGGATCAGGTGCGGGCGGCACTGCCGGATCGGGTGTGGGCGGCACTGCCGGATCGGGTGTGGGCGGCACTGCCGGATCGGGTGTGGGCCGGCGTCCGGTCAGGTGGTGAGGGTGTAGAGGAGCTGCCCGTCGCGGTCGGGGCGGCGGGCGAAGCCGGCCCGCTCCATGACGCGTCGGGAGGCGGTGTTGGTGTGCGTGGTCGTGGCGATGACCGTGTCGACGCCCGTTTCGCCCAGCGCCCAGTGGGCGAGCGCGGCCAGGGCCTCGGTCGCGTACCCGCGGCCGCGGGCGTCCGGGTGCAGGTCGAAGCCGATCTCGACGTGTCCGCCCGTCGGCGGACCCTGGAATCCCATGCCGCCGACGACGAGGCCGTCCTCGATGCGGACGAGCACGTACATGCCCCAGCCGGGCCGGTGCGATCCGGCCGCGTGCGCGTCGGCGAGCAGCCCCGCCGCTTCCCGCGAGCCCTCCCCGGGGGTGCCGCCCAGCCAGTCCAGTCCGCCGGGCCGGCCCTCCCGAAGTTCCAGGGCCTCGGCCGGCAGCACCTCCCGCAGTCGGAGGCGGCCGGTGTCGAGGGCGATCACTCGCGTCACAGATGTTCCCGTGCGGTGGCGCGGGAGGGCGGTGTCAGGCCGAGTTCGGGGTCGGTGACGGGGGCAGGGACCGGAGCGGGGGCGGTGCCAGGCGCGGGGGCGGTGACGGGCCCGGGGGTGGTGACGGGGGCGGGGGTGGTGACGGGGGCGACTATGTCGAGGGCGTCGAGGAGGCGTTCGAGGTCCGCGGAGGCGCCGACGGAGATCCGCAGGTACCCGTCGAGTCCGAAGCGGCCCGCGTCGCGGACGAGGATGCCGTGGTCGCGCTCCAGCAGCCGTTCGGCCCGCGCCGAGTCGGGCACCGGTACGGCGAGGAAGTTGGTCACCGACGGCAGCGCCCCGCGCCCCCGGACGGCCAGATCGGCCCGGAACCGCTCACGGGCCACGGCATTGCCCCGCCGTACCCGCTCCAGGTGACCGTGGTCGGCGAGCGCGGCCACGGCGGCGGCCTGGGCGGCCCGGTTGACACTGAACGGCATGCTGCCCTGCACCTCGCGCAGCCGGCCCACGAGGTCGGCGCCGCCCACGGCGTAGCCGATGCGCAGCCCGGCCAGCCCGTGCGCCTTGGAGAAGGTGCGCAGCGCCAGCACGGGAGCGCCGGTGCCGAGGTAGTCGAGGACCTGGGGGGTGCCGGGCGGGGCGAAGTCCAGGTAGGCCTCGTCCACCACGAGGGGGGTGCCGGTGGCGGCCGCCCGTTCGACGAGGAGGTCGAACGCGGCCCGGTCCAGGGCGCCCCCGGTCGGGTTGTGCGGGTTGCACACGTACGCCACGCCCGCGCCGTCGAAGGCGTCGGCCAGCGCGTCGACGCCGTCCGGGGGAACCTCGCGGCAGCCGCGACCGACGTTCTCCAGGCAGATCCGGTAGCCGGGGAAGGTGCCCGCGGTGGTGACCCCGGGGCGCTGCCGGTCGCCCAGGCACAGCGCGCTGAGCAGGACCAGTTCGTCACTGCCGTTGGCGACTGCGACCTGGTCCGGCCGGACGCCCAGCAGTTCGGCGACGGCGTGGGCGGGCGCGGTGCGGGCGGGGTCGGGATAGGTCCCGGTGTCGTCGACGGCCCGGTGGGCGGCGGCCAGGGCGTGCGGGCTCGGGCCGTACGGGCTCTCGCTGAGGTGGAGGCGCACGGGTGCGCCGGCCGGGGTGCGCGGGAGGACCGGGGCGGTCATCGTCCACCGCCGAGCAGCAGGCCGAAGCAGTAACTGCCGGGCTCGGCCTGAAGGGTGAGGAAGCGGTGCTCGGCCCCGGCGGGAACGCGCAGCAGAGCGGGCGAGGTCAGCTCGTGCCGGTCGCCGTCGACGAGGACCTCGATGCGGGCGCCTCCTGGGTGGGGCGAGACGAGGAAGTAGATCTCGTCGACCTCGTGCCGGTGGGGATCGGCGACCGGCTTGCCGACCAGGTGGTCGATGGGGCCGCCGGCCAGCTCGACGGGGACGCCGCCGAACATGTCGGCCGTCAGGTAGAAGGGCGCCGGTGCGTGGTGCCCGGCCACCGGCAGGAACCGGGGAATGTCGGTGCGGATCTCGGCACCTGCCGCACGCGGAGCCGGAGCCGGAGTCGGGGTGGAAGTCGGCGTCTCGGTGGTCATCTGGGGGCCTCTCATCGGTCGAGGGAGGTGAGCGGGCCGGGGGCGGCCAGGTCGCGGGCGCGCACGGTGCGCGTGTCCGGTGTTCCGGGGGCGTCCGGTGTTCCGGGGGCGTCCGGTGTTCCGGGGGCGTCGGTGAAGGTGTAGGTGAGGGCGTCGAGGGCTTGGTCCAGGGCGGCGAGCATGGCGGCGTGGTCGTCGGCCGTGCCCCACAGCACGGCCAGTTCGGCGGTGCCGACGCCGGGTGGGAGCCGGGTGCCGGGCCGCACGCGGGTCTCGTAGCCGTCGAGGCCGGGTGCGGCGAGCGCGTCCGCGACCCCGTGCACGCCGGTCAGCAGGCCGCCCTCGGTGGGGGCCGGGACCGCACGGGCGTACACCACCCGCTCCCGCGGCGCCCAGGTCTCGGGGGCGGGGCCGCCCAGCGCCAGCCGGCCCGCCAGGGCCACCGGGTCCAGTCCGCCCGCCAGCCGGCCGAGGCCGCTCTGGAATCCGCCCAGCCTGCCGTTGACCTCGATCAGCCGGGGGCCGTGAGCGGTCAGTTTGACCTCGGTGTGGGTGATGCCGGTGCGCAGTCCGAGTGCCTCGAGCGCGCGGCCGGCCAGATCGAGCACCGCCGCCCGTTCGGCGTCGGCGAGGGGTGCCGGCCAGTAGTGACCGACCTCGCGGAACGGCGGGGCCAGCGGGAACTTCCCGGTCACCGCCCAGTGCGTGACCCGGCCGTCCACCACCGCGCTCTCCACGGAGACGTGGTCACCGAACGGGGCACGGTCGACTCCCGCCAGGTACTCCTCCAGGACGAGGGCCTCCTCGGCGTCCGCGCCGGTCAGCAGTTCTGCCGCGAGCGCGGCGCCGGTGTCCGCGTCCCGCACCAGATGGGTGCTGCGGCTGCCCTCGCCGCGGACCGGCTTGAGGACCGCGGGCAGCCCCACCGCGGCGAGCGCGGGCGCCCAGTCCCGTGGGGTGCGCATCAGCCGTGTCCGCACCGGGTCCACGCCCCGCTCACGGAGCCTGCGCCGCTGCTCGTACTTGTCCGTCAGCAGCCGTACGGTGTCGGCGTCGTGGTACGGCAGTCCGAGTCGCGCGGCGAGTTCCGCCGTCGTGGCGAGGCGGCGCTCGCTGAAGGTGAGCACGGCGTCGGGGCGGTGTGCCGTGAGACGCGCGGCTGCTTCGTCGAGGGCGGGTGCGCTGTCACCGTCCACGGCGACGACCGGCGCCAGGTCGGCCAGAAGCGGGGCGATCTGCTCGGTGTGGGCCGAGCGGCACACGGCGAGGACGACGTCCCCGAGCGGTTCGAGACGGTCCACGATGTCCGCGGGGGCGACGGAGCCGAAGTCGTAGACGACGGCGATCACGGGGCGTGGCATAACCGGCCGTCCTCAGGCGTCGACGTGGTCGGGGTCGGGTGCGTAGCGCACGCCGGAGAGGGCGGCGGACAGCGCGGTGGCCGCGGGTGCGCCCGTCGTGGCCTCGGCCCCGAACATGGCGAGCGCCGGCTCCAGGCCGCCGATCTCCGCGGGGACGACGCGTGACGCCTCCCAGTCCGCGCGGCGCAGCCGGTAGCGGTCGCTGACGGCGCGCAGTCCGCGTACGGCGTTGATCTGCGTGCCGTCGTGGGAGAAGCCGAACTTGCGGCACACGGCCTGCGAGGCGGTGTTCTCCCGCCGTACGACGGAGAACGCGTCCTGTGCGCCGAGGCCGGCGAAGGCCAGTTCGAGGACGGCGGCGCGCGCGTGGCCGCCCAGGCCCAGGCCCTGGTGGCGCAGGCCGAGCCAGGAGGTCAGGAGCACCTCGCGGGTCACCGCGAAGTCGCGTGCGCCCAGCGACTGGGAGCCCACCACCTCGCCGTCGTGCACCACCACCAGGTACAGCGTCCAGTCGTCGGGACTCCAGTGGGCCATGGCGTTCCAGTGGCGCTGGAGGACCCGGCGGGCGACGGCGGCCGGATCGCCGTCCGTCCACTGCGAGAAGAAGGGCATGAAGCCGGGCGCGTGCACGCCTTCGGCGCCCAGTGCGGCGAGCGCGTCGAGGTCCTGCGGGGTGGGCCAGCGCAGTTCGACGAGCGGGGTGCGCACGGTGATGCCGCTCAGTGGCCAGTGCTGCATGACGGTTACCTCCTAGGAGCCGCTGGCGGCGGTGACGGGTGCGGATCCGGTGCCGGCGGCCGCGGCCGTCGGCTCGTCGGCCTCGGCTTCCGGTGCCGGGTGGGGCAGGTCGGCGCCGGCCGGCAGGGTGCGGCGCAAGGCCGGTCCCACGAGGGCGACGGCGGCGCAGACGGCGATCAGGGCGACGATCAGCGGCAGACCGTCGGCGAGCGGGAGCGTGGCCCCGGCGAGGAGGGGACCGGCCACCGAGCCGGTGGAGACGGCCACCGACAGCATGGCGTTGACCCGGCCCCGGGCGCGTTCCTCGGCGAGGTCGTTGAGGAGCCCGGTGACCACGGGGAACACCAGGGCCTCCCCCACCGACAGCAGCAGCACCCCGGCCATGGCCGTGACGGTCGCGGCGGTGCCGTGCTGGCGGCCCGCGACCAGCACGAGGGCCCAGGCCGCGGCCCACAGGAGGCCGGTGAGGGACAGCACGGTGCTGCGCCGCACGCGCTGGACGCGCTCGCCGAGGGCCACCTGGGTGAGCACGGCGACGACGACGTTCACGGCGAAGGTGCCGGACAGTCCCTCCGGGCCCACGGCGCCGCCGGCCGTGAGATAGCCGGGCAGACCGGATCGGAGCTGCCCGTACGACACCAGCGAGCACAGCGTCACCGTGGCCAGCAGCACCGCGAGAGCCCGCTGTCCGAGCACCTCGCGGTAGCCGGCCGGTCCCGCCGGGGCCGTCTTCCCGCCGCCGCGTTCGATGCGCGGCAGCAGCAGGAGGAAGGCGGCGCCGGCGGCCAGGAAGGTGGCGCCGTCGGCGATGTAGAGCGTCGTGAAGCGGGCGGCGCGGGATCCCGGCCCCGAGGCGGCGACGAGGCCGCCGACGAGGACGCCGATGCCGGTCATCGCGTTGAACACGGCGTAGTCGGCCGAGAAGGCGAGCCCGCGCTCCCGGGCCGTTGCGGCACCGGCGTACAGATAGCGCAGGACCGTGCCCACGCCGCTGATGCCGAGCCCGTACACGACCGCGGCGGTGAGCGCGGCCGGCGCCGAGGTGACGAAGGCGTACAGGCCGGTGCCGAGGCCGGCGACGCACATCACCAGCGTGACGACGGTGCGCGGCGCGAGCCGGTCCAGGACGGCGCCCCAGGCGAGGCCGCCGACGACGGCGGTGGCGGCCTGGACGGCGAGGGTGGCGGCGGGAATCCAGGACGCCAGGCCGCGGACCTGGTCCAGGTAGATCCAGAGGAACGGCAGGACCAGGCCGCCGCCGAAGGAGTTGACCGCGTTGACCGCCAGCACGGCCCGGGTGCGCGGGGAGAACTCGCGCAGGACCGCGAGGGGGTTGGCGCTCACCGCGCTTCCAGGACGTACAGCCACGAGTGCGGGGTGCCGAAGGGGACCGTGCGGACCGGGTGGAGGCCGGCGGCCGCGAACAGGTCCTCGTACGTCTCCTTGGTGTGCAGCGGTACGCCCATGAGCGCGTGGGCGAGTTCGTAGCCGAGGGAGAACACCGGCAGGGTGGCGGAGCCCTCGGCCTCGGGGCGGAGCATGGTGTCGGCGAGGACGAAGGTCCGGGCGGCCGGGAACGCCTCGCGCAGCCGGGTGAACAGGTGCGGGCGGGTGGCGGGGTCGGCGAGCAGGTCGTGCAGCAGGAAGAAGCTCATCACGGTGTCCACCTCGGCGATGGCGTCGTGGTGGGCCTCGCGGTGGCACACGTCGAGCACGTCGGCGCGGATCGCCCGGACCCGGTCCTGAAGGCCTGCCTCGGCGATGGTGCGGTGGCCGAGTTCGGTGGCGGGGCCGCTGATGTCCAGGCCGAGGCCGCGGGTGCCGGGCCGGGCGCCGACGACCCGGCTGACCCGGGCTGAGATGCCGCTGCCGAGGTCGGCGAGGGTGCGGAAGTCGATGCCGTCGAGGACGTCGTCGAGGGTGGTGGACATGAAGGAGCGGTCGTTCTGGCCGGAGCCGAGGGCGACCATCGCCTCGTCGCGCAGCAGGGTGTCGCCGAACGTGGCCTCGCCGGTGGCCAGTCGGGCGGCGCCGGAGAAGACGTCGCTGTAGCCGCCGACCGCCCAGGTGAAGTAGCCGCGCATACGGAGCGTCTCGCGTCCGGCGTCGGTGAGGACCGCGGTGTCTCCGTCGTCCTCCAGCCGCAGCCAGCCGCACACGGCCGCGGCGCGCATCACCTCGCGGACGACGCGCTCGCGGACCGCGGGACCGGCGGAGCGCACGAAGTCGGCGAGGTCCAGGCGAGGTTCGGCGGCCAGCCGGTCCCAGACGCCGAGCCGGTCGAGGGTGTGTACGACGGTTGCGGCGACGTAGCCGTTGAAGGCCTGGTCGACGCCGATCGGGGCGGGTGCGGCGCCGTACCAGTCGGCGGGCAGCGCGTCGGGCGGGGTGTGCAGGAGGGTCATGGCGATGTCCGTTCCGTGTCAGGCGGGTTGGGGTGGCGCAGGCGGGGTGTCGGCGCCCACCAGGCCGACGAGTTCGTCGAGCAGGCGCCGGGGGTCGAGCGTGGCGGTGAGCGGTTCGTAGACGGCCAGCGCCACTGCCCAGTGGGCGGGTCCGCCGCGGGAGCAGCAGCGCACCAACGGTGTGTCGCGCAGGGGGAGTGGCTGTCGGGCCGCGTCCAGCACCGACTCCCGCAGGTGTTCCGGCCCGCTGTCGGGGTCGGGGACGAGGGCGGCGGGCCGGGCGTCCGGGGTGGGCAGGGTGCGGGCCTGCCAGCGCCCGCCCGGTTCGCTGAAGACGGTGCGCAGGGCCGGGTGCCTGCGCTGGAGTTCGGCGAAGGCGGCGCTCAGGACGTCGGGCGCGGGCGGCGGTCCCGGTACGACGGTCGCGACGGCCGCGTTGTGGTCGCCGGAGGAGCCGTGCCGGACCAGGTCGTAGAACAGCCAGCGCTGTTCGTACGGCGTGAGTGGGCGGGTGGGCGCCGCGTCGGCCGGCGCGGGGCCGCCCGGTTCGCGGCGTCGGAACGGGTGTCCGGGCAGCCGGACCCGGCTGCCGGGGCGGCCCAGCGAGGTGTCCGCTTCGTAGCCCCGCCGCCACAGTTCGGCGAGCAGCCGCGCGTACGAGGTGCCGTCGGCCGGGTCGAGGGTGAGCGCGTCGGGCGCGTCCGGCCGGGGTGCGCCGATCACGACGACGGGCGCTCCGGTGTGCTCCTCGGGGAGGTCCTCGTCGGTTCCCGGGATGCCCGCGGCGGCGGCCGACAGCGCGTCCGGCAGGGTGAGGTCTCCGCGTACCGCCGCGGCGGCGAGAGCGCCGGCTCCCGTTCCGCGCACGGCACACGGGGTCACGCCACGGGCCCGCAGCCAGGCCGCCAGGCCGTACAGGACGGCGACGGTACGGGCCGCCTCGACGTCGGTGTGCCCCCTGGCGACCCGCAGGGCGTCGGCCACCTCCGGGAGGTCCACGGATGCCGAAGTGAGCGCCGTGCCGTCGAGCAGGAGGAGGGGACCGTCACCAGGGGCCCGCACGGGCGCCGGGTCCGGGTCCGCCGGGGCGCCGACGTCCGCGAGCAGCGCGGCGACTTCGGCGGCCGAATCACCGGTGACGGCGTACCGGCACGGAAAGCGTTCACGGCCTGTCCTCAGGGTCAGGGCCACGTCGTCGAGGTCGGCGTCCGGCGTGTTCTCCAGCCACGCGGCCAGGCGGCCGCGCGTCTCGGCCAGGGACTCGGGATCCCGGGCGGACACGGCCAGCACACGCGGGAGGTCCGTCACGGTCAGGGGTCGGTTCATCGGCGGGTCACACCCTTTCCGGCTGCGGGAGGACGACTGCCGCCGACGCGGCCCGGTGCTGCTGCACGACCACATGGGCGTTGGTGCCGCCCACGCCGAAGGAGCTGACGCCGGCCGTGCGCGGCCGGTCCGTCCGCTCGGTCCAGGCGCGGCCCTCGCCCAGGAGGGACAGACGGCTGTCCGCGCCCAGTTCGTCGATGGGTTCGGCGACATTGGGCGTGGCGGGCAGGTGCCCGTGGTGGACGGCGAGCACGGCCTTGATGAGTCCGGCGATGCCGGCGGCGGTGTTGCAGTGCCCGATCGACGCCTTGACCGATCCGACGGCGACCGGCGGGCCCGTCCGCCCGAGCGCGTCGGCCAGGGCCGTCATCTCGATGGCGTCGCCGAGGCGGGTCCCGGTGCCGTGGGCCTCGACGAAGCCGATGTCGGCGCCGCCGACACCGGCGGCGGCCAGGGCCTCGCGGATGACCCGCGACTGGCCGTCGACTCCGGGTGCGGAGTAGCCGATGCGCGCCTTGCCGTCGTTGTTGACCGCGCTCCCCCGGATCACCGCGTAGACCGGGTCACCGTCGCGTTCGGCGTCGGCGAGGCGGCGGAGCAGCACCGCTCCGGCGCCGAATCCGCCCACGGTTCCGGAGGCGCGCCGGTCGAAGGGCCGGCACATGCCGTCGTCGGCGTAGAGGAAGCCCGGACGGTGGCGGTAACTGCCGTCGGAGGCCGGGTCGAGGGAGACCGCACCGGCGAGGGCGTAGTCGCTGCTGCCGGTGAGCAGGCTGCGGCAGGCCAGATGGACCGCGTACAGGCCGGTGGAGCAGGCGGTGTCCAGCAGCAGCGCCTCGCCCCACAGGTCGTGCAGGTAGGCGAAGCGGGAGGCGACGAAGGTGGGGTCGGCGTTGACGACGTCGTCCACCCGGGCCTCGGGGTCGGTGTCGAGGACCTTGGCGCAGCCCGCGTAGAGGCTGGTGCGGGAGGCGATGTCGGACAGCCGCAGGGAGGCGTCCTCGACGGCCGACCACAGCACCTCGTGCAGCACTCCCTGCTGAGGGTCACCGTGGCGCAGGTCGTCCTCGCTGAAGCCGAGGAAGTCGGCGTCGTAGCGGGTGCCCTCGGCGACCATGCCCCAGCGCGCCACCCGCCGCTGCCCGCCGGGCAGTTCGGTGATCAGCGGACCGGGCCCCTCGGAGAAGCAGTCCCGTCCGGTGCGCAGGTTGTCCCAGAACGCGGCCAGGTCGGCGGAGCCGGCGAACCGCGCGCCCATGCCGACGACGGCGATGGCGTCGTCGTCGGGCCCGGACACGGGCCGTGCCGTGAAGCGCGCGGCGGCCGGGCGCGGGGTGTCGCTCGTGTCGCCGCCGACCAGGCGGGTCTGCGACCGGACGGTGGTGTGGCGCAGCAGGTCGCCGATGGACGGCCCGGTCCCGGTGGCGCGGCGCAGTGCGGCCTGGAGCCGGACGAGGAGGAGCGAGTGGCCGCCCACGTCGAAGAAGTTGTCGTGGGGGCCGAAGGCGCGTTCGCCCAGCACCTCTTGCCAAGCGCCGCGGACCGCCTCGTGGAGGCCGGGCGCGGGGGCGGCGGCGTCCCGGGTCTCCGCTCGCGCCGGTGACGGGGCCGCCGACGCCGCGGTGTCCTCGGGGCGGGGCAGTCGCCGCCGGTCGATCTTGCCGTTGGGGGTGAGCGGCAGCTCGTCGAGGACGACCAGATGGGAGGGGACGGCGAACGCCGGCAGGCTCGCGCGCAGGTGCCGCATGACCTCGGGCCGGCCGCCGGGCCGGGCGAGCACCGCGTAACCGACGATCTCCTTCTCGTCCCGGTCGTTGCGGCGGCTGGTGACGAAGGCCGCGGTGACGTCCGGGTGGGCGCGCAGGGCGGACTCGACCTCGCCGAGCTCGACCCGCTGACTCCTGATCTTGATCTGGTTGTCGGCGCGCCCGATGAACTCCAGACGGCCGTCGGCGGTCCACCGCACCCGGTCGCCGGTGCGGTAGAGCCTGCCGCCCGGCTCGTCGCCGAACGGGTCGGCCCAGAACCGCTCGGCGGTGCGGGTGGGGTCGCCGAGGTAGCCGAGGGCCACACCGTCACCGCCGAGGACGAGTTCGCCGGGCATGTACGGCGGCGCGGGGAGGAGCGTGCCCTCGAAGACGACGTGGGCGCGGGTGCCGGGCACTGGTGCGCCGATGGACAGGGTGCGGGCCGCTTCGGCCACCTCCTCGACGGGGCACCAGGTGGAGGTGAAGGAGTTCTCCGTGGGGCCGTAGCTGTGCAGCAGGGTGCCCGGGCGGGCCCAGCGCAGCGCCTTGCGCAGGTGCGGCACGGAGACCAGCTCACCGCCGAAGTACACCCGCCGCAGCGTCTGGAGGAGGTCGGGCGCGTCCTCGATGATGCGGTTGAGCAGCGGAGTGGTGACCAGCAGGGTGGTCACGCCCAGGTCGCGGACGGCCGTGCGCAGGGCGGGCGGGTCGAGGACGAGTTCCTTGTCGAGGACGGCCAGCCGGGCGCCGTGGGTGAGGGCGCCCCAGATCTCGTAGGTCGCGCCGTCGAAGTTGAGCGGGGAGAGGTGCGAGACGGTGTCGTCGGGTCCGAGCGGCAGGAAGTCCGGCCGGTGCATCAGGCGCACCACACCACCGTGGTGCAGCAGGACGCCCTTGGGGCGGCCCGTGGAGCCGGAGGTGTAGAGGACGTTGAACACGCTCTCCGGGCGGTTGTCGACGACGGGCGGCGTGCCGGGCAGGGCGGCGGACGCGCGGGCGATGTCCTGCGTGGTGTGGACGGGCAGCCCGTCCGGCGCCCCGCCGGTGCCGGTCTGCTCGGCGATGAGCAGCCGGGGACGGGCGTCGTCCAGGACCAGCCGCAGCCGGGCGTCGGGATGGTCGGGGTCGAGCGGCAGATAGGCGGCCCCGGCCATGGTGACGGCCAGCATCGCGGTGATCGTGTGCGCACCGGGCCGCAGCGCCAGGGCGACCAGGTCACCGTCGCGGACGCCGGCCTCGGACCGGAGCCAGTGCGCGGCGCGCGCCGCCGCTTCGGTCAGGGAGCGGTAGGTGAGGGCGTGCTCGCCGTGCACGACGGCGACGGCGTCGGGGGCACGGCGGGCCTCCCGCAGGACCAGCTCGGGCACGCTCGGTCGCGCGGCGGTGTCCCCGGCGTCCGTTGCCGGTCCGTCGCCCGGGGGTGCTTCGGCCAGAGCGGCGAGCAGGTCCCCGCAGCGGGCGCCCGGGCGCCCGGCGGCCGAGAGCAGCGCGTCGAGCTGCCGGACCATCAACGCGGCGGAGGTCTCGGTGTACAGGCTGGTGTCGTAGTCGAGGCGCAGCACCAGCCGGTCGGTGTACTCCAGGGCGGCCAGGGCGAGGTCGTACTTCGCCGAGGCGGTGTCCAGGTGCACCACGCGCACGAGAGCTCCGGGCACCGTCTGGGCGCCGCCGGTACGGGGCTGGTGCAGAAACACCGCCCGGTACGCGGGCGTGGCCGCCGGCGGCGGCGGTCCGCCGTCGGCGAGCGCCTCCATGGAGTCCAGCACCTGCTCGCCCAGCCGCTGGGCGTGTGCGCCGAACTCCTCGTCGACAGCCACGCGGCTGCGGACCGGCAGCACCCGGGTGAACAGGCCCACCGCGTCCTGCGTACCCGGCGCGTCACGGCCGGCGAACGGCATGCCCAGGACGCCGTCCTGCTCGCCGGACCAGGCGTGCAGCAGCAGGCTCCACGCGGCCAGCAGCACCATGGCGGGCGACACCGAATGCGCGACGGCGAGGTCCCGTACGGCGGTGAGGCGTTCCGCGGACAGGGTGCGCTCGACCCAGCCGGCCGTACCCCGCAGCTGCTGCTCGCCGCGGACCAGATCGGGCAGCGGGCCGAGGGTGACGGGCTCGTCGGCGAGCAGGTCACACCAGTACGGTGCCGGTGCGCGCTCCGCGTCTGCTGCTTCCGTGTCGTGGGCCGCGATGGGCCGCGTCGGTTCGACAAAAGCGTCGGCGCGGGTGGACCCGCCCGTGGAGGCATGGACGCGGTACGCGGCGAGTACGTTGGCCGCGATGACGTCCAAGGTGCGTCCGTCGGCGACGATGTGATGCATCGTCAGCACGATCAGGGCACCGTCGTCGTGGTGTAGCACCTCGGCCCGCAGCAGGGGCGCGCCGCTCGGATCGAGGGGCCGCTGCGCCGCCCGGACCGCCTCTTGGCGCGCCGCATCGGAACGGCACGAGCCGGACCGCCGTACGACGCTCAGGGGAAGCGGCGCCGTCGGCTCCGGGTGGAACCACAGGTCCCCGTCCTCGGCGTCGAAGCGGCCGGCCAGTTCGGGCCGCCGAGCGAGCAGGTCGGACAGGGCCCGTCGCAGGGCCCGTACGTCGAGGTCGCCGAGGAACTCCAGGGCCACCGGCACGTTGTAGCGGCCCGACTCCGGCTCGCAGCGGTCCGCGAGCCAGATCTCCGTCTGGGCGGCCGAGACCGGCAGCCTCGCCGTGCGGCCGCTCACGAGCGCACCTCCGGCGCGTCGGCCGCGAGCTCGTGCGCCAGCCCACCCACCGTGGGGTTGCGGAAGAGGACCCGCACCGAGATCTTCCGGCCCAGCTCCGCGCCCAGGTCCCTGACGACGTGAAGGGCGCCCAGAGAGTGGCCGCCGACCTGGAAGAAGTGGTCCTCGTCGGTGAATTCGTCGTGTCCGAGTGCGTCGGCCCAGGCCTTGCGCACCAGTTCGGTGAGCTCACCGGTGCCGCGTGTCTCGGATTCGGTCGCCGTCACGGCAGTCGTGTCCTTCCGTACTTCTGGTCAGGCGGATGTCTGCTCAGGCAGGTGTCTGCTCGTCGGGCACGAACGCCCGGTAGGTGTCGTCCACGGAGTCCCACAGGCGCGGGAAGAGGCTTCGCTCGGCCATGGCGCGGACGCCCGCCGTGGACTGGCCGCGCAGGCTCTTGGGCAGGTCCTCCCGGGTGTCCGGGCCGGCGGACGCGACGGTCTCGGGGTGGCCGCCGAGCTGGGACCACACCAGCCGCAGGTGATGGTGCTTCCAGGCCGCGACCGCCCCGTCGAGCCGCAGCAACGCCTGCCGTACGAGGGCGAGGTCGGGGGCCCGGTCCTCGCGGGCCGGCGACGCGGCGCGGCCCTGCGCCGTGATGAGCTCCCGCACGCCGATCCCCTCGCGGGCGACGGCGGCCTCCGTCTCCTGCCACAACGCGGTGGCCGCACGGCGCAGGTTACGGGCGCCGGGCGAGTCGAGACCGGTGGTGTTCTCCGGGAAGGTCTCACGCATCAGCAGCAGGCTCTCCTGCGGCAGGAAGTCCAGCAGCACCTGAAGCGCCCGGACCGCGACGTCGCCCATCGCCGCGGCGCGTTCCAGCAGTTGGGCGGCGAGAAGGTAGTCGCGCTCACGCAGCCCCTCGGCCGCACGACGCATCTCGTAGTGCATCTCGCACCACGCGTACTCGGTGATCAGGTGCACCGTCTGGAACAGCCGCTGGTCCGGGTGGACAAGCCCGTCCTCCGGCAGCAGGGCCGACAGGGCGGCGGTGAGCCGGGTGTCCTCTTCGTAGTTGCTGCCCCGGTCGTACTCGTACACGAAGAGACGGTTCCGCTCTTCGGGGTTCATCGTCCGGCGGGCCGTTCCCGGCCTGCCGGGCTGCGCTTGCTTGCTCATCGTGGGGAACGCCTCCGGGCGAAGGGGTCGTGGGCGTGGGGAGCCGGCTCAGCCGACGAGGGCGCTGTGCCGGTCCGGGGCCGGGAACAGCCGGTTGTCCAGGACCGCCGCGAGGTAGGGCACACCCTGCGTGTATCCGGTGCCGGACCGCTCGCCGATCATCCGTACGGCCAGGCGGTAATGGGTCTGCTTCCACCGCTGGTGCACCGATTCCAGCCGGTCCGCCGCCGCCCTGAGCGCGGCGTCGTCCGCCGGGTCCAGCCGGTGTGCGGCGATCAGGGCGTGCCAGGTGCCCTGGACGGTGGCCTGCCCGTTCACCACCCGCTCGCGCACCCGAGGCACGGAGGTGTAGGCGGACGAGGCGAGCCGGGCGAGGCTCGGCGTGGAGCACAGCGACTCGAAGGTCTTGTAGCCGGCGGACTGGATGGCGCTCGCGCCTTCGGTGAAGGTCCGGAAGGTCTGGAAGGCTTCGGGCCGCATGGTCGCCAGCAGGGAGAACAGGGGCAGCGATTCCTTGAGGACGTCGGCCACGGCGCCGACGAGTTCGGCGGACTCCTGCGGCCGGTCGTCGTCGAGCCGCCGCACCGCCGTGGCCAGGGCGGACGACATGAACGTGAACGTCGTCTCGAACGACTGAAGGGTGCGCAGGAAGAGGTACTCGTCGTGCAGGACGTACACCGGCTGCACGCTGGCCGACAACGCCAGGGCCTGCTCCGGCGCGGCGCTGCGCAGGATCTCCGCGGCCAGCGGACCGCCGGGGGTACGGCCGGGGACCGCGGCGACAGCCACGGCGTCCACGACTCCCGACGGCAGCGCGCGCAGGGCGGCGGACTCCATCACCCGTACGGCCAACCGGGCCCGTTTGGCGACCAGTTCGGGCGACGGCGGCATGACGTGCGGTGCGTCCGGGGTGTCCGTCGACGCCCGCTCCTCGAACCGTACGAGATCGGCGAGCAGGAGCAGCACCATTTCGTCGCGTGAGCGCAGCGCCTCGTGCCGGTCGGCCGGCGCAGGCCGCGTCAGCAGGGACAGGGCGGTGTAACTGGGGTAGTCGTAACGGTCGTCGTGCTTGTCGAGGACGACATCGAGGAACCTGTGCAGGAAGGGCGGCCCGTCGCAGCCCTCGGATTCTGACTCCGAATCCGAATCCGACTCGGCCACCGAACGACGTATCTCGTCCAACAGGCGGAGGAGTTCGGCGTCCAGGAAGTGCTTGCCGACCGACCGCAGATGCCCGAGAAATAGGGCGTAGGGGAAATCCGCGACCCTGCCGTGCACCGCCCAGGCGCGCAACGCGTCTTCTGCGGAGGTCATGCGCTTTCCCAGAGCGTCGACGAGTCGGAGCCTCCGAATTTGTTCCTCACAGGGGGCCGGGAATTTCGAGCGACCATGGAATGGTGTCCTTTACTCGGAACGAGTGGCGACCGCGAGATCCCGAGGCGCTTGACCCTTCGAATGCAGCGCCGCCCGCAATCACTTTCTGGACAAGATCCTCCGCCTCCCGATCCGAACTCCCAAGTCACCAATATCCGGTCACGCGCGAGCGGTCCCGGGGTCACGTGAGTGCTTGCCCTGCCGCTCCGACTGCTCTTCCCGGCACGCCGACGCCGAGGTCGTCGAGGGCGTTCAACCGGCCTGCCTCAGCGCTCCCGACCGCCAGGCGCGCGCGGGCGACACACGGGCCGCGTGCGCGTCCGAGGCGTCTCGCCGCATCATGTAGGCATGATCACTATTCATCTGACGTACGAGATCGACGCCGACAAGCTGGCGGACTTCGAGGAGTACGGCCGTCGCTGGGTGGGACTCGTCAACCGTTTCGGCGGGACGCACCACGGCTACTTCCTGCCGAGTGAGGGCGACAGCGACATCGCCTACGCCCTCTTCTCGTTTCCCAGCCTCGCCGCGTACGAGCAGTACCGCACGGACAGCGTGTCTGATCCGGAGTGCCAGGACGCGTTCGAACTGGCTCGTCACACGCGCTGCATCAAGCGTTACGAACGCCGGTTTCTCCGGCCGCTCGACGGCGTGTCCTAGGTTCTGTCTGATAATTGATCTTGTGGTGGGTCGTGGTGAGCTGACGGATGTGGCGTGGGAACGGATAGCGCCGCTGCTGCCGGGTGTTG
>NZ_JBHWUW010000087.1:0-22831 GCF_042737245.1 Streptomyces sp. NPDC060002
CCCCTTTACACCCTCACCCCGCCAACCCTTTTTACACCCTTTCTGGTGGGGTGGGTTTTTTTTATACGACACGGGGCGGGGCCCCCGCTCCTTGAAGGAGCGGGGCCCTCGCCGTGTTGCCGCGCCGGTGTCAGCCGCGCAGGACACGACCCTGCTTGTCGGTGCGGTCGTTGCTGGTGAGGAACAGGATGCCGTCGACCAGCGACCAGATCCCGAGGCCACCGCAGGTGAAGAGCTGGGCGACGCCCACACCGACGGAGCCGACGTAGAAGCGTCCGATGCCGAGGCCGCCCAGGAAGATCTGGAGGATACCGGCGACGATCTTGGACTTGTCGGAGTACGGACGACCCAGGGGGTCGACCCCGTAGGGGGCCTGCGGGGTGGGGACGGTCATGAGAACTGCTCCTGAAATGCCTGCGGGAGGCCGGGTCGGCCTGCTCCGGTACGGGGAGTCCAGGAGGGCTGCGACGACGCCGCGATCACGCGCGTCGACCGATGTCCGCCGATGCCGACCAACGTCCTCGCACGGCTCCGCCATGCCAGGACGTCCCCCCTGTGACTGGTGAGCCTAGAGAAAACAGAGGGTAAAAAGGGAGTACAGATGATCCATTGTTCCTGATCCGTGATCAAAATCAGTCAACTGCGTTCCGGAGCACCGTCCATGCCACCGCGACGCCGAGGACGGCCGTCAACGCCCCCGGACTCAGGCGCGGATGCCAGGTGCGGCCGTGCAGGCCCGCCCACATCCAGCGGACCAGCAGCGCGAGCGCGTACGGCGAGGCGAGCAGCAGGACGCGGTTGTCGAGCCAGGCCTGGGCGAGCTGACCGTGCATCAGGTCGTACGCCATGCGGGTGCCGCCGCAGGCGGGGCAGAGCAGTCCGGTGACGAACCGGATCGGACACTGCGGCAGCCAGTGGCCCCGCTGGTGCGGGTCGGTGCCGTAGAGATACGCGGAACCGGCCGCGCCGGCGGCGAGCACCACGAGGGGAGCCGCCGCCGGGTGCCGCAGCGCGGCCGAACACCTCACGGAGAGGCGTTCCGTGTCAGCCACGCAGGATCCGCCCGTTGGCGTCGGTCTTGTCGTCGCTGACCAGCAGGATGATGCCGTCGATCAGCGACCAGATACCGAAGCCGCCGCAGGTGAACAGCTGGGCGAGGCCGATGCCGACGTGGCCCATGTAGAACCGGCCGACGCCGAAGCAGCCCAGGCTGAGCTGGAGCACGCCCGCGACGATCTTCGACTTCTCGGAGTAGGGGCGGCCCATGACGTCGTACCCGTAGGGGGCCTGGGGGTCGCCGGTGAAGGTGCCGGGAGGTATGTAACCCGGGGCCGGGTAGCCGGGATGCGCGTAGCCGGGGTGGGCGTAGCCCGGGTACGGCGGCTGGCCGGGCTGGGGATAGCCGTAGGGGCCGGGACCGGGCTGGCCGGGGTGACCGGGCTGGCCCGCATCGTGCGGGCCGCCGGGGCCGGCGCCGGGGTACCCGTAGCCGGGCGGGGGCGGCTGCGGCGGCTGCTGCTGGGGCTCCTGGGGCTGCTGGGGCTGCTGTGGCGTTTCGGACAAGGTGGGTTCCCCCGAGGTCAGGTGATCGGATCATCCGCAGGTGAGACGAGTGCAGAACATCTTGCAGCAGAAAACCCGCCACGCGCAGACCGGGGCCCTCTTGACCGGATTTCCGGCCCTCTACACCTAATCTGACGGCATGTCAGATGACCAGTCGTACGAGCTGCTCGGTTTCGACAACCTCCTGCTGCCCGTCGGGGACCTCGGCGAGGCGGTCGGCTTCTACGAGCGGGCCGGGTTCACGGTGGGACTGCGGTTCGACGAGGCCGGGATCGCACTGCTGAAGGTCGGGGGCGAGACGCCGGGGGCCCTCCTGCGGCAGGAGGACGGCCTGGGGCACCGGCCGCCGCCCTGGCCGTCCCCGCGCGTCTGGCTGGAGGTGCCGGACGCGCGGGCGGCGGCCCGGCGGCTGGCCGAGGTGGGCATCACCCCGCTGGACCGGCCGTTCTCCACGGCCACCGGCTGGACCGTCGAGATCGCCGACCCGTGGGGGAACGTCCTCGGGTTCACGGACTACCTCAAGCGGCCCGAGCTGGCGAGGCGTTAGGGCGCAGGGGCGGCCGCGCCCATCCAGTTGAACGTGTTCAAAACAAGCGCTACAGTCGACCTCGACAGCGTTTTGAACGCGTTCAAGAAGAGGGTGGGGAACATGGACCGCACGGTCATCGCCTACGTCGTCTACCTGGTCGTCAGCATCGGCCTGACCGTCTGGGTGGCCAGGACCCTCAGTCGCAACGGCCGGATCTTCCTCGCCGACGTGCTCCAGGGGAACGAGAAGCTCGCCGACGCCGTCAACCACCTCCTGGTGGTCGGCTTCTACCTCCTCAACCTCGGCTTCGTCGCCCTCTACCTGAGCGGCGACGACACCATCGAGGACACACGCGGCATCTTCGAGGCCCTGTCGACCAAGCTCGGCGTGGTGCTGCTGGTCCTCGGCGCGATGCACCTGGCCAACGTGTACGTCCTCAACCGGATCCGGCGGCGCGGGGTCATGGAGCGGGAGCAGGTCCCGCCGGTCGGCCCGCAGGGCTGGACGGCCCCCTCGGCGCCCGCCGCCGGGGCGTGAGCACGATGGCCGCCGACCGGGACGCCGCCGGCCGGGACGCCCGACGCGTCCCGGTCCGCCGGCTCACCGTGCTCCACGACGCCGAGTGCGCGCTGTGCGGCTTCCTGCGCGACTGGCTGGGCCGGCAGCCGCAGCTGGTGCCGCTGGAGTTCGTCCCGGCGGGGTCCGCGGAGGCGGCCGCCCGCTTCCCGGGCCTCGACCACCGCGCGACCCTCGACGAGATCACCGTCGTCGGCGACTTCGGCCAGGTCTACCAGGGCGCCGCCGCCTGGATCGTCACCCTGTGGGCGCTGCGCGAGTACCGCCCGATGTCCCACCGGCTGAGCACGCCCGCCGGGGCGAAGCTGGCGCGGGGCGCCGTTCTCGCCGCCGCCAAGTGGCGCGACGGGCACGCGCAGGCCGCGGGCTGGGGCGGGGGCGTCTACCGCCGTGGCGACGGCTGGTCGTACGACCCGCGGCTGGGCTGGAGCTACCGCCGGCCCACCTGTGCCGACGGCACCTGCTCCACTGGCTAGGCTCCTGTACGTGCCCGCGAACAACGACGGTCCCGCCGAGGCCGCTTCCCCGTCCGAGCCCCATGAGGCCGCTGCCGCGACCGAACCTCATGAGGCCGCCCCCACGTCCAAGTCCGAGCAGACCCGCGCTCTGATCCTGGAGACGGCGATGCGGCTGTTCCAGGAGCGCGGCTACGACAAGACGACGATGCGGGCCATCGCCCAGGAGGCCGGGGTCTCGGTCGGCAACGCGTACTACTACTTCGCCGGCAAGGAGCACCTGATCCAGGGCTTCTACGACCGGCTCGCCGCCGAACACCGGGAGGCCGTCCGGGACGTCCTGGCGCGGGAGACGGGCCTGGAGGCCCGGCTGGCGGGGGTGCTGCGGGTCTGGCTGGAAGTGGCCGAGCCGTACCACGAGTTCGCGGTCCAGTTCTTCAAGAACGCCGCCGACCCGGACAGCCCGCTCAGCCCGTTCTCCGCCGAGTCGGAGCACGCGCGCGTGGAGGCCATCGCCGTCCACGAGGAGGTGCTCTCGGGGTCGAGGGCGAAGGTCCCGGAGGAGCTGCGGGAGGTGCTGCCCGAGTTGATGTGGCTCTCCCAGATGGGCCTCGTCATGTACTGGATCTACGACCGCACGGAGGGGCGCGAGCGCAGCTACCGGCTGGCCGGCCGCGGCGCGCGGCTGACCGCGCGGGGCGTGGCGCTGGCCCGGTTCCGGGTGCTGCGGCCGCTCGTCCTCGAGGTCCACGACCTGTTCACGGACTTCCTGCCCGGCATGACCAACGCACTGCCTGACCCGGCGAAGAAGAGCCCGCCGGGTCAGGCGGACCCGGCGGGCTCTGCGGGCTCGTCCTCGGGCTGAGTCAGCTCACCTCGGCGCCCTCCTCCAGCTCCACGTCGTAGACCAGGGGCTCCCCCGTGACCGTCAGCCGGCGGGCACGCTTCAGCAGGGGCGGCTCGGCCGTCGTCGCCAGCAGATACGTCCCCGGGGCGGGGACGGAGAGGATGTACGAGCCGTCGGCGAGGGAGGTCACGCGGTCCAGTTCGCGGCCGTCCCGCGCGACCAGGGTGACCGTCGCGCCCCCGACCGGTTCACCGGCCGTGTCGCGGACGTAGCCGTGCACGGCCGAGGCCGGCCCCTCGCCCGCCGCGACCGCCGCCGGCGCCGCCTCCTGCTTGGGCTCGACCGCGAGATGCGGCAGCCGCTTCTCCAGCCACCCGGGCAGCCACCAGTTGGAGTCGCCGAGCAGATGCATCGCGGCCGGGACCAGTGCCGTACGCAGGATGAACGCGTCCAGCGCGACCGCGGCCGCGAGGCCGACGCCCGCCATCGCCGCTCCCGCGTCACCGCTGAGCACGAAGGCGAGGAAGACGCAGACCATGATCAGGGCCGCGGAGTTGATGACCCGGCTGGTCTCCGCGAGGCCCACCCGGACCGCTCGCGCGTTGTCCCTGGTGTGCACCCACTCCTCGTGCATCCGGCTGACCAGGAAGACCTGGTAGTCCATCGACAGGCCGAAGAGCAGGGACAGCATGATGACGGGCAGGAAGGCGTTGATCGGCCCCTCCCTGCCGAGGCCGAGCAGGTCCAGGCCCCAGCCCCACTGGAAGACCGCGACGAGGACGCCGAAGGAGGCCGCGGCCGCGACCAGGTTCATCACGGCGGCCGTCAGCGGCACCACCAGCGAGCGGAAGGCGACCAGGAGCAGCAGGAAGCCCAGGCCGATGATGGTGGCGACGAAGAGCGGCAGCCGGTCGCCGGTGACCGTCGCGAAGTCCTTGGAGACCGCCGTGACACCGCCCACGTGCGCCTGCGCCCCGGCCTGCGGGATGACGTCGTCCCGCAGCCGGTCGATCAGGGTGTCCGTCTCCGCGGACTGCGGCGAGGTCGTGGGCACCACCTGGATGACCGTGACCCCGCTCGCGGGCGGCAGTGTGGCCACCTGGGCGACACCGGGCGTGTTCTTGATGCCCTGGGCCAGGGCGGTGGCGTCACCGCCGTCCACGACCACCTGGAGGGGGCCGTTGAAGCCCGGCCCGAAGCCCTCGGCGAGCAGGTCGTAGGCCTGCCGGGTGGTCGTCGAGGCGTCGTCGTTGCCCTGGTCGGTGGCGCCGAGGCGGAGCGACAGCACGGGGAGCGCGAGCACGGCCATGACGGCCAGCGCGAGCACGGCGATCGTCCGCGGCCGGCGCTGCACGCCCATCGACCAGCGGGCCGCGGGACCGCTCTCCTTCTCCGGCTCCGGGCCTCCCCCACTCTCGACTTCGCTCGAGCGGGAGGTGCCCCCGTCGGCCAGCAGGCGCCGCTGCTTGCGGCTCAGCACACGCACGCCGAGGAAACCGAGCAGCGCGGGCAGCAGGGTCGTCGCGGCGAGGACGCTCAGCACCACCGTCAGGGAGGTGCCGATGACGACGCCGTCCAGGAAGCGCAGGTTCGTCACCAGCATGCCGGCCAGCGCGATGCACACCGTGCCGCCCGCGAACAGCACGGCCCGGCCGGAGGTGTTGAGGGCGACGACCGCCGACTCCTGCGGGTCCAGGCCGCGCAGGACGCCCTTGCGGTGCCGGGTGACGATGAACAGGGCGTAGTCGATGCCGACGCCGAGGCCGATCAGCGAGGACAGCAGCGGGGCCAGGTCCGGGATGTCGGTGACATGGCTCAGCAACTGGGTCGAGAACAGGCCCATGCCGACGCCGAAGACCGCCACGGCGAGCGGCAGCAGCATCGCGTACAGCGAGCCGAAGGCGAGGAACAGGACCACCGCGGCCGCCGCGAGGCCGACCATCTCGGCGAGGCCGGTGGGCGGTTCCTGGACCCGCTGGACGGCCTGGCCGCCCACCTCGACCTCCAGGCCGCCCCGTCCGGCGCCCCGCGCGGTGTCGACGACGTCCTGGACGAGTTCCTTCGGTACGGCGTTCGCCTGCTCGGTGAAGGTGATCTGGGCGTAGGCGATCCGCCCGTCACCGCTGATCCGCGCCCCGCCCTCCCCCGCGTAGGGGCCGGTGACCCCGCCGACGCCCTTCATGCCGGCGATTTCGTCGAGCGCGGGCTGGATCCGGGACCGCACGTCCTGGTCCCGTACCGAGCCCTCGTCGACCTTCCACACCACCGTGTCGGTGTCGCCGGCGCTCGCCGGGAACGCCTTCTCCATCAGGTCGTACGCCTTCTTGGAGTCCGTGTCGGGGAGGGAGAAGACGTTCGCGTAGTCCGTGCCCGCCGTCGAGGCCGAGATTCCCAGGCCGAACAGCGCCCCCACCCAGAGCAACAGGACCACCAGCCGGTGTCGATAGCACCAACGTGCCAATGCCGCCACGCTCAGTCTCCTTCTGCAGATCGTCGGTCGGTCCCCCAGGTCCTGGGCAACAGGATCGGTGGCGCCACACGTGCGTGGACATGTGACGACCATGACTCTCAAGAAACTCCAAAGCGTGAACCGGCCCGATCGTCGGTGGGTCCGCCGATACTGGGGGCATGACGACGGCTTCCGGCACCGTGCTGGTCGTGGAGGACGAACCGAGCATCGCGGACGTCCTGGCCATCGCCCTGCGCTACCACCGCTTCGAGGTCATGACCGCGGGCACCGTCCGCGAGGCCCTCGCCCTCGCCGACCGCACCCTCCCCCACGCTCGAACAGGCTCGCGCGGGGGGACCCCCATGGACGTGGCACTGCTGGACGTGATGCTGCCGGACGGCGACGGCCGGGCGCTGGGGCGTGAACTGCGGGCGCGCAGGCCGGATCTGGCGCTGGTGTTCCTCACCGCGCGGGACGCGCCGACCGAGATCGTCGGCGCCCTCGGCTTCGGCGACGACTACATCACCAAACCGTTCGACATCGACGTGGTCGTCGCCCGTATCACCGCCGTGCTGCGCCGTACCCGGCCGGCCGACGTCCTTCCGCAGCGGCCGCCGCTGCGGTACGGCGACCTGGAGCTCGACGAGACGACGTACAGCGTGCACCGCGCCGGCCGCTCGGTCGAGCTCACCCCCACCGAGTACGCGCTGCTGCGCTTCCTGGTGCGCAACGGCGGCCGGATCGTGCCCAAGGAGCAACTCCTGCGCCATGTCTGGCAGTACGAGCACACCGCGCCGGAGTCGACGGTCGTCGAGACCTACATCAGCTATCTGCGGCGCAAGCTGGACGTCCTCGGACCGCCGGTGATCACCACCCGGCGGGGCGTCGGATACGGGCTGGCGTGAGGCGGATCCACCGGCACGGCATCCACTCGCTGCGTGCCAAGCTGACGGCGGCGAACGTGGGGCTGCTCGCGCTCGGCATCGTCGTCGCGACCGCCGTCAGCCTGATGGGGATGCGGCACTACCTGCTCGACCAGGTGGACACCGAGCTGACCAAGACGCGTGACTCGCTGGGGAGTTCGCAGCTGACCCTGCGCCAGATCGACTCGTTGTCCGTGCTGAGCGTCGTCAGCGACCGGCTGGTGCCGCAGAACACGGACACCCGGCCGGCCCCCGACTCGATCTTCACCGCCGTCGACGGCCGGGGCACGGCCCTCACCGTCTTCGGCGTCAGGCCCACCGACGCCCAGCGCGGCCTCGCGGACGCGGTGTCCGACCCGCTCGCCCTCAGCACCGACGCCGACCCGCACGACGTCACCGTGCACGGCGACACGTACCGCGCGACCGCGACCCGGCTCGCCGACGGCACGTTCATCCTGCTGGCCACCTCCACCGAGGCCCTCCACAAGGGCATAGCGAAGGCGCTGAAGCTCGACCTCGCCGTCGGCACGCTGCTGCTGGCCCTGCTCACCTGTCTGACCCTGTTCAGCGTGCGGCGGCGGATGCGGCCGCTGGAGGACATGGTGGAGACGTCGTCGGCGATCGCCGAGGGGGACCTGACCCGGCGCGTGCCCTCCAGCCACCACCCCACCCAGGAGGTCGAACAGCTGCGGCTCGCCCTGAACTCCATGCTCCACCAGGTGGAGACGGCGTACCGCACGCGCGAGCACAGCGCGGCCCAGTTGCGCCGCTTCGTGGCCGACGCCTCGCACGAACTGCGCACCCCGCTCTCCGCGATCCGCGGCTACCTCCAGTTGTACGAGCAGGGGATGCTGGTCGAACCTCAGGAGCGCAGGCGGGCCTGGGACCGGATGAACGGCGAGGTGGACCGGATGGGCCGGCTCGTCGACGAGCTGCTCACGCTGGCCCGGCTCGACCAGCGGCCCGAACTGCGGCTGCGGGGCGTCGACGTGAGCCGTCTGGTGCGGGACTCGGCGCAGGACCTGCGCGCGCAGCAGCCCGGGCGGCCGGTCACCGTCGCGGCCGACGGGGCCGTGCTGGTGCGGGCCGACGAGTCGGGGCTGCGTCAGGTGCTGGGCAACCTGGTGGCCAACGTGCGCACGCACACGTCGGCCGAGGTGCCGGTACGGCTCGGTGTGGAGCGGGTGGACGGGGTCGTACGGCTGTCGGTCGAGGACGAGGGGCCGGGGCTGGGGCCGGAGGACGCGGCGCGGGTCTTCGACCGTTTCTTCCGGGCCGGGGGCGGCGCGGGCAGCGGTCTCGGCCTGGCGATCGTGCAGGGGGTCGTCCAGGCGCACGGCGGCGAGGTGAGCGTGCGGACGGCGCCGGGCGAGGGGCTGGCCGTGACGGTGACGCTGCCGGCCCGGCCGAAGGCCTGTGTCTGAGCGCGTGTCACGCAGGGGCGCCACAGAGGGGGCGTCACGGAAGTGCGTCACGGAAGTGCGTCACGGAGGTGCGTCACCGGCGGGATCGGGCTAGGTGGGGACCGTGACCAGTGCCCATACCGTCTTGCCGTGCCGGCCCCTGCTCCACACGCCCCACGCGGCGGCGAGGTGCTCCACCAGGTGCAGGCCGCGGCCGTGTTCCTCCGACTCGCCGACCGGCCGCAGCCGGGGTTCGAGCCGGCCCTCGTCGGAGACCTCTATGAGGCAGGAACCGTCACCGAGGGCGGTGACGGCCACCTCGAACTCGCGCTCGAGCAGGGGCCCATGGCGTACGACGTTGGTGGCCAGTTCGGACACGACGAGGACGGCGTCGGCCAGCGCCGGGTCGTCGGGGCCGTGTCCCCAGTCCGCGAGATGGTCCCGTACCCGGCGCCGGGCGAGACCGACGGACGCCGGGTGCCGGGGCAGCCGGAACGAGTTGCGTCTCAGCACGTCTGCTCCTCATCCCGTACACACCTCCGTCACATGGTGCCGCTTCGGGTGCCTGCCCGGTGTGACGGCGGCGCATGCCCGGCTCGCGGGATCAAGTCCGCGAGCCGGGTGGGCACTTCAGCTCAGATCCAGTTGAGTTTCCAGAGGCGGAACACGCCGTTGCCGTCCGCGAGGAACTGGCCGCCGCCGATGTCCGCGCTGGTGACGATGTACTCCTTGCGCTGCCACAGCGGGACGACCGGCACGTCCTCGGCGATGACCTGCTGGAGGTCACGGAAGTCGCCGGCGGCCCGGCTGCGGTCGGCGAACTGCCGGCTTGCGGCGATGTACTTGTCGACGGCCTTGCTGCTGTAGCCGGTGTTCATGGTGGAGTCGGTGCCGACGAGCGGGCCCGCGAAGGTGTCCGGGTCGGGGTAGTCGGCGACCCAGCCGACCGCGTACGCGTCGAGCTTGCCGGTGGCCCACCGCTTCTGGAAGTCGGTCCACTCGTAGCCCTTGACGTCCACCTTGAACAGACCGCTCGCCTCCAACTGCCGCTTGAGCTCCTTGGCCTCGGCCGCCGCGGCCCCGCTGCCCAGGCCGTAGCCGTAGGTGAACTTCACCGGGATGCCGACGCCGGCCGACTCCAGGAGCTTGCGCGCCTTCGCGGTGCTCCGGTCCGGGTAGCTGTCGAAGAAGGAGGTGGTGTGGCCGGTGATGCCGGTCGGGATGAGCGAGTACAGCGGCTCGACGGTCCCGTCGTACACGCTCGCCGCCAGTTGCTCGCGGTCGATCAGCCAGGCCATCGCCTTGCGGACGTCCGTCTCGTGCAGCGGTGATCCGGAGCGGGTGTCGAAGTACAGGTTGCGGGTCTCGGAGCCGTCGGCCTCGTAGACCCGCCGGTCGGGGTCGCTGGTGTCGAGGGCGGCCAGCACCGAGGGCGGCAGCTGACGGGCGGCGGCCATGACCGCCTTGGCCTTCCAGGCCTTCTCCAGCGCCTCGGGGTCCGCGTAGTAGCGCAACTCGACGGGGGCGCCGGTCGACACGGCGCCCTTGTAGCGCGAGTTGGGCGACAGCAGGACCTTCCTGCCCTTCGTGTACCCCTTCAGCAGGTACGGGCCGGAGCCGTCGACGCGGCTGCCGACGCGCAGCCCGTCCGCCGGGTAGCGGGTGTGGTCGACGATCGAGCCGGCTCCGGTCGCCACCTTGAACGGGAAGGTGGCGTCGGGCGAGGACAGGTGGAAGGTGACCTTCAGGTCCTTGGCGTCCACCGACTTCAGGGTGGACAGCAGGGATGCCGGGCCGACATCCGAGTTGATCTTCTTGACCCGGTCGAAGGAGAACTTCACGTCCTCGGCGGTCACCTTGGAGCCACTGCTGAAGGTGAGGTCGTCACGCAGCTCGCAGGTGTACGTGACGAGACTGCCCTTCACGAAGGAACAGCTCTCGGCCGCGTCGGGCACGGGCGAGACGCCGCCCGGCTCGTAGGTCAGCAGCGACTGGAAGACGTTGCTGAACAGCGCCCAGGATCCGGCGTCGTAGGCGCCCGCCGGGTCGAGCGAGGTGACGGTGTCCGTGGTGCCGACCGTGATGGTCGCGCCCCCGCTGTCCTGCGACGGAAGTAACTGCCAGCCGCCCACCGCGACGACCGCGAGAACCAGCAGCGTCACGAGTATCCGCATGCGAACAGATCGCATGGTGATGTCCTGCCTCCCCAGGCCGCCGAAGGGGCCCAGTCCACAGAAAAAAGTGCCGCTCCCCTTGGCGGCGGGCTCACCTAACCACACGTGTTTCGCCAGGGGGAAGAGGATTCCGGCGAGATGGGAAAGAACTTACCGACGCCTTGTTCCGCCCGGGTTTCACAGCCTCTCCACAGGCTTCTGATCGGCCGTCAGGCGTGCGTCGAGGCCAGTTCGACGACCGTGATGTCGGAGGGGGCTCCGACGCGGGTGGGCGGGCCCCAGGCGCCCGCGCCCCGGGACACGTACAGCTGGGTGTCGCCGTAGCGTTCCAGCCCCGCCACGGTCGGATTCGCGGCGGCCGCGAGGAAGTTGCCGGGCCACAGCTGACCGCCGTGCGTGTGTCCGGAGAGCTGGAGGTCGACGCCGTGGCGTACGGCGTCGTGGATCTGGACGGGCTGGTGGGCGAGGAGCACGCACGCGCGCGTGGTGTCACGGTCGCCGAGCGCGCCGGCGAAGTCGGGCCCCTGGCCCTCGCTCTCGCCCGCGATGTCGTTGACGCCGGCCAGGTCGAACCAGGGCAGCTCCGTGCGGGCGTTCTCCAGCGGGTTCAGGCCGAGCCGCCGCACCTCCTCGACCCACTGTTCGGCGCCGGAGAAGTACTCGTGGTTGCCGGTGACGAAGAAGCTGCCCTGCCGGGCCTTCAGCCGCGCGAGCGGGGCCGCCGCCGGGCCCAGGTCCTTCACGCTGCCGTCGACCAGGTCACCGACGACCGCGATCAGGTCGGGCTGCGTCGCGTTGATCGTGTCGACGACCTTCTGCGCGAAGCCCCGGCCGAGGACCGGGCCCAGATGGATGTCGCTGACGACCGCGATCCGGTAGCCGTGGGCGCCGCGCGGGAGCTTGGCCAGGGGCACCGTCACCCGCTTGACCCTGGGGCCGCGCAGCACGCCGTAGGTGCCGTAGCCGACCGTGCCGACGGCGGCCGCGGCCGCCGCACCGGCCACGACCCGGGACACGAAGAGCCGGCGGGACGGGGCGGAGGGAGACTGCTCCGGGCTCGGGGACTCCGGGCGCCCGGGCGCCGGCTTCCCGGACTCCGGACCCGCGGACACCGGCCGCTCGGGCGCCTCGGACTCCGGCCGCTCGGGCGCCGGCTTCACACGTTCCGGCCGTTCGGGCTCCGGTGTCCCGGGGGCGGGCGCGCCGATCGGGACCGGGCTGGGTTCCGGGTGCGCCGCGGGGGTCTCGGCGGGCGCCCGCTTCTCCAGGAAGCGGCGCAGCAGCGGCCGTACGGCCTCGCCCACGAGCACGGCGAGGAGCAGATAGACCGACAGGGCCAGCCACAGGAAGCCCGGCCAGGCCAGTACGCGCTGGAGCCAGAAGGGGGCGCCGGTGCGTTCGGCGACCAGGGCGCCGATCGCCAGCAGCCAGCCGCCCGCGACCAGCGCCGCACCGACGCGGCGTGCCCGGCCGGGGCCGCGGGTGGTGTCGTGGAACAGCCGCCGCCACAGGTACCAGTTGGCCCCGGCCAGCACGGTCAGGGCGAGCAGCACGAAGACGATCACCATGGCTATGACGCCTGCCGCAGTGCGCGCAGACCGCGCAACCCGATGGTCCCGACGACCGTCCCCAAGAGGAAGGAGACGACCGCGAGCGTCAGGTGCACCCAGAAGTACGCCGTGGGATCGCCGTCGTCGAACGCGAGTCCGCTGCTGTCCTTGATCAGGTTCTTGACGAAAGTGACCCAGATGACCCAGCTCCACACCCCGAAGGCGAGCAGGAACCAGGAGACGGGGCGGCTGAGCTTCATGGGTTCAGTATCACCGGCGGTTGTCCGGTCCCGTGAGAGGGGTGGGGAGGGTGACGGGACTTCCCGTCGTGTGCCAGGTACGTTCTCCGTCGTGCCCGCACCCATGAAGCAGACCGTCAGGCGATCCCTGCTGGTCACCTCCGCGACCCTCGCGTCGCTCGCGCTCACCGTGCCCGCCTCGCTCGCGGCGCCGAGCCCGTCACCGTCCCCGGCGGCGTCCGGCTCGCCGTCGGCGTCGGCCTCGCCGTCCGGATCGCCGTCCGGATCGCCGTCCGCGTCCGCCTCGCCGTCGGTCGGTCCCCCGAAGGACATGTCGTCCGTGGGCGGCACGCGGCTCGGGCAGGCCGGGACGCAGGTGGCGATCGCGGGTGGCGCGCCGGTGCTGCCGAAGGACCTCACCGCGCGGTCGTGGATCGTCGCCGACGCCGAGTCGGGGGACGTGCTCGCCGCACACAACGCGCACTGGCGGCTGCCCCCGGCGAGCACGATGAAGATGCTCTTCGCCGACACCGTGCTGCCGAGGTTCCCCAAGGCCACCGTGCACAAGGTCGAGGCGAGGGACCTGGCCGGCATGGGGGCCGGTTCCAGCCTCGTCGGCATAAAGGAGGGCGAGACGTATACGGTCCACGACCTGTGGCTCGGCGTCTTCCTGCGTTCCGGCAACGACGCCGTGCACGTCCTGTCGCAGATGAACGGCGGCATCGCCGAGACCGTCAAGGACATGAACGAGCACGCCGAGGAGCTCCAGGCCCTCGACACCAACGTCGTCTCCCCGGACGGCTACGACGCCCCCCACCAGGTCTCCTCCGCGTACGACCTGACCCTGTTCGCCCGTTCGGGACTCCAGAAGCAGGACTTCCGGGAGTACTGCTCGACCGTCACGGCCAAGTTCCCCGGCGAGACGACGAAGAACAAGAAGGGCAAGTCGACCCGCGGGACCTTCGAGATCCAGAACACCAACCGGCTGCTCAGCGGCGACTACGACATCTCCCAGTACCCGGGCATCGCGGGCGTCAAGAACGGCAACACCACCAACGCGGGCGCCACCTTCACCGGCGTGGCCGAGCGCAACGGCAAGGTGCTGCTCGTCACGGTCATGAACCCGGAGAAGACCGACCACAACGAGGTCTACAAGGAGACCGCCGCCCTGCTGGACTGGGGCTTCCAGGCAACCGGCAAGGTGACGCCGGTCGGTGAGCTGGTCGCGCCGAAGGGGACCGCGCAGGCCAGCGCGCAGCCCGGCGCCAACCCGTCCCCCTCCGAGGGGTCCGGGCAGGCGGGCGGCGCCGGGGACGTGTCGGCGAAGCCGGTGGCGGGCGCGGTGACCGAGAGCGGCTCGGGCGGCATGTGGATCGCGCTGGCGATCACCGGCGGCCTGCTGGTGCTGCTCGCGGGCGGCGGGTACCTCGTCAACCGCCGCTGGCCGCTGCCGGACCTGGTACGACGTCGCCGCTGACGTCGATGTCACGCGGGTTGTCGGGGACGCTGCCCGTCGCCGTCCAGGCCGCGCAGTACAGGACCAGTTTCGAGGTGAAGTTGATCCACAGCAGCAGGGCGATGGGCACGCCGAACGCGCCGTACATGCTCTTGGCGGCCACGCCCTGCATATAGCCGCTCAGCAGCAGCTTCAGCAGTTCGAAGCCGACGGCGCCGATGAGCGCGGCGACGACGAGGCGGCGGCGCGGGGGTTCGACGCCGGGCAGCAGGGTGAGGACGTACAGCAGGAGCAGGAAGTCGGCGAGGACGGCGACGGAGAACGCGGCGACGCGCAACAGGACGGTGCCCCAGCCCTCCTCGTCGATGCCGGACTGCTCGGTGATCCAGCCGACCAGCGCCGAGGCGACGGTGGAGATGGCGAGGGTGAGCAGGACGGCGCCGCCGAAGCCGACGAGGACGCCCGTGTCCTTGGCCTTGCGCACGACGGGGTTCTCGTCGTCGTCGGGCCGCTCCCAGACGGCGCGCAGACAGTCCCGCATCTGGCCGACCCAGCCGATGCCGGTGAGCAGCAGCAGCGCGCCGGCGATGAGCCCGATGGCGCCCGCGTTCTGGACCAGGCCGTTGATGTCCAGCTGGTCGGAGATGCCGGGGACCTGGTCGGCGATCTTGTCCTGGAGCTCCTGCTGCTGTGACTCGCTCAGCGTGGCGGCGGCCACGGCGGCGGCCACGGTCAGCAGCGGGAAGAGCGCGACGAAGCTGACGAACGTCATGGCGGCGGCCAGCCGCGTCCACTTCACCCGGTCGAGGCGCTCGTACGACCGCCACGCGTGCGTGGCCGTGAGGCGCGCGACCCACGGCCCGATGCCGGGGAGCTTCTTCAGCCAGTCCATGATCCGACTCTGCCCCTGTCCGGAGGAACGACGCGGATATCGGCGATGCGAATCCCGCGGAACACCAAGGTCCGGGTACCCCGCAATCGCGGGACCGTGGCCGGTACCGTGCCACACCGTCGCCTCACGCGGTCGCGCCTCGCGCGGGCTCACCAGTTGGCCACCGCCAGCCCGTACATGGCCAGCCAGGCCAGGCCGATCAGGGCGAGGGCGCGGTCGCCCAGGACGACCTCCTCGGGCTCGCCCGCGGTGCCCCGGTCGGCGAAGACGGCGTAGCGCAGGACCGCCAGGATGAAGGCGACCACGGACAGCTGGCGCCAGGGCAGCACACTCGTGTGGGCGACGCCGCCCTCCTCCAGGGCCCACAGGCAGTAGCCGAGCACGGCGACGCCGGCCGCCAGCTGCCAGACGAAGCGCAGGTAGCCGGTGGTGTACTCGGTGAGCAGCACGCGCGTGGCGCCCGCCGTGCCGGCCAGTTGGACGGCCTCGGAGTAGCGCTTGGCCGCGACCATGAACAGCGCCCCGAACCCGGTGGTGATCAGGAACCAGCGGGAGAGCGGGATCCCCAGGGCGAGTCCGCCCGCCATGGCGCGCATCAGGAAGCCGGTCGTGACGACGACCAGGTCGACGACCAGGACGTGCTTCAGGCTGACGCAGTAAGCCAGTTGCATGCCCAGGTAGGCGATGAGGAGCGCCGCGACGGCGGGGGTCGTCAGCCGGGCCGCGGCGGCCGGCGCGAGGACCGCGAGTGCGCCCGCGACGCCGTACGCGACGGGCACCGGGACCTGTCCGGCGGCGATCGGGCGGTGCCGCTTGGTGGGGTGGGCGCGGTCGGCCTCGGCGTCACGGGCGTCGTTGACCAGGTATACGGCGGCGGCGCAGGCGGTGAACAGGACGAATACCAGGGCCAGTTGGCTGATCGCGTGCAGGGAGAAGAGCCGGCCGGCCGCGGCGGGGGCGGCGACGACCAGGATGTTCTTGACCCACTGCTTGGGGCGGGTGGTCCGCAGGAGGCCGCCGACGAGGGTGCCGGGGCGGTGGCTCGGGGGCCGTGGGGCCGGCGGGCGGTGTGCGCGCTGCCGGTGGAGCAGTGCCTCAGCCACGGTGCCCCTCTCTCATCCAGCGTGCCCCCAACCGCGCGGTGGCCGCTCCCAGAGCCGCGCCTGCCGCCACGTCGGAGGGGTGGTGGACGCCGGCGACCAGGCGGGAGAGGCACATCGCGGCGGCGAGCGGCGCGGCGGCGTACGCCCCGAGCGCGCCGTAGGCGACGGCGGCGGCCGCGGCGGAGGTCGCGTGCGAGCTGGGGAAGGAGTGCCGTCCCGCGGTGCGCACGAGGGGTTCGACGTGGGCCGGGCGCGGGCGCCGGACGATACGTTTCACTCCCACGCTGGCGGCGTGCGCGCCCGCGGTGAGCGCGGTGGCGCGCAGCCAGGCGCCGCGCCGGGGGCCGTCGACGGCGGCTCCCGCGACGCCCGCCGCGAGCCACAGCGCGCCGTGCTCGCCCGCCCAGGAGAGGGCGCGCGCGACGCGGGCGACGCGTGGGTCCGCGCCCCGGGCGTGGAGCGCCGAGAGGATCCGGTGGTCCAGGTCGTCGAGTTCGTCCATGTGGACTCACTGTTCACGCCCGCGCCCTCGGAACTCCGGCAATATTGAGCGACATCCCATTAATCACCCATTTCGGGGAGTAATGCATGTTTCAAAATTAATCGCCCATATAGAGGCGATACGGTCACCACCATGCCTGCCGAGACCACTACCGCGATCGCCGCCGAGAACGTCTCCGTCACGGGATGGGGCCGCACCGCTCCCTCCACCGCACGTCTGGTCCGCCCCCGGACCTACGCGGAGGCCGTGACGGCGGTCCGGGACTGCGGGCCCCGCGGAGGCATCCCCAGGGGCCTGGGGCGGGCGTACGGGGACGCGGCGCAGAACGCCGGCGGGTCCGTGATCGACCTGACCGGCCTGGACCGGATCCACGTCATCGACGCCGCCGACGGGAGCGTCCTGTGCGACGCGGGGGTCTCCCTGCACCGGCTCACGGAAGTCCTGCTGCCGCTCGGCTGGTTCGTGCCCGTGACCCCCGGCACCCGGTACGTCACCGTGGGCGGCGCGATCGGCGCCGACATCCACGGCAAGAACCACCATGTGTCCGGGTCCTTCACCCGTCATGTGCTGTCCTTCGAGCTGCTCACGGCGGACGGCACGATCCGCACGGTGGACCAGGGCACCGACCTGTTCGACGCGACCGCCGGCGGCATGGGCCTGACCGGTGTCGTCCTGACGGCCAGGATCCGGCTCCAGCCGGTCGGGACGTCCCTGATGTCGGTCGACACCGAACGGGCCACCGACCTCGACGACCTGATGGCCCGGCTGACGGCCGGCGACCACCGCTACCGCTACTCGGTCGCGTGGATCGACCTCCTCGCGCGCGGTGCGGCCACCGGACGCGCGGTCCTCACCCGTGGCGAGCACGCGCCCCTGGACGCGCTGCCCGCCCGCGCGCGCAGGGCCCCGCTCGCGTTCCGCCCGTCCCGGCTCCCGGCCGCTCCCGCGTTCCTGCCGAGCGGCCTGCTCACCCGCACGACCGTCGGACTGTTCAACGAGCTCTGGTACCGCAGAGCGCCCCGCGCCCGTACCGGCGAACTCCAGAGCCTGTCCGCCTTCTTCCACCCCCTCGACGGGGTCCCGCACTGGAACCGCGTCTACGGCCGCGACGGCTTCGTGCAGTACCAGTTCGTCGTCGGGTACGGCCGGGAGGACACCCTGCGCCGGATCGTGGGGCGCGTCTCCGCCCGCCGCTGCCCGTCCTTCCTCGCCGTCCTCAAGAGGTTCGGGGACGCCGACCCCGGCTGGCTCTCCTTCCCGCGCCCGGGCTGGACCCTCGCCCTGGACATCCCGGCCGGACTGCCCGGCCTCGGCGCCTTCCTCGACGAGCTGGACGAGGAGGTGGCCACCGCCGGCGGCCGCGTCTACCTCGCCAAGGACTCCCGGCTGCGCCCCGAACTGCTCACCGCGATGTACCCGCGCCTCGACGACTTCCGCGCGCTGCGCGCGGAGCTGGACCCGCGCGGCGTGTTCGTGTCGGACCTCGCCCGCCGGCTCAACTTCCAGGAGTCACCATGAAGGACGCCTTCGGCCTCCCCCAGTCCCTTCTCGTCCTCGGCGGCACGTCCGGGATCGCGCTGGCCACCGCGCGCCGTCTGATCGCCCGCCGCACCCGCACGGTGTGGCTGGCCGGGCGCCCGTCGCCCGCTCTGGAGTCGGCCGCCGCCGGGCTGCGCACGCTGGGGGCGGACGTCCACACCGTCCCCTTCGACGCGCTCGGCCCCGAGTCCCACGAGACGGTCCTCGGCAAGGTCTTCGCCGAGGGTGACGTCGACACCGTGCTGCTCGCCTTCGGCGTCCTCGGCGACCAGGCGAACGACGAGCGCGACCCGGCGGCCGCGGTGCGCGTCGCGCAGACCAACTACACGGGGGCGGTGTCGGCGGGGCTGGTCGCCGCGCGCGCCCTCCAGACCCAGGGCCACGGCTCCCTGGTCGTCCTGTCCTCCGTCGCCGCCGAGCGGGCCCGCCGCTCGAACTTCATCTACGGCTCCAGCAAGGCGGGCCTCGACGCCTTCGCCCAGGGTCTTGGCGACGCGCTGCACGGCACCGGCGTGCACGTCATGGTCGTACGCCCCGGGTTCGTCCGGACGAAGATGACCGCGGGGCTGGCCCAGGCGCCGCTCGCGACCACGCCGGAGGCGGTCGCCACGGCCGTCGAGCTGGGGCTGCGGCGCCGCTCGGAGACGGTGTGGGTGCCGGGCGTGCTGCGCGTGGTGATGTCGGTGCTGCGCCACGCGCCCCGCGGGCTGTTCCGCAGGCTGCCGGTCTAGCGAGGGCGCCGGGGCGGGCCCAGGTGGTGTCCGCGAAGCAGAGCCGGGCGGGACTTCGCGGGCACGGCCTAGCGCGTCGGCAGCGAGCCGCGGTCGACGTGGGCCGCCTGCGGGGGTACGACCGCGCCGCCGAAGGCGTAGTCGCGCAGTTTGCGCCAGACGCCGTCGGCGCCCTGCTCGGCGAGGGCGAAGCCGGTGCAGGACCACGCGGCCTCGTAGTGGGCGAGCTCCTCGAAGGCCCGGTCCATCGCCGCGTCGCCGATGCCGTGCGCGACGGTGACGTGCGGGTGGTAGGGGAACTGGAGCTCGCGGGTCAGCGGCCCGGAGGCGGCCCGGATCCGGTGCTGGAGCCAGGCGCAGGTCTCCGCGCCCTGGACGACCCGCACGTAGACCACCGGCGACATGGGCCGGAAGGTGCCGGTGCCGGACAGCCTCATCGGGAAGGGGCGGCCGGCCGTGGCGACCTCGGTGAGGTGCGCTTCGACGGCCGGCAGCGCGTTCGCCCCGACCTCGGTCGGCGGCAGCAGCGTGACGTGCGTGGGGATGCCGTGAGCCGCGGCGTCGCCGAAGCCCAGGCGCCGCTCCTGGAGCAGGCTGCCGTGAGGCTCCGGGACCGCGATCGACACGCCGATCGTTACGGTCCCCACGTCTTCTCCTGTCGTCATGTCGTCATGGCGGGGTGTGGTGCCGGGTTCGTACTCAGTCGTGCGGCTATCGACTGTACGGCCACGGCTGTGCTCTGGGCAGGCGCAGGGAAAGTGATGTGCAGCGCTCTGCCCGCAGGAACAGGTGTGCGGTGCGCCCCGAGTGCTTCCGAGCGCCGGTCAGTGCTTCGCGGGCAGGAAGCCCACGCGCCCATAGGTCTGAGAAAGGGTCTCCGCGGCGACGGCACGCGCCTTCTCCGCGCCCTTGGCCAGGATCGAGTCGAGCGTCTCGGGGTCGTCCAGGTACTGCTGGGTGCGGTCCCGGAACGGCGTCACGAAGTCGACGACGACCTCGGCGAGGTCCGTCTTGAGCGCGCCGTACAGCTTGCCCTCGTACCGCTGCTCCAGCTCGGGGATGCCGGTGCCGGTCAGCGTCGAGTAGATGCCGAGCAGGTTGCTGACGCCGGGCTTGTTCCCGGTGTCGTAGCGGACGACCGTGTCGGTGTCCGTGACCGCGCTCTTGACCTTCTTCGCGGTCACCTTCGGGTCGTCGAGCAGGTTGATGAGGCCCTTCGGCGTGGACGCCGACTTGCTCATCTTGATCGACGGGTCCTGGAGGTCGTAGATCTTGCCCGTCTCCCTCAGGATGTGCGGCTTCGGGATCGTGAAGGTCTCGCCGAAGCGGCCGTTGAAGCGCTCCGCGAGGTCGCGGGTCAGCTCGATGTGCTGGCGCTGGTCCTCCCCGACCGGGACCTCGTCGGCCTGGTACAGCAGGATGTCCGCGACCTGGAGGATCGGGTACGTGAACAGGCCCACGGAGGCGCGGTCGGCGCCCTGCCTGGCGGACTTGTCCTTGAACTGGGTCATCCGGCTCGCCTCGCCGAACCCGGTGAGGCAGTTCATCACCCAGGCGAGCTGGGCGTGCTCGGGGACGTGGCTCTGGACGAACAGCGTGCAGCGGTCCGGGTCGAGACCGGCCGCGAGGAGCTGGGCGGCGGCCAGCCGCGTGTTCGCGCTGAGCTCCTTCGGGTCCTGCGGGACCGTGATCGCGTGCAGGTCGACGACCATGTAGAACGCGTCGTGGGTCTCCTGGAGGGCCACCCACTGGCGGACGGCGCCGAGGTAGTTGCCGAGGTGGAACGAGCCTGCGGTGGGCTGGATTCCGGAGAGCACGCGGGGTCGGTCTGAGGCCATGCTCATCATTGTCTCAGAGCGCGGAGACCGCCCGGAACGGGTCCCGGGCGGCCGCGGGGGCCGCCCGGGGTGCCGCCGGGGTCAGCCGAGGTCGATCTCCGGGTACAGCGGGAAGCCCGCGACCAGGTCGGTCGCCCGCCGGGAGATCTCGTCCGCGACCTTCGCGTCCAGGACGTGGGCGGCCTTCGAGGGGGCGCCCGACTTCGTCGTGCCCGGCTCCGTCGAGGTGAGGACCCGGTCGATCAGGGCGGCCACCTCGTCCATCTCGGCCGTCCCGAGGCCCCTCGTCGTCAGCGCCGGCGTGCCGACGCGGATGCCGGAGGTGTACCAGGCGCCGTTCGGGTCGGCGGGGATGGCGTTGCGGTTGGTGACGATGCCCGAGTCGAGCAGCGCCGCCTCGGCCTGGCGGCCGGTGAGGCCGTAGGAGGAGGCGACGTCGATCAGGTTCAGGTGGTTGTCCGTGCCGCCGGTGACCAGGGTCGCGCCGCGCCGCGTCAGGCCCTCGGCGAGGGCGCGGGAGTTGTCGACGATGCGCTGGGCGTAGTCCTGGAAGGACGGCTGCCGGGCCTCCGCCAGGGCGACGGCCTTGGCGGCCATGACGTGCGGGAGCGGGCCGCCGAGGACCATCGGGCAGCCGCGGTCGACCTGGTCCTTCAGGGAGTCGTCGCACAGGACCATGCCGCCGCGCGGGCCGCGCAGCGACTTGTGGGTGGTGGTCGTCACGATCTGGGCGTGCGGGACCGGGTCGAAGTCGCCGGTCAGGACCTTGCCCGCGACCAGGCCGGCGAAGTGGGCCATGTCGACCATGAGCGTCGCGCCGACCTCGTCGGCGATCTCGCGCATGATCCGGAAGTTCACCAGACGGGGGTACGCGGAGTAGCCCGCGACGAGGATCAGCGGCTTGAAGTCGCGGGCCGTGGCGCGCAGCGCCTCGTAGTCGATCAGGCCGGTCGCCGGGTCGGTGCCGTAGGAGCGCTGGTCGAACATCTTGCCGGAGATGTTCGGGCGGAAGCCGTGGGTGAGGTGGCCGCCCGCGTCCAGGGACATGCCGAGCATGCGCTGGTTGCCGAAGGCCTGGCGGAGCTCGGCCCAGTCGGCCTCGGAGAGGTCGTTGACCTGGCGGACGCCGGTCTTCCGCAGGAAGGGGACCTCCACGCGGTCGGCGAGGACGGACCAGAAGGCGACGAGGTTGGCGTCGATGCCGGAGTGCGGCTGGACGTAGGCGTGGCGGGCGCCGAAGAGCTCGCGGGCGTGCTCGGCGGCCAGCGCCTCGACGGTGTCGACGTTGCGGCAGCCGGCGTAGAAGCGGCGGCCGATGGTGCCCTCGGCGTACTTGTCGCTGAACCAGTTGCCCATCGCGAGGAGGGTGGCCGGGGAGGCGTAGTTCTCCGAGGCGATCAGCTTGAGCATCTCGCGCTGGTCGTGGACCTCCTGGCCGATGGCGTCGGCGACGCGCGGCTCGACTGCGCGGATCACGTCGAGTGCGGCACGGAAGGCGGTGGACTCGGTGGAGAGGGACTGCTGCTCGGACATGTCGTCGGCCTCCGGGGGCGTGGCGTGCGGTCACGGTTCTCGGTCTGGCCCAGGCGCACGGCACTCTTGTCGCTCACAGGCCGCTCCCCGATGGTCCGTCCCATCCCAGCGCGCCAGTCACGGCCCGCTCGCCAGCCTACCGGTCACGCCCGAATCCCAAGGTCCGGCGTCCACCATGCGAGCGACGTCGGACGCGCGCAGGACCACGCCTCCAGTGGATCCGGAGCGGCCCCGGATCCGGCGTCCGGGGGGCCGGGGGGCCGGGGGGCCGGGGGGCCGGGGGGCCGGGGGCCGGGGGCCGGGGGCCGGGGGCCAGGGGGCCGGGGCCAGGGGGCAGAGGGCCGGGGCCGGGGCCAGGGGGCAGAGGGCCGGGGCCGGGGCCAGGGGCCAGGGGGCAGAGGGCCGGGGCCGGGGCCAGGGCCAGGGGCCAGGGGCTAGGTTCTGTCTGATAATTGATCTTGTGGTGGGTCGTGGTGAGCTGACGGATGTGGCGTGGGAACGGATAGCGCCGCTGCTGCCGGGTGTTGAT
>NZ_JBHWUW010000088.1:0-21338 GCF_042737245.1 Streptomyces sp. NPDC060002
GCCGCACGCCCGTGGGCGTGCGGCCGGCCTTCTTCACGGGCCCGCGCGGTCTCAGCCGGTCCGGTCTCAGCCGGTCTTCTTGATCAACGCCAGGTACATGGCGTCGGTCCCGTGCAGATGCGGCCACAGCTGGACGTCGGGCCCGTCACCCAGCTCGGGTACGCCCGGCAGCAGCGGCCGCGCGTCCATCAGCTCGGCCTGCGGGTACTGCTTGAGGACGTCGGAGACGACCGCCCGGGTCTCGGCGAGGTGCGGCGAACAGGTGGCGTACCCGACGACGCCCCCGACCCGCACCGAATCCAGGGCGGTCCGCAGCAGCCCGCGCTGGAGCGGCCCGAACCCGTCGAGGTCCTCCGGCCGGCGCCGCCAGCGCGCCTCGGGCCGCCGCCGCAGGGCCCCCAGGCCCGTGCACGGCACGTCCATCAGCACCCGGTCGAAGGAGCCGGGCCGCCATGGCGGCCGGGTCCCGTCGGCGGCGATGACCTGGTAGGGGCCGGGGTTGCCGGCCAGCGCCTTGGCGACGAGCCCCGCGCGGTGCGGCTGCTTCTCGGAGGCGAGCAGCGCGGCCCCCCGCTCGGCGGCGAGGGCGGCGAGCAGCGCGGCCTTGCCACCGGGCCCGGCGCACCCGTCCAGCCACAACGCGTCGGACCCGTCGAGCGGCGCGTTGGCCAGCGCCAGCGCCACGAGCTGGCTGCCCTCGTCCTGCACACCCGCCCGCCCGTCCCGTACGGCGTCGATGGCCCCGGGCTCACCGCCCTCGGTGAGCCGCACGGCGTACGGCGACCAGTGTCCGGCGACCGAGGCCTCCTCCCGGAGCAGCTCCTCGGTGGTGGCCCGCCCGGGCCGGGCGACGAGCGTCACCTCGGGCCGCTCGTTGTCCGCCGCCAGCAGCTCCTCGATGCCGGCCCGTCCGCCGCCGAGGGAGTCCCAGAGCGCGGAGACGACCCAGCGCGGGTGCGAGTGCACGACGGCGAGATGGTCCTCGGGGTCGTCGTCGTAGGGCGGAGCGACCTTCTCGATCCACTCGTCGAGATCGTGCGCCGCGACCTTGCGCAGCACGGCGTTGACGAACTTGGCGCGTCCGTCGCCGAGCACGACCCGGGCGAGCTCGACGGAGGCGGACACGGCCGCGTGGGTCGGGATACGGGTCCCGAGCAGCTGGTGCACGCCGAGGCTCAGCACGTCGAGGACCGGCGGATCGACCTCGCGCAACGGCCGGTCGACACACGCGGAGATGACGGCGTCGTACGTCCCCTGCCGGCGCAGCGTCCCGTAGACCAGCTCGGTGGCGAGGGCCGCGTCCCGCCCGTCGAACTTGTCGGGGCCCTCCTTCTCGCGTGCCTTGCGCAGCAGCGGCGGCAGCACGAGGTTGGCGTACGCGTCCCGCTCGTCGACGGCCCGCAGCGCCTCGAAGGCGAGCATGCGGACGGGGTCCTTCTGAGGCCGGCGGTAGGGCTTGCCCGGCTTGCGGGAACGGTGGGGCTGGTCGCTCACGAAAAGGTGCTCCGGATTACATGAGGAAAGGTGCGTCCAGCGTACGTCGGTGGGTACGCCGGGCGGACTGCTGGCTGGGGGCCCACGGGCCGGGGGCGGGGCTCGCGGACCGGGCGGGAGTTGTGCAGGAGCGTTACGCCCCGACGGCCTCCCCGTGCTCGATCCGGGCGCCCCGGGCCCAGTCGGCGGCCCGCATCGGCTTCTTGCCCTGCGCCTGCACCCACAGCAGCTCGACCGCGTACGAGCCGGTGCCGACGTGCACGCTGTTCTTGCCGACGAGGAGCGCGCCCGGGGCGAGTTCGGTCCGCTCGGGGACCGGCTGGACCTGGATGAGCTTGAGCCGCTCCCCGCGGAAGGTGGTCCAGGCGCCGGGGGCGGGGGTGCAGCCGCGCACGACTCGGTCGACCCGCAGGGCCGGGGTGGCCCAGTCGACCTGAGCGTCCTCGACGGTGATCTTCGGCGCGAGGGTGATCCCCTCGCCCGGCTGCGGCACGGCCTTCACCGTGCCGTCCTCGATCCCGTCCATGGTCGCGGCGAGCAGCCCGCTGCCGGCGAAGGCCAGCCGGGTGAGCAGGTCGCCGCTGGTGTCGGTGGGCCGGATCTCCTCGGTGACCGTCCCGTACACCGGCCCCGAGTCGAGGCCCTCCTCGATCAGGAAGGTGGAGGCGCCGGTGATCTCGTCCCCCGCCATGACGGCGTGCTGCACGGGAGCGGCCCCGCGCCAGGCGGGCAGCAGCGAGAAGTGCAGGTTGACCCAGCCGTGGGCCGGGATGTCCAGCGCCACCCTGGGCAGCAGCGCCCCGTAGGCCACGACGGGACAGCAGTCGGGCGCGATCTCCCGCAGCCGCTCCAGGAACTCCGGATCGCGCGGCTTGGCGGGCCTCAGCACTTCGATGCCCGCCTCCTCGGCGCGCTGGGCGACGGGAGAGGCGATCAGCCTCCGCCCCCGTCCGGCAGGCGCGTCGGGCCGCGTGACGACGGCGGCCACCTCGTGCCGCCCGGAGGCGATCAGAGCGTCCAGGGCGGGAACGGCGACCTCGGGGGTACCGGCGAAGACGAGCTTCATGAGTGGGCGGGGCCTCTCGGGCGGGACGGACGACGGGCAACGCACAAGTTTATGACGCCGACCGGGCCGGCCGCAGACGGGCGGGAGGCTCCCACGGGCCACGCCCCGGGGGGCGTACGCATATGCCCATACGCCCCCACACCGTGACCAGCGGCGCGAACCCGCGTTGGTCAAGAAAGAGTTGACCACACCTTCTTCAACGCCGGTTCGAGAGGCTTGTTCATGGCCGACCATGCAACCCACGACGCCCAGGCCCGGGCCAGCCTGCACTTGCTGGTGCGGGACATCGAGCGCGTCCGCCGGCAGGTGGACGCACTGCGCACCCTCACCGCCCAGCTGGGCAACGTCTACCGCCCCCGCCGCTCCGGCCCGTCCACGGGCTTCGTCGTCTACGGACGCGCCCCCGCCCCCACGGTCCGTCTCGCCCAGGAACTGCGGGACAGCGTCGAGACCCTGGTCACCGCGGCGGTCGACTTCGACCGTTCGCTCGGATTCTCGTGGGACGCGGTGGGCTCCGCCCTCGGGGTCACCAAGCAGGCCGTACACCGCCGCTACGGCGCCCGCCGCGCCGCGGCCCAGGCCGCCGCCACCGAGGCCGAGCAGCCCGCCGAGCCCACCGCCACCCGCACGGTCACCGTGAACACGGGTATCCCGACGGTTGCCACGGTCCCCGCCGCCCGCTCGATGCCGACCCAGCCGACGGCCGGCAGCCCTGCCCTGCGCGACACGGGAGCCCCGGCCCTGCGCGAGGCCCCCACCCCGGCCCTGCGTGACGCGGCCGCCCCGGCCCTGTGCGAGGAGGCGAGGCCGACCGCCTTCCCCGGCCCGCGCAACGGCTGAAGCACCGCATCCCGCACACCCGGCACCTCCCCACCCCGTCCTCCCCACCCTGCCCTCTCGGCCCGAGCCCGAGAGGGCAGTCGCACACTCGGCCCTCCCCCTCACCCCGGCCCTCCCTCACCCGTCCGGCGCTGCACTCCCCGTCACCCCGTCGTTCCTCAGCCGATGTCCGGGGGATCGATCCGCACCCGCACAGGCTCCTCGCCACCCCGGGCCATCCGAGCCGCCTGCGCCGTCTTCAGGGCGGCGGCCAGCGCGGCGCCCCTCCCCGGCGGCACCCGGAGCAGCGCCCGCTCCCACTCCTCCCCGGGTGGCGGCGCCCCCGGCCGCCGAGGCCGCCCCGGCGGGCCGGAGGGCACCGGGACCGGCCCCAGCAGCTCCGCCTCCGACGGCAGTTCGACGGCCGCCAGGAACGCGGCGACGGCCTCCCCCGTCCCCGACACGGCCGCCATCCGCGACACCGGCGGAAAACCCAGCTCGGCCCGCTCGGCGAGCTCCCGCACCGCGTGCCCCACCGGATCCCATCGCACCAGCGCCTGCACGGGCCGAAGGGTCGGCTCGGCGACGACGACCACGGTTCCCCCCTCCCCCGACGGCCGTACGAGCGCGGCGGCCGCGATCCAACGGCGCAGCGCGTCCTCCCCGGCCCTCAGGTCGGGCCGCCCGAGCATGGCCCAGCCGTCCAGCAGCAGCGCGGCCGCGTACCCGCCCTCGGCGACCGGCTCGGCCCCGGGCGTGGACACGACGAGCGCGGGCGCCCCCGGCACGGTGTCCAGCACCTGCTCACGCCCCGACGTCCGCACCGGCACGGCGGGAAACGCCCGGCCCAGCTCCTCGGCGGTCCGCCGCGCCCCCACGACCTGCGCCCGCAACCGGAACGAGCCGCACTCCGGACAGTGCCAGGCGCTCTCCTCACGCCCGCACCACCCGCACCACAGCGCACCCCCGTCGCGGGCCTCCAGCGGCCCGGAGCAGTGCCGGCACCGGGCGGCGGCCCGGCACTGCGCACACGCCATCCGCGGCACATAGCCCCGCCGGGGCACCTGGACGAGCACCGGGCCGTGCCGCAGCCCCTCCCGGACCGCCTGCCAGGCGAGGGTGGGCAGCCGGGCGGCCCGGGCCGCCTCGTCCCGCGCGAGGTCCTGGTCGCCCACGGTGCGCACGAGTGGAGCACTGTGCCGCACGCGCTCCCGCGCGGCCGTCAGCGGCCGCGCCCACCCGCTCTCGACCAGCTGCGCGCCCTCCACAGTGCAGCTCCAACCCCCCACCAGGAAACCGCACTTGTCCTGCGCGGCCCGCAGCAGCAGTACCTCGCGCGCATGGGGCTGCGGCGCGTGCTGTTCGCTGTGGCTGTCGTCCCCGTCGTCCCAGAGCGCGACCAGACCGAGATCCTGGACCGGCGCGAACATCGCGGCCCGCGTGCCGACGACCGCCCGCACGGAACCCCGCCGTACCGCGAGCCACTCCCGGTACCGCTTCTCGGGTCCGGCGTCCGCGGTGAGCAGCGCATGCCGCCCCTCCCCCAGCGACGCCGTCAACGCGGCGTCGACCCGCGCGGCGGCCCGTCCGTCGGGTACGACGACCAGTGCCCCGCGCCCCGAGGCGAGCGTCGCGGCGACGGCCCGCGCCAGTTCCTCGCTCCACTCGGGTCCGGGCAGCGCGTTCCACACCGCCCGGGGCGCGGCCCCGGACGCCAGCGACCCGAGGAACGCGCCCCCTCGCTCGTACCGCGCCCAGGACCCGGCCTCCGGCGCCGACGGCGGCGGCAGCGGCGCCGGAGAGGGGCGCTGCTCGGCGCGCGCGTTGCGCGGCGGCACGGCCAGCTGAAGGACGTCGGCCAGGCTCCCCGCGTACCGGTCGGCGACCGCCCGCGCCAGCGCCAGCAGCTCCTGGCTCAGCACCGGCTCGGGCGACACCACCTGGGCGAGCGCCGCGAGCGGCCCCGGGTAGTCCGACGCGGCGAGCCGCTCCACGAGGAATCCGTCGATGAGCCCCCCGCCCTCGCGCCGCCCGTCGCGCACCCGCCCGCGCCCGGCGCCGAACCGCACCCGCACCCGCACCCCCGGCTGGGCGTCGGCGTCCAGCTCGGCCGGCACCGCATAGTCGAAGTACCGGTCCAGATGCAGCACACCCTTGTCGACGAGCACCCGCGCGACCGGCAACTCCTCGGCCAGCGCGGCCCCCCGCCAGGTCCGGGGCTTGGCCCGCGGCGCCTTGGCCTGCCGCACGCTCTCCCGGATCAACGCGAGCTGCTCGGGCGGCGCGCCCTCCCCGGCCGCACCACCGTCCCCCTGCCCGTTCTCGCTGCTCACGCTTGCATTTTTACCAAACGCCACTGACAACGGCCCTTCCGCCGACGCTCTGTTCCCCTGCCGGTGCCACAGGCACTTGGAGGGGCCCGACGGACGCCCCGGACGGCGCCGCGCGATTGTTCCCCCGCTCACCGACAGCTCGCCGCGGGCCTTCCAGCGGTGGGCGGAGGACTACTACGAGGTCCCGGTCGATCCGGAGGCCGTACGGCACGTCTTCGCATCCCGTCCGCCGACCGACGCGGTGGTCGCCGCCCTGAACCCCGAGCTCGCCGTGAGCGACCTGGCGGAGGATCGAGCGGGCCGGCCGCCCGCGGCGCTGACCCGCGCGAAAACGCCGAGGCCCGGCCTCCCCGAGGAGGCCGGGCCCACGCGTCGGTCCGGCAGGGCGGACCTACAGTCCCGCGGCCTTGCGCAGCGCGTCCACGCGGTCCGTGCGCTCCCACGTGAAGTCGGGCAGCTCGCGGCCGAAGTGGCCGTACGCGGCGGTCTGGGCGTAGATCGGGCGCAGCAGGTCGAGGTCGCGGATGATCGCGGCCGGGCGGAGGTCGAAGACCTCGTCGATGGCCTTCTCGATCTTCTCGGCGTCGACCTTGGCGGTGCCGAAGGTCTCCACGAAGAGACCGACCGGCTCGGCCTTGCCGATCGCGTAGGCGACCTGGACCTCGCAGCGGGCCGCCAAACCCGCCGCCACGACGTTCTTCGCCACCCAGCGCATGGCGTAAGCGGCCGAGCGGTCGACCTTGGACGGGTCCTTGCCGGAGAAGGCGCCGCCGCCGTGGCGGGCCATGCCGCCGTAGGTGTCGATGATGATCTTGCGGCCGGTGAGGCCGGCGTCGCCCATCGGGCCGCCGATCTCGAAGCGGCCGGTCGGGTTGACCAGCAGGCGGTAGTTCTCGGTGTCGATCTTGATGCCCTCGTCCAGGAGCGCCTTCAGCTCCACCTCCACGACGAACTCCCGGATGTCGGGAGCCAGCAGGGAGTCCAGGTCGATGTCGCTCGCGTGCTGCGAGGAGACGACGACCGTGTCGAGGCGGACGGCCTTGTCGCCGTCGTACTCGATGGTGACCTGGGTCTTGCCGTCGGGGCGCAGGTAGGGGATGGTCCCGTTCTTGCGGACATCCGACAGGCGCTTCGACAGACGGTGCGCCAGGAAGATCGGCAGCGGCATCAGGGTCGGCGTCTCGTCCGACGCGTAGCCGAACATCAGACCCTGGTCGCCTGCGCCCTGGCGGTCCAGCTCGTCCTCGTCGCCCTCGACGCGGTTCTCGTACGCCGTGTCGACACCCTGGGCGATGTCCGGGGACTGCGCGCCGATGGACACCGAGACACCGCAGGAGGCGCCGTCGAAGCCCTTCTTCGAGGAGTCGTAGCCGATCTCGAGGATCTTGTCGCGCACGAGCTGGGGGATCGGCGCGTAGGCCTTGGTGGTGACCTCTCCGGCCACATGCACCAGACCGGTCGTGATCAGGGTCTCGACCGCGACCCGGGAGGCCGGGTCCTCGCGCAGCAGGGCATCGAGAATGGTGTCGCTGATCTGGTCAGCGATCTTGTCGGGGTGACCCTCGGTCACAGACTCCGAGGTGAACAGGCGACGGGACACAACGCTCCCTGGGGTTGCAGCGGCTGCTGGCTGATCATTGGCGGACGCGACAGGAGCTGCGCCCGGCGTCGTCCGAGAACAGTTTATCGGTCGTGCCCCACCACCGGCCCACCCGTCTCGCCTCTCGGGAGCGCTGTGACCTGCGGCACGGGCATTCTGCCGAATGCCGAGCACCGTTGGCCAGGGGCGCCACGCCCGAATCGACCGAGGGGGAGGACGACGGGGAAGCGCATCAAACCGTCAGGTCAGCCGCCGCGTCACCAGGTCCCACACGGTTTCGGCCAGGGCCTCCTTGGGCCCGTACGGCACGGGTGTTTCGGTGCCGTCGGCGCCCAGCACGACGGCTTCGTTCTCCTCGGAGCCGAAGGTCTTGCGCTCCCCCACCTCGTTCACCACCAGCAGATCGCAGCCCTTGCGCCGCAGCTTGGACCGGCCGTTGGACAGGACGTCGTCGGTCTCCGCCGCGAAGCCGACAACCACCTGGTTGGAGCGCGCCCGGTCGGCGGAGACCTCCGCGAGGATGTCCGGATTCCGTACGAGAACGATGGGGTCCGGTTCCCGGCCGTCCTGCTTCTTGATCTTTCCGGCCGCGTACGTCTCCGGCCGGAAATCGGCCACGGCGGCCGCCATGACGACCGCGTCGGCGTCCGCGGCCGCCTTCAGGACCGCCTCGCGCAGCTGCACGGCCGTGCCGACCTGGACGATGTCGACCCCGGCCGGGTCGGGCAGGCCGGTGTTCGCCGCGATCAGCGTCACACGGGCGCCCCGGGCGGCGGCGGTGCGGGCGAGGGCGTAGCCCTGCTTGCCGGAGGAGCGGTTGCCGAGGAAGCGGACCGGGTCGAGGGGCTCGCGGGTGCCGCCGGCGCTGACCACGACATGCCGGCCTACGAGATCGGGTTCGCGCACTCCCCTGGCCAGGACCCGGCGGCACGCCTCGAAGATCTCGGCCGGGTCGGGCAGCCGGCCCTTGCCGGTGTCGACGCCGGTGAGGCGGCCGACGGCCGGTTCGATGACGACGGCGCCCCGGCGGCGCAGTGTCGCCACGTTCTCCTGGGTGGCCGGGTGCTCCCACATCTCGGTGTGCATCGCTGGAGCGAAGACGACCGGACAGCGGGCCGTCAGGAGGGTGTTGGTGAGGAGGTCGTCGGCGAGGCCGTGGGCGGCCTTGGCGAGCATGTCCGCCGTGGCCGGGGCGACGACCACCAGGTCGGCGTGCTGGCCGATGCGGACGTGCGGGACCTCGTGGACGTCGTCCCAGACCTCCGTGGAGACGGGGTGGCCGGAGAGGGCGGACCAGGTCGCGGCGCCGACGAAGTGCAGCGCGGAGGCGGTGGGGACCACCCGGACGTCATGGCCCGACTCGGTCAGTCTGCGCAGCAGCTCACAGGCCTTGTAGGCGGCGATGCCACCACTGACCCCCAGAACGACCTTCGGCTTGTCCACCGTTTCTCCCCGGACCTCGGAAAACGCACGCCGCGGCTCCCTGCGTACGAGTCCATCAGACACCACAGGCCCGGCAGCTGTGCTGCCGGGCCTGTGGAAAAACCAACTGCGAACCGAAAATACTACTGAGCGGGGCCCTCTACGGCCTCGGACGTCAGCAGGCCGGCGTTGATCTCGCGGAGGGCGATCGAGAGCGGCTTCTCGTGGACGTGGGTGTCCACGAGCGGACCGACGTACTCGAGGAGGCCCTCGCCGAGCTGCGAGTAGTACGCGTTGATCTGGCGGGCTCGCTTGGCCGCGTAGATCACGAGGCTGTACTTCGAGTCGGTGGCCTCGAGGAGCTCGTCGATCGGCGGGTTGATGATGCCCTCGGGCGCGGAGATGGAAGAGGACACGCTCTACCTTCCGATGGATGGGAAAAGACAGGTCGTGATCACAGGTTCGCAATCACACAACATCGACCAAGGCTAGCAGCTCACGCGCGACGTCCTCGACGGAGGTGTTGACCAGGGTCACGTCGAACTCCGGCTCGGCCGCGAGTTCGATCTTCGCCGCCGCCAGGCGGCGCTCGATCACCTCGGGCGGTTCGGTGCCCCGCCCGGTGAGCCTGCGCACCAGTTCCTCCCAGGAGGGAGGGGCCAGGAACACCAGCTGGGCCTCGGGCATGGACTCGCGGACCTGCCGGGCGCCCTGGAGATCGATCTCCAGGAGGACCGGCTCGCCCGACTCCAGGCGCTCCAGCACCGCCGTGCGCGGAGTGCCGTAGCGGTTGCCCGCGAACTCGGCCCACTCGAGCAGCTCGCCGTTGGCGATCAGCTTGTCCATCTCCTCGTCGGTGACGAAGAAGTAGTGGACTCCGTGCTTCTCGCCGGGCCGCGGCCTACGGGTCGTCGCCGACACCGAGAGCCAGGCCTCGGGGTGTTCCTTGCGCATATGAGCGACGACCGTGCTCTTGCCGACCCCTGAGGGGCCGGAGAGCACGGTCAGCCGCGGACGTGCGTCCGGGGTTTCGGGGGTCGTCCCCCGGAGTTTTACTGCCATGCAGCGATTATTCCAGCAATCCTGGAGTGCCCGGGACTCCCTTCCCGCGGCACCCGGGAATCAGGAGCCGGTGCTGCCGAACTCACGCTCCAGGGACGCGATCTGGTTGGAACCGAGGCCGCGCACGCGGCGGCTCTCGGAGATGCCGAGTCGCTCCATGATCTGCTTGGCGCGGACCTTGCCCACGCCCGGGAGCGACTCCAGGAGGGCGGAGACCTTCATCTTGCCGATGACGTCGTTTTCCTGACCCTGCTTGATGACCTCGTGAAGCGAGGCGCCGGAGTGCTTCAGTCGATTCTTGACCTCGGCCCGCTCCCGGCGAGCCGCGGCGGCCTTTTCGAGCGCGGCTGCGCGCTGTTCGGGGGTAAGGGGCGGAAGAGCCACGCCTACGTCACCTCGGATGTCGAACTGTCGGATACGGACCGGTGAGGAACGTGATCGCCCCTCACCTGGTGAGCTACGAGCAAAACACGCTGCCCGTTCACTCTCCGTCGGAGACTAGCGGCCAACTCCGCCAGAGTCAGCGAGAACAGAGGAAAAGTCCTGGTCAGCCTCCGCAGGGCCGGACATTTAGGACATAGTGCCCAGGATTTGAGGATGTATCCAGACTCAAGTCGCCCCCGAGCCGCCCGACCGAGCCCCCGGTCGGGCGGCTGACGCCCCTCAGGCGGCGTCCACGGCCGCCCTGACCTCTCGCGCGAATCGATCCACGGCGTCACGCAGAGCGACGACGCCGGGACCGTGACGCAACACACCCCGACTCACGTTCGGTACGACGTTGCGCACCGCGGACCCGAAGACCCTCGGGAGGTCGGCCGGGGTCGCCCCCTGGGCGCCGACGCCGGGCGCGAGGAGCGGACCGTTGATGTCGAGGTCGTACGTCGAGAGGTCGCCCAGCGTGGCGCCGACGACCGCCCCGAAGGAGCCCAGCGGCTCCTCCCCGGCGTTCTCCGCCGCCAGGTGCGCCAGCATCGTCGCGCCCACGTCACGCCCGTCGGCCCGCACCGCGTGCTGGACCTCGCCGCCCTCCGGGTTGGAGGTCAGCGCCAGCACGAACAGCCCGGCGCCGCTCTCGCGCGCCGCCGCCACCGCCGGGGACAGAGAGCCGTAACCGAGGTACGGCGACACGGTGAGGGCGTCGGAGAACAGCGGAGCGTCCTTGTGCAGGAAGGACTCGGCGTACGCGGCCATGGTCGAGCCGATGTCACCGCGCTTGGCGTCCATCACGACCAGGGCGCCGGCCGCCCGCGCCTCCTGCACGGTCTTCTCCAGGACGGCGATCCCGCGCGAGCCGAACCGCTCGAAGAAGGCGCTCTGCGGCTTCAGCAGGGCGACCCGGTCGGCCGTCGCCTCGACGACCGTGCGGCTGAACCGCTCCAGGCCGGCGACGTCGTCGTTCAGGCCCCACTCGGCGAGCAGGGAGGCGTGCGGGTCGATGCCGACGCAGAGCGCGCCACGCTCGTCCATGGCCCGGCGCAGCCGCGCGCCGAAGGGCTCCAGGGTCATGCCGTCTTCCTCACGTCGGCGCCGACCGCGTCGGCGAGAGTGGCATAGGGGCTCGTCCGCAGGCGGGCGGCCAGGCCCTTGTGGATCGCGCGGCCCCAGAAGGGCCCCTCGTAGATGAAGGCGCTGTACCCCTGGACCAGCGTGGCGCCGGCCAGGATGCGCTGCCAGGCGTCCTCGGCGTCCTCCACGCCGCCGACGCCCACGAGGGTGACGCGGTCGCCCACACGCGCGTAGAGGCGGCGCAGCACCTCCAGGGAGCGGGCCTTGAGGGGAGCGCCGGACAGTCCGCCGGTCTCCTTCACCAGCGAGGGTTCGGATGTCAGACCGAGTCCCTCGCGCGCGATGGTGGTGTTGGTGGCGATGATTCCGTCCAGACCGAGCTCCACGGCCAGGTCGGCGACCGCGTCGACGTCCTCGTCGGCCAGGTCCGGGGCGATCTTGACCAGCAGCGGGACCCGCCGCGAGGTCACCACGCGGTCGGCGGCCTCGCGCACGGCGGTCAGCAGCGGCCGCAGCGCCTCGGTGGCCTGGAGGTTGCGCAGCCCCGGCGTGTTCGGCGAGGACACGTTGACGACCAGGTAGTCGGCGAACGGCGCGAGCCGCTCCGTCGACTTCACGTAGTCGCCGACGGCCTCCTCCTCCGGTACGACCTTGGTCTTGCCGATGTTGACGCCCACGACGGGCTTGAAGACGGGCGTGCGGGAGGCCAGGCGCGCGGCGACGGCCAGCGAGCCCTCGTTGTTGAAGCCCATCCGGTTGATGAGCCCGCGGTCCTTCACGAGCCGGAACAGCCGCTGGGCGGGGTTGCCGGGCTGCGGCTCGCCGGTGACCGTGCCGATCTCGACGTGGTCGAAGCCCAGCATCGACATCCCGTCGATCGCGACGGCGTTCTTGTCGAAGCCGGCGGCGAGTCCGAAGGGGCCGTGCATGCGCAGCCCGAAGGCCTCGGTGCGCAGTTCCTGGTAGCGGGGGGCCAGGGCGGCCGCGACGAACGTCCGCAGCACCGGGATCCGGACGGCGAGCCGGATCCAGCGGAAGGCCAGGTGGTGGGCGCGCTCGGGGTCCATCCGCTGGAAGAACAGCCGGAAGAATTGCTTGTACATGGTCATGTCCTCCAAGGAGCCTCGCGAAGAGGTGTCATGAAGAGGGGGACACCGTTTCCGGTGTCCCCCTGAGGGCTGCTACTCGCGGGCCGCGGTCAGGTGTTCCGCGTGTTCTTGGAGTGAGCGGACGCCCACGTCCCCGTGGTTGAGGGCGTCGATGCCCTGGACGGCCGCGGCGAGCGCCTGGACCGTCGTCAGGCACGGTACGGAGCGCGCCACGGCCGCCGTACGGATCTCGTAGCCGTCGAGGCGGCCGCCGGTGCCGTACGGGGTGTTGACGATGAGGTCGACCTCGCCGTCGTGGATGAGCTGGACGATGGTCTTCTCACCGTTCGGGCCGGTGCCCTCGGACTGCTTGCGCACGACCTTCGCGTTGAGGCCGTTGCGCCTGAGTACCTCGGCCGTGCCGGAGGTGGCGAGCAGCTCGAAGCCGTGGGCGACCAGCTCACGGGCAGGGAAGATCATCGAGCGCTTGTCGCGGTTGGCGACCGAGATGAAGGCGCGGCCCTTGGTGGGCAGCGGGCCGTACGCGCCGGCCTGCGACTTGGCGTACGCCGTGCCGAAGACGGAGTCGATGCCCATGACCTCGCCGGTGGAGCGCATCTCCGGGCCGAGCACGGTGTCGACACCGCGGCCGGAGGTGTCCCGGAAGCGGGTCCACGGCATCACGGCCTCCTTGACGGAGATCGGCGCGTCCAGCGGCAGCTCCCCGCCGTCGCCGGTCGCCGGGAGCAGCCCCTCGGCGCGCAGCTCGGCGACGGTCGCGCCCAGCGAGATCCGGGCGGCGGCCTTCGCCAGCGGCACCGCGGTCGCCTTGGAGGTGAAGGGGACCGTACGGGACGCCCGCGGGTTGGCCTCCAGGACGTAGAGGATGTCGCCCGCCATCGCGAACTGGATGTTGATCAGACCGCGCACACCGACGCCCTTGGCGATCGCCTCCGTGGAGGCCCGCAGACGCTTGATGTCGAAGCCGCCCAGGGTGATCGGGGGCAGGGCGCACGCCGAGTCGCCGGAGTGGATGCCGGCCTCCTCGATGTGCTCCATGACCCCGCCGAGGTACAGCTCCTCGCCGTCGTAGAGCGCGTCGACGTCGATCTCGATGGCGTCGTCGAGGAAGCGGTCGACGAGCACCGGCCGGGTGGGGCTGATCTCGGTCGACTCGGCGATGTAGGACGACAGCCGGGTCTCGTCGTAGACGATCTCCATGCCGCGGCCGCCGAGCACGTACGACGGCCGCACCAGGACCGGGTAGCCGATCTCGTCCGCGATGGCCTTGGCCTCGGCGAAGGTGGTGGCCGTGCCGTGCTTCGGGGCCGGCAGACCGGCCTCGGCGAGCACGCGCCCGAAGGCGCCCCGGTCCTCGGCCGCGTGGATGGCCTCGGGCGAGGTGCCGACGATCGGCACGCCGTTGTCCTTCAGCGCCTGCGCCAGGCCCAGCGGGGTCTGGCCGCCGAGCTGCACGATCACACCGGCGATCGGACCGGCCAGCGACTCCGCGTGGACGATCTCCAGCACGTCCTCGAGCGTCAGCGGCTCGAAGTACAGGCGGTCGGAGGTGTCGTAGTCCGTGGAGACGGTCTCCGGGTTGCAGTTGACCATCACGGTCTCGTACCCGGCGTCGGACAGCGCGAAGGAGGCGTGGACACAGGAGTAGTCGAACTCGATGCCCTGGCCGATGCGGTTCGGGCCCGAGCCCAGGATGATCACCGCGGGCTTCTCGCGGGGCGCGACCTCGGTCTCCTCGTCGTAGGAGGAGTAGAAGTACGGCGTCTTCGCGGCGAACTCGGCGGCGCAGGTGTCGACCGTCTTGTAGACCGGGCGGATGCCCAGCGTGTGCCGGACCTCACGGACGACGTCCTCGCGCAGCCCGCGGATCTCGGCGATCTGCTGGTCCGAGAAGCCGTGCCGCTTGGCCTCGGCGAGCAGTTCGACGTCCAGGCGGTCGGCGCGGGCCAGCTCGTCGGCGGTCTCCTTGATGAGGAAGAGCTGGTCGACGAACCAGGGGTCGATCTTCGTGAACGCGAAGACCTCCTCGGGCGTGGCGCCCGCGCGGATGGCCTGCATGACGGTGTTGATGCGGCCGTCGGTCGGGCGGACCGCCTCGCGCAGCAGCTCGTCCTTGTCGCCGCTCTCGCCGACGAAGGTGAACTGGCTGCCCTTCTTCTCCAGCGACCGCAGCGCCTTCTGCAGGGCCTCGGTGAAGTTGCGGCCGATGGCCATGGCCTCGCCGACCGACTTCATGGTCGTGGTCAGCGTGGAGTCGGCGCTCGGGAACTTCTCGAAGGCGAAGCGCGGAACCTTCACGACCACGTAGTCGAGCGACGGCTCGAAGGAGGCCGGGGTCTCCTGCGTGATGTCGTTCGGGATCTCGTCGAGGGTGTAGCCGACGGCGAGCTTGGCCGCGATCTTGGCGATCGGGAAACCGGTGGCCTTGGAGGCGAGCGCCGAGGACCGCGACACGCGCGGGTTCATCTCGATGACGATGACGCGGCCGTCCTCGGGGTTCACCGCGAACTGGATGTTGCAGCCGCCGGTGTCCACGCCGACCTCGCGGATCACGGCGATGCCGATGTCGCGCAGGGTCTGGTACTCGCGGTCGGTCAGCGTCATCGACGGGGCGACGGTGATCGAGTCGCCGGTGTGCACGCCCATGGGGTCGAAGTTCTCGATGGAGCAGACGACCACGACGTTGTCGTGCTTGTCGCGCATGAGCTCCAGCTCGTACTCCTTCCAGCCGAGGATGGACTCCTCCAGGAGCACCTCGGTGGTCGGCGACAGCGTGAGGCCCTGGCCGGCGATGCGGCGCAGCTCCTCCTCGTCGTGGGCGAAGCCGGAGCCGGCGCCGCCCATGGTGAAGGACGGCCGGACGACGACCGGGTAGCCGCCGCCGAGCGTCTCGACGCCGGCGATGACCTCGTCCATGGTGTGGCAGATGACCGAGCGGGCCGACTCGCCGTGCCCGATCTTGCGGCGGACCTCTTCGACGACGCCCTTGAACAGGTCGCGGTCCTCGCCCTTGTGGATGGCCTCGACGTTGGCGCCGATCAGCTCGACGCCGTACTTCTCCAGAACGCCGTTCTCGGCGAGCGAGATCGCCGTGTTGAGGGCCGTCTGGCCGCCCAGGGTGGGCAGCAGCGCGTCGGGGCGCTCTTTGGCGATGATCTTCTCGACGAACTCCGGGGTGATCGGCTCGACGTAGGTGGCGTCGGCGATCTCCGGGTCGGTCATGATCGTCGCCGGGTTGGAGTTGACCAGGACGACCCGCAGGCCCTCGGCGCGCAGGACGCGGCACGCCTGGGTGCCGGAGTAGTCGAATTCGGCGGCCTGGCCGATGACGATCGGGCCGGAGCCGATGACCAGGACGGACTGGATATCGGTGCGCTTAGGCACGCTGGCCCTCCATCAGGGATACGAAGCGGTCGAACAGGTAGGCGGCGTCGTGGGGGCCCGCCGCCGCTTCGGGGTGGTACTGGACGGAGAAGGCCGGCTGGTCGAGCAGCTGGAGCCCCTCCACGACGTCGTCGTTGAGGCAGATGTGGGAGACCTCGGCGCGGCCGAACCTCGTCTCGCTGACCTGGTCGAGCGGCGCGTCCACGGCGAACCCGTGGTTGTGCGCGGTGACCTCGACCTTGCCGGTCGTGCGGTCCTGGACCGGCTGGTTGATGCCGCGGTGGCCGTACTTCAGCTTGTAGGTGCCGAAGCCGAGGGCGCGGCCGAGGATCTGGTTGCCGAAGCAGATGCCGAAGAGCGGCGTCCTGCGCTCCAGCACCTCGGTCATCAGCGCGACCGGACCGTCGGCGGCGGCCGGGTCGCCCGGGCCGTTGGAGAAGAACACGCCGTCGGGGTCGACGGCGTACACCTGCGCCGCCGAGGCCGTCGCCGGGAGCACGTGCACCTCGATGCCGCGCTCGGCCATGCGGTGCGGGGTCATGCCCTTGATGCCGAGGTCGATGGCGGCGACGGTGAAGCGCTTCTCGCCGACCGCGGGGACGACGTAGGCCTCCTTGGTGGCGACCTCCTCGTAGAGGCTCGCGCCCTTCATGGGCGGCTGGGCCTGCACGCGCGCGAGGAGCTCGGTCTCGGAGCCGACCGCCTCGCCGGAGAAGATCCCGGCGCGCATCGAGCCGCTCTCGCGGAGGTGGCGGGTGAGCGCGCGGGTGTCGATGCCGGAGATGCCGACGACGTTCTGCGTGACGAGCTCGTCGTCCAGGGAGCGCGTGGCGCGCCAGTTGGAGGGCACGCGCGCGGGGTCGCGCACGACGTAGCCGGAGACCCAGATGCGGCCCGACTCGTCGTCCTCGTCGTTCCAGCCGGTGTTGCCGATCTGCGGGGCGGTCGCGACGACGATCTGGCGGTCGTACGACGGGTCGGTGAGGGTCTCCTGGTAGCCGGTCATACCGGTGGAGAACACCGCTTCGCCGAAGGTCTCCCCCACGGCCCCGTAGGCACGGCCGCGGAAGATCCGGCCGTCCTCCAGGACGAGTACGGCGGGAACCCTGGTGGTTCCCCTGGTGGAGGTCGTCATCGTGCGCCTTCCGTTTCCGTCGGGTTTTCCGTCTTGTCGATCATGGAGTTGATGGCGTCGACCCACTCGCCGTGCTCGGCCGCGTGGTCCGAGCGGAAGCCGGAGTCGAGCAGCTTGTCGCCGTGCGCCCAGGTCACCACCAGCAGGCCGCCCTCGGTGAGGACCTTGCCGGCGATGCCCTTGTCGAGCCGGGCCTCGCGCAGTGCGGCGGCCGGGACGAAGAAGTCGGTCGCGCCGGGGCGTACGACGTCCAGTCCCGCCGCCGTCAGGGTGAGCTCGACCCGGCTGCGGGTACCCAGGCCGTGCGCCACGATGCGGTCCAGCCACTGTCCGGCGGTGGTGGAGCCGTGGTAGCGCCCGCTCATGCCCAGTCTCACCGGACCGAGGTCGTCCGGCGCGGTGGGAAGCTCCGGGAGGTCGCCCTGGAGCGTGCCGCGCCACTTCCAGCCCTCGCGCATCAGCCAGTAGACGAGCGCGACGAAGAGGCCGAGACCGACCACCCAGCCGATCCGCGCGGCCCAGTCGGTCACTTCGGCCGATTCCTTCTCGGCCGCGAGCAGTAGTGCAGCAGATGTCACGTGAGCTTCCCGTCGACGAGCGTGGCCTTGCCCCGCAGCCACGTGTGGGTGACACGGCCCGGCAGCTCACGCCCCGCGTACGGGGTGTTCCGGCTGCGCGAGGCGAAGCCCGCGGGGTCCACCGACCCACGGTATTCCGTGTCGACGAGCGTGAGGTTGGCGGGCTCACCTGCCGAGACGGGGCGCCCGTGGCCCTTGGCCTGCCCGATCAGGGCGGGCTTGAACGACATCCGGCTCGCGACCCCGGCCCAGTCCAGCAGGCCCGTCTCCACCATCGTCTCCTGGACCACCGACAGCGCGGTCTCCAGGCCGACCATGCCCATGGCGGCGGCGGCCCACTCGCAGTCCTTGTCCTCGTGCGGGTGCGGGGCGTGGTCGGTGGCGACGATGTCGACGGTGCCGTCGGCGAGCGCCTCGCGCAGGGCGCGCACGTCCCGTTCGGTGCGCAGCGGCGGGTTCACCTTGTAGACCGGGTCGTAGCTGCGCACCAGCTCGTCGGTGAGCAGCAGGTGGTGCGGGGTGACCTCGGCGGTGACGTCGATGCCGCGGGACTTGGCCCAGCGGACGATCTCCACCGAGCCGGCGGTGGAGAGGTGGCAGATGTGGACCCGGGAGCCGACGTGCTCCGCGAGCAGGACATCCCGGGCGATGATCGATTCCTCGGCCACCGCCGGCCAGCCCCCGAGGCCCAGCTGGGCGGAGACGACGCCCTCGTTCATCTGGGCGCCCTCGGTCAGCCGCGGCTCCTGCGCGTGCTGGGCGACGACCCCGCCGAAGGCCTTCACGTACTCCAGGGCCCGGCGCATGATCACGGCGTCGTCGACGCACTTGCCGTCGTCGGAGAAGACGGTGACGCCGGCCGCCGACTCGTGCATGGCGCCCAGCTCGGCGAGCTTGCGGCCCTCCAGGCCGACCGTGACCGCGCCGATGGGCTGCACGTCGCAGTAGCCGTGCTCCTGCCCGAGCCGGTAGACCTGCTCGACCACGCCGGCCGTGTCGGCCACGGGAAAGGTGTTGGCCATGGCGAACACGGCCGTGTAGCCGCCGGAAGCGGCCGCGCGGGTGCCCGTGAGCACCGTCTCGGAGTCCTCGCGGCCCGGCTCGCGCAGATGGGTGTGCAGGTCGACCAGGCCCGGCAGCAGCACCTTGCCGCCGGCCTCGACGACCTCGGCCCCCTCGGCGGACAGCCCCGCGCCGACGGCCTCGATGACCGCGCCGTCGATCAGGACGTCCTGCGGCTCACCGCCGAGCACCTTCGCACCACGGATCAGGATCTTGCTCATGGTTCTTACTTCTCCTCGGTGGTGCGGGCGTGGCTGACGGCGGGTTCGTTGCCGCCCAGGAGCAGGTAGAGGACGGCCATCCGGATGGACACGCCGTTGGCGACCTGTTCGACGACGGTGCAGCGATCGGAGTCGGCGACCTCGGCGGTGATCTCCATGCCGCGGACCATCGGGCCGGGGTGCATGACGATGGCGTGCTCGGGCATCCGCGCCATGCGGTCGCCGTCGAGGCCGTAGCGCCGCGAGTACTCGCGCTCGGTCGGGAAGAACGCGGCGTTCATCCGCTCGCGCTGCACCCGGAGCATCATCACCGCGTCGGACTTCGGCAGCGTGCTGTCGAGGTCGTACGACACCTCGCACGGCCAGGTCTCGATGCCGACCGGCACCAGGGTGGGCGGGGCGACCAGGGTGACCTCGGCGCCGAGCGTGTGCAGCAGGTCGACGTTGGAGCGGGCCACCCGGCTGTGCAGTACGTCGCCGACGATCGTGATGCGCTTGCCGGCGAGGTCCTGGCCGATCCCGGCGTCCCGGCCGACCAGTCGGCGGCGCATCGTGAAGGCGTCCAGGAGGGCCTGGGTGGGGTGCTGGTGGGTGCCGTCGCCCGCGTTGATGACGACGGCGTCGATCCAGTCGGAGGTGGCCAGCCGGTACGGCGCGCCGGAGGCGCCGTGCCGGATGACGACCGCGTCGACGCCCATGGCCTCCAGCGTCTGCGCGGTGTCCTTCAGGGACTCGCCCTTGGACACCGACGACCCCTTGGCGGAGAAGTTGATGACGTCCGCGGAGAGGCGCTTCTCAGCGGCCTCGAAGGAGATACGCGTGCGCGTGGAGTCCTCGAAGAAGAGGTTGACGATCGTGCGGCCGCGCAGGGTCGGCAGTTTCTTGATGGGCCGGTCGGCGACCCGGGCCATCTCCTCGGCGGTGTCGAGGATCAGGACGGCGTCGTCGCGGGTGAGGTCGGCGGCCGAGATGAGATGACGCTGCATCTGTCAGGCTCCGTAAGGCAGTTCAGACATGGGGAGATCACGGACGTGCAGGGCACGGCTGTGAGGCGCACGGCACCGAGGGCCGCACGCGCGCGTGCTACTGCTGGGCGGCCGGCTTCACACCGAGCAGCACGGTGTCGCGACCGTCCTCCTCGGCGAGCTGGACCTTGACCGTCTCCCGCAACGACGTGGGGAGGTTCTTGCCGACGTAGTCGGCGCGGATGGGCAGTTCCCGGTGGCCGCGGTCGACGAGGACCGCGAGCTGGACCGCGCGCGGGCGCCCGAGGTCGTTCAGGGCGTCGAGGGCGGCGCGGATGGTGCGGCCGGAGAAGAGCACGTCGTCGACGAGGACGACCAGCTTGCCGTCCAGGCCGTCACCGGGGATCTCGGTGCGGGCCAGCGCACGCGGCGGGTGCATGCGCAGGTCGTCGCGGTACATGGTGATGTCGAGGGAGCCGACCGGAATTCTGCGGTCGGTGATCTGCTCGAGCTTGGCGGCGAGCCGCTGGGCGAGGAAGACGCCGCGGGTCGGGATGCCGAGCAGCACCACGTCGTCGGCGCCCTTGGCGCGTTCGACGATCTCGTGGGCGATGCGGGTCAGCACGCGCGCGATGTCGGGGCCTTCGAGAACGGGCCGCGCATCGGCTTGCCGGGAGTCCTGCTGGGTGTCCTGCGTGTCCATATGAAACGGACCTCCTTCTCCGCCTCACGGGACGGACCTTAAAGGACGTCGGATTTGCGCCAACCACGGTAGCAGGCCGGGACACCGCCCCGATCACCCCCTTGGCGTAATCAGCCACGGGTACCACGGAAGCGTCGGTGTGGACCATTCGGCTTGACTCAGAAGAATCACGCTGCGTAACCTCACAGTGAGTTACCAGCACGCGGCTCGCGCCGCGTCGACCCAGTGCCGGGGAGCTATATGTCCAGCGAATACGCCAAACAGCTCGGGGCCAAGCTCCGGGCGATCCGCACCCAGCAGGGCCTTTCCCTCCACGGTGTCGAGGAGAAGTCCCAGGGACGCTGGAAGGCGGTCGTGGTCGGTTCGTACGAGCGCGGCGACCGCGCCGTGACCGTGCAGCGCCTTGCCGAGCTGGCGGACTTCTACGGCGTTCCGGTGCAGGAACTGCTGCCGGGCACCACGCCGGGCGGCGCCGCCGAGCCGCCGCCGAAGCTCGTCCTGGACCTGGAGCGACTGGCCCACGTGCCGGTCGAGAAGGCGGGCCCCCTGCAGCGGTACGCGGCCACGATCCAGTCGCAGCGCGGTGACTACAACGGCAAGGTGCTGTCGATCCGCCAGGACGACCTGCGCACTCTCGCCGTCATCTACGACCAGTCGCCCTCGGTCCTGACCGAGCAGCTGATCAGCTGGGGCGTCCTGGACGCGGACGCGCGTCGCGCGGTCTCCCACGAGGAGGGCTGAGGCCCCTGCGGCCCGGCAGAGCTCAGCAGAAACGTGCCGCCGGGGGGGGGGGGGGCCGGGGTGTGGGGGCCCCCCCCCCCCGCGGGGAATAAAAAAAAAAACACCCACCCAAAACGGGGGATAAAGGGGGTGGAGAGG
>NZ_JBHWUW010000089.1:0-21277 GCF_042737245.1 Streptomyces sp. NPDC060002
ACTCGCCACCCGCTACAAGGCCGGAGTCCACCTGGCCGCACTCATCCTCTGGCTCCGCGAACCCACCCAAGATCCTTTGTCAGACAGTGCCTAGCCCGGGGTCACCAGTCGGGCCTCGTACGCGAAGACCGCCGCCTGGGTGCGGTCTCTCAGGCCCAGCTTGACCAGGATCCTGCTGACGTGGGTCTTGATGGTCGACTCCGCGACCACCAGCCGGCCGGCTATCTCCAGGTTCGACAGGCCCTGGGCGATGAGGACCAGCACCTCCGTCTCCCGCTCGGTGAGGTCGCCGTACGCCGCCTGCGCGGTCGCCGACAGGCGCGGGGTGTCGGACAGCTTGGAGAACTCCGTGATCAGCCGCCTGGTGACGGAGGGGGCGAGGAGCGCTTCGCCCGCCGCCACCACCCGGACGCCGTCGGCCAGTTGCCGGGCCGAAGCATCCTTCAGAAGGAAGCCCGAGGCACCGGCGCGCAGCGCCTGGTAGACGTACTCGTCCAGGTCGAAGGTCGTCAGTACCAGGACCTTCGCCGAGCCGTCCGCCGCCACGATCTCCCGCGTAGCCTCGATGCCGTTCAGCTCCGGCATGCGGATGTCCATCAGGACCACGTCGGGCGCGAGTTCGCGGACGCGGTCGACCGCCTCCCGGCCGTTGACCGCCTCGCCCACGACCTCGATGTCCGGCATCGCGTTCAGCAGGACGGAGAAGCCCTCACGCACCATCATCTGGTCGTCGGCGATCAGTACTCGGATCGTCATGTTCCACTCTCACTCGCGGCGGGCACCGGCAGGAACACCGTCACCTCGTAGCCGCCCGTCGGGGTCGGCTCCGCCGTCATCTCGCCGTTCAACATGCTCACTCTCTCTTGCATCCCCGTGATGCCGTGACCGGCGCCGGGCGAGGGCTTGATCAGGGACGGGTTCGGCGGTGCGTCGTTCACTATCCGCAGCCCCAGGCCGCCCAGCACATAGCCGATCTCCACCCGGGCGCCCGCCCCGGGAGCATGGCGCAGGGTGTTGCTCAGCGCCTCCTGGACTATCCGGTACGCCGACAGCTCCACGCCCTGGGGCAGCTCGCGCACCGCGCCGGTGACCGTCTTCTCCACGTCCAGGCCCGTGTCCCGCACGTTGGCGATCAGCCCGTCCAGTTCGGCGAGCGTGGGCTGCGGGGCGTCGGGGACCTCGTAGTCCTCGGCGCGGACCACGCCCAGGACCCGGCGCAGCTCCGTGAGAGCCGCCACCGCGTTCTCCCGGATCGTGGCGAAGGCCTTCTCCAGCTCCGGCGGCGGGTTCTCCACCCGGTAGGGAGCCGCCTCGGCCTGGATGGCGACCACCGACATGTGGTGGGCGACCACGTCGTGCAGCTCACGGGCGATCGTGGTGCGCTCCTCCAGCAGGGTGCGGCGGGAGCGCTCGTGCGCGGTCACCGTCTGCTGGGCCGTCACCTTCTCCTCGGCCTGCCGGCGGATGTGCCACACGGTCACGGCGAGCAGGATGATCGCCGCGAAGACCAGCATGGGGGCGGTGTTCGTGTAGTAGTAGCCCCCGCCGAAGACGGTCTCGGCGACGAAGCCGTAGGCCGCCGTCAGCATCCACATCCATGCCGCCGTGCGCGGGCGGGTGCGTATCGCCACGACCGTCAGCACGATCAGGTGGGCGGCGAAGCTGCCCGGCAGCCAGGGCCAGTCGCTGTACGTGGTGCCGATGATCGCGACGACGGTGGCCCCCGCGAGCGACAGCCAGAACGCGCCGACCGGCCGCACCAGCGTCAGCAGCACCGGGGCCAGGGCGAGCAGGCCGATCGGGAGACCGAGGCCGCTGCCCTGGGCGTCCGTCCAGGCGATCAGCATCGCCAGGGCGCCGGCCGCCCCGACCACCGCGTGCCGGGACCAGGCGACGTACTCCCGCCTGCGGCCCTTGAGGCGGCCCAGGGCGCGGCCGTCGGGGTGCTTGCGGGGCAGCGGGCGGTAGGCGAAGGCGTCGTGGAAGAGGTCCTCCCACAGGCCGCGCAGGGCGGTCACGGCCGCCCGGAACTCCGGGCTCCGCGGCCGGTAGGCCTCGTAGGAGTCGTCCGGGTCGTCCGGGCGCGTGGTGTGCGTCTGCGTCGTCTCTGTCACGTTCAGAACGGTAGGCCGAGGGAGGGGGCCCGGTCGTCACCAGTGAGAGGGGTTCGTGCGGATCCCTCTCAAGTACTACGGGTCCGCCAGGGCTGCGCCGAGGCCCCACCAGGGCGGCCTCCCTCAGTACCCCGACGGTCTCACCAGGCCCGACTCGTACGCGAACACCGCCGCCTGGGTGCGGTCCCGCAGCCCCAGTTTCACCAGGATGCGGCCCACGTGCGTCTTCACGGTCTGCTCGGCCACGAAGAGGTGGTCGGCGATCTCCGCGTTGGACAGGCCCTGCGCGATCAGTGTGAGCACCTCCGTCTCGCGCTCGGTGAGGTCGCCGACCCGCTCCTTCAGCGGGGCTCTGGGCTTGCCGTCGAGACGGGAGAACTCGGCGATCAGTTTGCGGGTGATGACCGGCGCGAGCAGGGCGTCGCCGGCCGCCACCACCCGGACCGCCTCGGCGAGCCGGTCCGCGGAGGCGTCCTTCAGCAGAAAGCCGGACGCCCCGGCCCGCAGCGCGTCGTACACGTACTCGTCGAGGTCGAAGGTGGTGAGCACCAGCACCTTGATGTGCGGGTGCGCGAGGGTGATGCGGTGCGTGGCGTCGATGCCGCCGAGCTCGGGCATGCGAATGTCCATCAGCACGACGTCCGGGGCGAGTTCGTCGACCTTGGCGATGGCGTCCAGGCCGTGCACCGCCTGCCCGATGACCTCGATGCCCGGATGGGCGTTGAGCAGCACGGTGAAGCCCTGCCGGACCATCTCCTGGTCGTCGGCGATCAGTACGCGGATGGTGCCACCGGTCGTCATGGGGTTCCTTCTCCTGTCGGGGGCGGGGCGCCGCCCGCGTCGTGCGCGTCGTCCAGGTCGTCCAGGTCGTCCAGGTCGTCCAGGTCGTCCAGGTCGTCCAGGTCGTCCGGGAAGACGAGTTCGAGGCCCTCGGGGGTGCCGGGATCGGCGTGCGAACCATCGCCGGGCGTGGCCGCGCCGTCCCGCGGGAGGAACGCAGACACCGCGAAACCGCCGTGCAGGGTCGGGTAGGCGCTGACATGGCCGCCCAGCATCACCGCCCGCTCGCGCATCCCGAGCAGACCGTGCCCCGCCCCCGGAGAGGACGGTACGGGTTCACGCGGGCGGGAGTTGGTGACCTCCAGGTACAGGCCCCGGACATGGTGGGTGACCTCCACCCGCACCTGGGAACCCGGCGCGTGCCGCAGGGCGTTGCTGAGCGCCTCCTGGACTATCCGGTACGCCGACAGCTGCACGCCCGGCGGATACACGGGCGCCTCGCCGTCGACGGCGGCGACCACGTCCAGCCCCGCGGCCCGGGTGTTCTCCATGAGGGCGTCGAGGCGGTCGAGGGTGGGCTGCGGGGTGTCCGGGGCGGCTCCGGTGCCGGCCGCGCCGAGTCCGTAGGGGTCCTCGGGGTTCTCCGAGCGCAGCACCCCGAGCACCCGGCGCAGTTCGGCGAGCGCCTCCAGAGCGTTCTTGCGGATGCCGGCGAGGTTCTCCTTCAGCTCCTCGGACGGGTTCTCCACCAGGTGTGGGGCGACCTGGGCCTGGATGGAGATCACCGACATGTGGTGGGCGACCACGTCGTGCAGTTCGCGCGCGATCCGGTTGCGCTCCTCCAGCAGCGTGCGGCGGCCGCGTTCCTCGGCGGTGATCGTCTCCTGTTCGACGAGCTGGGTACGGGCCTCGCGGCGGCCACGCAGGGCGCTGCCGAGGAGCACCACAACCGCGAACACGATCACCGCCGACGGGCCGCTCGGCGCGTAGTTGGCGGCGCCGACGAGCCCTTCCAGGACGTAGGTGACCAGCGCGGTCAGGCCCAGCGCCGCAACAGAGGCTCGGGTGGGTAAGCGCAGCGACAACAGGAGCAGCACCATGGCGTGGGCGATCAGACCCGGTACGCCCCAGGGCCAGGAGGCGCCGGGCTCGGCCTGACCCGAGATCAGTTGGGAACGCGCGCCCAGGGCCACGACCACGGTGACCGCCGTCGAGAGCCACCAGGCGGGAACCGGCCGCCGCAGGGCCAGCACCACCGCCGCGCCCTGTGCGGCGGCGCAGATCAGAGCGTAGTTGGCGCCCTGCCGGTATTCGTCGGTGATCTGAGCCGTGCCGGCCAGCACGATGGCGATGCCGACCAGCATCACATGCCAGTGCGGCAGGCGGCGCAGCAACAAAAACGGCGGCAACGGTGCCGGCCGGATCGTCCACAAGTCGTCCCGCAGCGACCGCAAGCCCGCGGTCAGCCACTCCTCCACGCCCTTCATCCGCACCACCCTAGACACGCCGCGTCTCCCGCAGCCCCGGTGTTTTCCCCCGGTGTCCGACGCGCACCACGCGTGACCCTCCCGGCTGCCTCCGCGCGCACCGGCCTCCGCCCCGCTCGAAGGCGTGGAACGCCACCCAGCACACCCCCAGCGCCAGGGTGAAGACCGGCAGCCACAGCAGCCGGGCCGCCACCCACTCCAGCCCGTCGGGGACCGTGTGCAGACCGGGCAGCCGGCCCGCGAACAGGCCCGTCGCGGTGGTCGCCATCATGGCCGTCTGGTGCCAGAGGAACACCGTCATCGCCGAGAGGTTGACCAGCGCGACCGCCGCCCAGGCCAGGGGCCGCCGCATGGCCCGGCGCAGCCGGTCGCGCAGCAGCAGGGCCAGTCCGCACTGGGTGAGACCGAACGTGACGGCGGCCAGCGTCGGCGGGTTGAGGTTGGACACCGCCGCGCCCGGCACGCCCACCATCGACGCCGGGTATCCGGCCAAGCCGACGAGCAGCGCCGTCCCCACCGCCCCGCCGACCAGCAGGAGCCGGCCCGCGCGGGGCCGCTCCAGCTCACCGCGGGTCCAGGCCGCGCCGACGGTGTACGGCACCAGCCAGCCCGCCAGCACGTTCAACCAGCCCAGCCAGGACGGGCCGCCCAGGCCGAAGCGCACCAGGTCCACATGGAGGACGACGGCCAGCGGCCACAGCGGGTTGAGCCGGACCAGCAGCGGGGTCGCGGCCGTCAGCACGGCGAAGACCAGCAGGAACCAGAGGGGGGACAGGGCCAGTTTGACCACCGTGTGCACGGTGACGAAGGACGCGCCGCCGAGCAGGAGGCCGACCGCGGCGACGGTCCACACGGCCAGCACGGCGGCGACCGGGACGAACAGCCGCGCCAGCCTGGTTCTCAGCCACGCGCCGTAGGTCCCGCCCCGTGCGCGGGCCGAGGCGAGGCTTCGGGTCGCCACATGGCCGCCCACCATGAAGAACACGGCGAGGGTCTGGAACATCCACGACACCGGGGCCAGCCAGGGCATCGGCCCCAGCGGGCTCGCGGCCCGCAGGGTTCCGCCGTCGGCGACGAGCGCCGTCACCAGCCAGTGGCCGAGGACGACGCCGAGGATCGCCAGGGCCCGCAGGGCGTCCACGGCCCGGTCGCGCTGCGGCGGCGTGGCGGCGTCGATCCGGGCGGCGGCCCGCCGTATCCCGAACAGCGCCCGCCCCTGTGACCCAGGCACCGGTGCCGCACGCTCTCGTGTCTCACGCACCGGTGCCGCACGCTCCTGTGTCTCACGCACCCGTGTCTCACGCACCGGTGACCTCCGAGGTCTCGCCGAGGACGATCCGGGCGATGTTGGCGAGGGAGGGCGAGCCCGGCCTGAAGTAGTCGCTGTGGCCGCCGGAGCCCGCAGCGAAGACATGGGCGCCGAACGACGGGGACAGGGGATCGGCGCCGAAGCCGACCGTCGTGCCGAACAGGTCGGCGCTGACGTGCGGGACGTCCGCCACCCAGTCGTCGGCGCCCCGTGCCGCCCAGATCCGGGCGCGGGTGCGCAGGTCCGCCGCCGACTCCGCACCCGTGCCCGGGCTGCCGAGGAGGACGAGATCCGTCACGTCCAGGTGCGGGGCCGCGCGGCCGCACACGACCGTGCCGTACGAGTGGCACAGGAGGGTGAACCGGGCGCCCGGTGCCGTGACGGAGCGCAGCTCGCGCAGGAACTCCCGCAGGTCCGGGGCCGCTTCGTCGGCGCGGTCCGGGGTGATCACGGTGGCGCTGATCGTGCCGGGCGTGGTGTAGCCGAGCCAGGCCACCACCGCCGTACGGGAGCCGGCGCCCGGCTGCCCGGAGAGGCGGTGGTGCAGTGCGGCCGCTCCCGCGCGGAAGCGTCCGAAGGTGTCCAGCGAGGTGTCGGAGCCCGGTACGAGGACGGCGACACGGTCGGCGTGGGCGAGGTCCCCGAACACCTCGGTCGCCCGGCCGGAACCCCGGCCGTCGAAGGAGAGCAGTCTGCGGGACGGGGCGGCCAGCTCCCGCTCTGCGGCGGCGCGGTGACGGTCCCCGTGGGCGGCGGCCATCCGGGACGCCAGTGCGGCGTTGGCCCGGTTGGCGGCGTACGCCTTCTCCAGGGTCGCCGCCGTCAGCGGGGCGAGGGCGGCCGGGGGCGGGGCAGGGATCCGCGGCCGGGCCGCTGCCGCCGTGAGAGGGACGACCACGGCGGCGGTGACGAGGACGGCCGACAGGGCGCGGAACCAGTGCCGCCCCCCACGCGTTTCCCTCGCACGGCACCACCGCCCGCGAAAACGAAGCTCCGCCATCCCGCCCCTCCCCCGCCAGTGCGCCCGGCCATCGGGCCTTTCTGGCTTGGAAGTTACGGATCGGCGCTCGTCGTTCGCGTCCCGCTGAGGAGCTCTTCTTCGACGTAGCTCTCAGGTACTACGGGTACGACCTAGGGGACTTCACCCCGCCGGAGCGGGGCCACGGTCACCACGCCAGTTGTGCGATCTCCTCCGCCACCACCGCGCACGCGTCCGCCGCCGGGTCGATCAGCGGGAAGTGGCCGACATCCTCCAGGAGGGTCAGGCCCACCACCTCCCCCGCCTTCGCCGCCGCGTCCGCGTACGCCTCGGCGACCGCCTGCGGGACGACCAGGTCGGTGCGGCCCTGGACCAGGGTCGTCGCGACTCCGGTCGGCAACAGCAGCGCGGGGTCGGCGTACGGCCGTCGCTCCTCGAACTGCTCGTCGCCGCCCAGGAGTTGACGGGCCGATCCGCCGCACACCTCCAGCTTCTCGGCGATCTCGAAGTCGGCGATCGGAGCCAGCGCGACGACCCCCCGCAGCGAGGCCGAACCCCCGGTGCGCCAGGGCGCGTCGGCGGGCAGCACATGCCGGGCCGCCGCCCACAGGGCGAGGTGGCCGCCCGCCGAGTGGCCGGTGAGCACCGTGCGGCGGGCGTCGGCCTGCGGCACGGCCTCCCGGACGAGGGCGGGAAGCGCGTCGAGGGCCGCGGCGACGTCGTCGAAGGTGTCCGGCCAGCGTCCCGCGATCGGGGATGTCCCCTCCGGGTCGGGGCTCCCGGCGCCCCGCCGGTACTCCACGTTGGCCACGGCGAAGCCGCGCTGGGCCAGGAAGTCCGCGAACGGCGCGATGTGCCGCCGGTCGTACGACGCCCGCCAGGCCCCGCCGTGCAGCACGACGACGAGCGGGACGGACCCGCCCGGCCCGACCTGTGCTCGCGGTACGTAGAAGTCGATCACCTGGTCGGGGTGATCGCCGTACGCCGTGGTGACGTCGGGCTCGACGGGCGGATGCGCGAAGGCCGACGCCTCCTCGGCGGCGGCCCGGGCTGCGACAACGTCGTCCGGCATGCTCCAACCTCTCAGCGGCGAAACAGAATTGGCGGACCAGATGTGAATTCGGCCGTTGGCCGGGACGGTATCAGGCCCGTGACGTGCGCGGACACGCGGATGTCACGCTCGGTGAGAGGTAACCGGTCCAGGTAAACGGTTCTGCTGTTCCGCCGCCCCGCCGCCCCGGTGGGCCCGCCGGGCCCACCGGCTGGGAAACCCCCTGGGCGTACCCCTAGGTACGCCCAGGAGACCTGGCCTGTTCAGCCCACCGGGCCCACCGTCCGGGTCCGTCTGCCGGCCGGCCGCCGGGTCAGCGCAGTTCCTCCGCCAGCACCCGCGCCGCCCGCTCCACGTCGGCGAACCCGACGTACAGCGGGGTGAAGCCGAAGCGCAGGACGTCCGGGCGGCGGAAGTCGCCGACGACCCCGCGCCCGATCAGCCGTGCCATGACCTCGCCGGCCTCCTCGCAGCGCAGCGCCACCTGGCTGCCGCGCTCCTCGTGACGCACCGGAGTCAGCGACTCGACGCGCCCCTCGGGGACGTACGCGGCGACACATTCCAGGAAGAAGTCCGTCAGGGCCAACGACTTCGCCCGCACCGCCTCGACCGAGACCCCGTCCCAGACCTCGAGCGCCGCCTCCAGGGCGAGCATCGACAGGATGTCCGGGGTGCCGACCCGCCCGCGCGGGGCGCCCGCCGCCGGCTCGTACGTCTCCCGCATGCCGAAGGGCTCGGCGTGCGAGTTCCAGCCGGGCAGCGGTGAGTCGAACCGGTCCTGGAGGCCGTGCCGGACGTACAGGTACGCCGGCGAACCCGGGCCGCCGTTCAGGTACTTGTAGGTGCAGCCGACCGCGAGGTCCACGCCGTGCTCGTCGAGACCGACGGGCAGGGCGCCCGCGCTGTGACACAGGTCCCAGACGGCGATCGCGCCCGCCGCGTGCACGGCGGCGGTGAGCGACGGCAGGTCGTGCAGCCGCCCGGTGCGGTAGTCGACGTGGTTGAGCAGCACGGCGGCCGTACGCTCCGACAGCGCCGCCGGCACCTCGCCCGGTGTCACCGCACGCAGGGTGCGGCCGGTGAGACGGGCCGCGGACTCGGCGATGTAACCGTCCGTGGGAAAGGTCGTCGCGTCGACGAGGATCTCGTCCCTGGCGCCGTCCACCAGGCGTACCGCTCCCACAAGTGCCTTGAAGACATTGACACTTGTCGAGTCGCCGACCACGATCTGCCCGGCCGCCGCGCCCACCAGCGGGGCGATCCGGTCGCCGATCCGCTCGGGCGCCGTCCACCAGCCGCTCTCGTCCCAGGAGCGGATCTTCAGCGCGCCCCACTGACGCCGCACGACGTCCTCGACGTGCCCGGGGACGGACCGCGGCAGCGCGCCCAGCGAGTTGCCGTCGAGGTAGACGCCGTCGTCGAGGAGGAACTGGGCGCGCTTGCCCGCCAGTTCGTCACCGCCGTCCAACTCCTTCGCCTTGACGGCGAGTTGCTCGAAGCCGGGGCGCTCAGACATGGGACCTGGCCGTCCACAGCTCGGGGAACACGTTCTTCTGCGCGCGCTTCTCCAGCCAGGCCACGCCGGCCGAGCCGCCCGTGCCGGTCTTCGCGCCCATCGCGCGCCGGGTGGCGACGAGGTGGTCGTTGCGCCAGCGCCACACCAGCTCGGCGACGTCCGTCAGCGCCTCGCCGAGGCGCGCGATCTCGTCACCCTCGTCACCCGAGTACACGGCCGTCCAGACCGCCTCTACCTCCGCCGAGGGCTCGTAGCGGCGCGAGATGTCACGCTCCAGAACGGCCGGCGGGATCGCGTGACCGCGCCGGTCCAGCAGCCGCAGCACCTCGTCGTACAGGCTCGGCTCGTGCAGCGCCTTCTCCAGCTCCGCGTGGACACGGGGCGCGCCGCGGTGCGGGACCAGCATGGACGCGGACTTCTCACCGAGCAGGAACTCCATGCGGCGGTACATCGCCGACTGGAAGCCGGAGCCCTCGCCGAGCGCGGAGCGGTACGAGTTGAACTGCGCCGGGGTCAGCTGCCCGAGCGGCCGCCAGGACGCGTTCAGCGCGTCCAGCTCGCGGACGGAACGCTTCAGCGCGTCGATCGCCACCGGCACCCGGTCCTGGCGGAGCGCCTGCGCGGCGGTCTCCCACTCGTGCACGATGACGGTGAACCACAGCTCCATGACCTGGGTGGTGACCAGGAAGACCATCTCTCCGGGATCGTCGGAGAGGGTGTGCTGGAGGTGGGTGAGCACGTCCGCCTTGACGTAGTCCTCGTACGGCGTCGTGCCGGCGAAGTCGAGATGCGGGGTCTCGGGCTCCGAAGCCTCTTGGGGCTGAGCCTGCTGGGACATCGCTGTCTCCTGATGTGTACTCGGGTAGCGGTCCGCCCCTGCCGTTACCGACACGGGGGCCCCGGTCCCCACCGGCACATATTGCGCAATGGTGTCCCAAAAACGCAAGGCCCGCCTGGTCACACCGGACGGGCCCCGCAAGAACACACAGGTGAACGGCTAACCCAGGGTCTGGGCCGCCGCCGGCGAGGAGTCCTTCAGGAACTGCGAGCAGCGCTCCCACTCCGCCTGCTCGCCGATCGCCTGCGCGGCGCGGGCGAGGCCGTGCAGGGCACGCAGGAATCCGCGGTTCGGCTCGTGCTCCCACGGCACCGGGCCGTGGCCCTTCCAGCCGCTGCGGCGCAGGCTGTCCAGGCCGCGGTGGTACCCCGTACGGGCGTACGCGTACGACTCCACCACGCTGCCCCGCTCGAACGCGTCGTCGGCGAGCTGGGCCCAGGCCAGCGAGGACGTCGGGTACTTCGCGGCGACGTCGGCGGGCGCCGTGCCGTTCGCGAGGAGCTCGCGCGGCTCGGGGTCGTCGGGGAGGTGGGTGGGGGGCGGGCCCCCGAGGAGGTTTTCGTGAAGGGACATGCGTCCAGTCTGCGCCATCCGCGAGCCCTCGGCCCCAGCCCACCGGGGAAACCCGGACAACCGTCGCCCAGGACCCCTCTAGGACAGCCGCCCCTTCGTCCGCTCCCCCTCCAGCGGCGGCGCCAGCACGCTCCCGTGGGTCCTGCACTCCGGCCGACGACAGTCCGGGGCCGGGCGGCGCACTGTGGTGAAGGCGACCACCGCGCCCACCACCAGCACCCCCGCGCACAGCACCATCGCCCGCTGGAACGCCTCGTCGAAGGCGGTGGCCGAGCGGTACGCCTCCGAGCTCATCCCGGTCAGCAGGGGCAGCGCTGCCACGGCGACGAGACCGGCCGCGCGGGCCGCCGCGTTGTTGACGCCGCTGGCCACCCCGGCCCGTGCGACGTCCACGGAGGCCAGCACGGTCGCGGTGAGCGGGGCGACCAGCGCGACCATGCCGCAACCGAGCACCAGGACGGCGGGCAGGACGTCGGTGGTGTAGGACGCGCCGGGCCCCACGCGCAGCATCAGAAGCATGCCGGCGGCGCACAGCAGCGGGCCTGCGGTGAGCGGGATCCGAGGTCCGATGTGCTCGGCCAGTTCACCGGAGCGGGCGGACAGCAGCAGCATCAGCACGGTCGTCGGCAGCAGCGCCGTGCCGGCGCCGAGGGCGGACCAGCCGACCACGACCTGGAGCTGGACCGCGGACAGGAAGAAGAAGCCGCCGAAGGCCGCGTACACGCACAGGGTGACCAGGTTGACGGCCGTGAACTGGCGGGACGCGAAGATGTCGAGCGGCAGCATCGGGTCCGGGTGGCGGCGCTCCACCGCCACGAAGGCGACCCCGGCCAGCAGTCCCGCGACCGCCGCCCCCGTGACGACCCCTACGGGTCCGCTCCGGGCCTCGATCAGCGCATAGGTGACGAGGGCGAGCGCCAGCGCGCCCAGGCAGGCGCCCAGCACGTCGAAGCGCCCCCGCGCACGCCCCGCAGCGCCCTTGGAGGCACCCCCGGTCGCGCTACCGGCCGCACTCCCGGTCACACTCTCGGCCGCGCTCCCGGTCGCACTCCGTCGGACGGGCCGCCCGTCCGACTCCGGCACGTGCCGCAGCGCCACCGGCACGCACACCACCGCCAGCGGCACGTTCAGCAGGAACACCCACCGCCAGCCCGGACCGTCCACCAGCCAGCCGCCCAGGAACGGCCCCACGGCCGCCCCCATGCCACCGAACCCGGACCACAGGCCCACCGCCCGCCCCCGGTCTTCGGGGTGGAAGGAGGCCTGGATGAGCGCGAGGGAACCCGGGGTGAGGAGCGCGCCGCCGACCCCCTGCAGCGCCCGGGCGGCGACCAGCACGCCCGCGTTCGGGGCGATCCCGCACAGCAGCGAGGCGACGGCGAACCACACCACCCCGATCACGAACACCTTGCGCCGCCCGTAGTGGTCGCCCAGGGAACCGCCGAGCAGGATCAGCCCGGCCAGCGTCAGCAGATACGCGTTGACGGTCCACTGGAGGGCGGCCAGGTCGGCGTCCAGGTCGCGGCCGATGCGCGGAAGGGCGACGTTGACGACGGTCGAGTCCAGCAGGGCCATGCTGGAACCGAGCACGGTGGTGAGCAGGATCCACCTGCCCTGCGTCGAGGCCAACCGGACGTCAGGCATGCCCCCAGGTATACAGCGAGCCCGGCGCCGTAGACAGACGCCGGGCTCACTCGTACCCGTAGTACCTCCGGGGGTACCTCAGGAGATGCCTCTGGAGGTGCTTTCAGGAGTTACTTGATCCTCTGGCCCGCCGAGCGCAGGTGCTGCGTGGCCTCGGTGACGCGCGCGGCCATGCCCGCCTCGGCCAGCTTGCCCCAGGTCCGCGGGTCGTAGGTCTTCTTGGAGCCGACCTCGCCGTCGACCTTCAGGACGCCGTCGTAGTTGCGGAGCACGTGGTCGGCGACGGGACGCGTGAACGCGTACTGCGTGTCCGTGTCGATGTTCATCTTGACGACGCCGTTCTCCAGCGCCGTCGCGATCTCCTCCGGGGTGGAGCCGGAACCGCCGTGGAAGACGAAGTCGAACGGCTGGGAGCCGGCCGGCTTGCCGTACTTCGCGGCGACGCCCTCGTTCAGCTCCTTCAGCAGGTCGGGGCGGAGCACGACGTTGCCCGGCTTGTACACGCCGTGGACGTTGCCGAAGGACGCGGCCAGCAGGTAGCGGCCCTTGTCGCCCAGACCCAGCGCCTCTACGGTGCGCACCGCGTCGTCGACCGTCGTGTACAGCGAGTCGTTGATCTCGTGCGAGACACCGTCCTCCTCGCCGCCCGTCGGGGTGATCTCCACCTCGAGGATGATCTTCGCGGCGGCGGTGCGGGCGAGCAGCTCCTGCGCGACGGTGAGGTTGTCGGCGAGGGTCTCGGCCGAGCCGTCCCACATGTGGGACTGGAAGAGCGGGTTGCGGCCGGCCTTCACGCGCTCCTCGGAGATCGCGAGCAGCGGACGGACGAACCCGTCGAGCTTGTCCTTCGGGCAGTGGTCCGTGTGCAGCGCGATGGTGACCGGGTACTTCTCGGCGACGATGTGCGCGAACTCGGCGAGGGCCAGCGCGCCCGTCACCATGTCCTTGCTGTACTGGCCGCCCGCGAACTCGGCGCCACCCGTCGTGATCTGGACGATGCCGTCGCTCTCCGCCTCCGCGAAGCCGCGCAGTGCCGCGTGCAGGGTCTGGCTCGAGGTCACGTTGATGGCCGGGTAGGCGAACTTGCCTGCCTTCGCCCGGTCGAGCATCTCGTTGTAGACCTCGGGGGTTGCGATGGGCATCTGTCCGCTCCTTGGTGTCTGCGGGTTGGCGATCTGTCGATCTGCGTACTACGGCCCTGACCTAGACCTGGGGTGCGACGTCATCGTCGTCCCCATCTTTCCAGACCTGGGCGAATGGTCCACGCCTGGTCCACACGCCGGTCAAGTGCAGGTCAACGGGCAGGTCGACGTGCAGGTCAAAGTGCAGGCCAATACGGGCCGTCAGTCCAGACCCAGTTCATCCTTCGAGAAGGCGAACAGATACGGCACGCCCGCGCCCTCGCGGATCTTCTCGTCGGCGCCGGTCGCCCGGTCCACGATCGTCGCCACGGCCACGACCTCGGCGCCCGCCTCACGGACGGCCTCCACGGCGGCGAGCGGCGAGCCGCCGGTTGTGGAGGTGTCCTCGACGACCAGGACGCGCCGGCCCTTGATGTCCGGGCCCTCGACCCGCCGCTGGAGCCCGTGCGCCTTCGCCGCCTTGCGCACGACGAAGGCGTCCAGCCGCCGGCCGCGCGCGGCGGCCGCGTGCAGCATGGCGCCGGCCACCGGGTCTGCGCCCATGGTCAGACCGCCCACCGCGTCGAAGTCGAGCTCGGCGGTCAGGTCGAGCAGCACCTGCCCGACCAGCGGAGCGGCCTCCCCGTCGAGGGTGATGCGGCGGAGGTCGACGTAGTAGTCCGCCTCCAGACCCGACGACAGGGTCACCTTGCCGTGCACCACGGCCTTGTCCTTGATCTGCTGCAGCAGCACGCCACGTACGTCCGTCATGCTGCTCAGCTTAAGGCGAAGCCCGGAGGGCAGGATCAGAGCCGGGTCCAGCGCCAGGTGGTGGTGGCCTCCAGCGGCTCCAGGGGCGTGACCAGGCGCGGGAGCGTGTTCAGGCCGTCGGGCGGGCCGGTCTGCGGCTCCACGCACACGGCCGCCTCCTGCTCGTCGTAGACGACGACCCACTCCACGGGGCTGGTCACCTTCAGCTCCAGCCGGCCGGGCCAGGTGAGGCCGACGTCGACACCGCCGGGCATGCCGAAGCAGTCGTCCCAGGGGCCGGGCTTCCGCTCGACACGGTTGCCGGTCGGCAGATGGTCGTCGCCGCGCTCCTCCTGCCACGCGGGGTCGAAGGAGACCCGCACGTCCTGGTCGTCCGGGCCGCCCAGGTTGCGGTTGAACCAGGGATGCCAGCCGATCTGCGCCGGGAAGGACGAACCGTAGGTCTCCACGGCCATCGCGAGGGTCAGGGTGTCCTCGGTCAGCGTGAACACCTGGGTGACCAGGCCGGGGCAGGGCCAGGGTTCCACCAGGTCGTACGTCAGCACGGCCTCGGCGGCGGTCCGCCGCGCCACCTTCCAGGCACCGTCGCGGACGGTGCCGTGGATGGCGTTCGGCGCCGCGTTGAGCGGCATCTGGTGGACGGCTCCGCCGTCCCGGAAGCGGCCGTCCCGGATCCTGCCGCACCAGGGAACCATCGGGAAGCACCCGAAACGGTCTCCCTGGCGCAGCAGTTCGAGGCCCCCGACGCGCAGCCCACCGACCCGGCCGCCGTTGCCCGGCTGGACGGTCACCTCCGCGTCGCCCGCGGTCAGCGTGATGTCTTCGTAACTCACGGGACGACCCTACTGGGACGATCAGACGTGCGCGGTGGCGGACCGGCCGAGATGCCGCGCGAGGAACCGGGCCGCTCCGCCGGCCTCGAACCCGGGCAGTTCGGCATGCGTGCCCGCGTCGGCGCGCAGCGCGTCTTCGGCCTCAGCCGCGTCGGCGCAGTGCCCTGCCCACCACGATCGCCGACGCCACGACCAGCGCGGCAGCCGGAGCGGCCCACCGCAGTGTGCTGTTGGGTACGACGGTCTGCGGGGCCGGGACCGGCGCGTAGCGCCCGCGCGGCGGGGCGTGGTCCACCTCCTCGGCGCTGCGCCCGATCATCGTCCGGCGCGCGTGCGCGGCCTCGGCGGGCGGCTCTCCGGGCCCCGCGAGGTCCTCGAGCCCGGCGGGCGACACCTCCGCCTCGAAGACGGTCCCGGGGGTTGGTGGTTCGTCGACGTCGTCCACGTCATCGACCTCGTCAACATCCACGGCGTCCACATCCACCGCTTCCGTGGCTTCCGTGGCTTCCGTGGCCAGGTTCGTCGCGAAGCGGTTCAGCAGTCGGGTGACCGTCGCCTCCACCGCCTCCGGCGGCAGCTCCGCGATCCGGCCGTCCGCCGACGCCGTTCCCTCGAAGCGGAGCGTCGTGCCCGCTTCGGCCTCCCGCAGCCACAGCGTGAGCAGCGGTTTCACCACCCCGCTGCCGCGCACCTCGGTCGCGTCGCCCTCCACGGCGTAGGCACCGTCCTCGCGCGGTGAGACGCGTACGGCGCCCCGGTAGGTGATGGTGTGGCCGCCGACCCGCACCTTCAACCGCCCCGCGACGGGCTCGGTGCCCACGTCCTGCTGGAGCCCGGGGACCGCCCGGGCCACCAGCGCCGGATCTGCGAGGGCCGCCCTCAACCGCTCGGCCGGAACCGGAACGAACACCTCTTGCTCCATGACATCGGAGCCTACCCAGCGGGCAGGGGAAAGCACCCGGCGAAACCGGGAATCGGCTCCGCCGGGCTCGGGCCGGTGGTAGGCCCCCGGCGCCGGGTCAGTACCGCGGATGCACCAACGTCGAGGGCCGCAGCCCCGTCACCCGGGTCGCCTCCGCCGCTCGCGCGTCAGCCGTCAGCTCCGCCTGGGTCAGGGTGCGCGGCGGCCGCCGGTCGAGGCGCAGTGGCGGGCGGGTGTCGGCGGTGGCCAGGACGAAGCCCCAGTCGCGGGGGGCCCGGGAGCTGCCGGTGCCGCCGGCGGGGGCCGCGGTGCGGCCGGTGCCGCTGCCGTCCACGCGGTAGGGGGCGGTGTGCAGGCCCGCCGCGCGCATCGTCGCCTCGACCGTCCAGAACGCGCGGGGCCGGCCGGCGACCGGGCCGGCGTGCACGACGAGTCGGCCGCCCGGGGCGAGGGCGCGGCGGGCGAGGCCGTAGAACTCCTGGGAGTAGAGCTTCGTGCTCGCCGTCATGCCGGGGTCGGGCAGATCCGCGACGACCACGTCGTACGTCGCCGGAGGGGCCCCGCGCAGCCACTGGAAGGCCTCCCCCGTGACGACGTGGACGCGTGGGTCGCCGTAGGCGTGGTCGTTGAGGCGGGACAGGGCCGGGTCGGTGCGGGCCAGCCGGACCAGGCCGGGGTCGAGAGCGATGATGTCGACGCGGCGCACCCCGGGGTGACCGAGGGCCTCGCGGGCGGCCATGCCGTCGCCGCCGCCGAGGATCAGCACGCGCGCGTGCGGACCGCTCATCGCGGGCTGGACCAGGGCGTCGTGATACCGCCGCTCGTCGCGGCCCGCGAAGCGGAGGCGGCCATCCAGGTAGAGGTCGAGGGGCCGGCCGTCGGTCCCGCCGGTGAGGACGATCTCCTGGACGCCGGTCCGCACCGCCACGCGCACGTCGTCGCCGTACACCGCCTGCCGGGCCGCTCGTTCGAAGTCGTCGACGAGGACGGCGGCGGAGGCGAGGACGCCGAGGACGGTGATGTTGGCGACGAGCAGCAGACAGCGGGCACGGCAGGTGAGGTCGCGCCGGAAGAGGCCCAGCACCAGAGCGGCCCCGGCCACGACGTTGACCCCGCCGGTCAGCAGGGAGCTGGTCAGCTGGCCCAGGAACGGCAGCAGCAGGAAGGGGAAGGCGAGGCCGCCCACCAGCGCGCCCACGTAGTCCGCGGCGAACAGGTCGGCCACCGCGCCGCCCGCGTCCTGGCGGCGGATGCGCTGGATGAGCTCCATGAGGAGGGGCACCTCGGCGCCGATGAGCACACCGATGGCGAGGGAGAACGCGACGAGGAGCACGCGGGGGCCGTGGGCCCACAGGCCGCCCCAGCCGCCTGTCCAGGCGAACACCGCGTAGAGCGACATGGCGCTGCACCCGCCGACCAGGGCGAGGGTCGTCTCCAGGGCGCCGAAGCCGGCCGCGGCGAACCGGCGCAGCCGTTTGGCGGCGAGGGAGCCGATGCCCATCGCGAAGACCATGACGGACAGCACGACGGAGGCCTGGGTGACGGAGTCGCCCATCAGGTAGGAGGCGAGTGCGACGAGTTCCAGTTCGTAGACGAGACCGCAGGCCGCGCAGACGAAGACACACGCGAGGACCAGGAACCGCCCGGTGGCCGGCCGGACCGGGAGCCGCGCGGACCCTTGCGGGGGCGGCTCCCGGTCCGGCCGGACACCGGGCGGGGCCGGCGCGTGCGGTTCGATCACGACTGCGACGTTACGTGACGACTTGGGTGCCCCTCGTCACCCACACGTGTGGAATCCGAGGTCGTTCGGGCACCGGACGTTTGGGTCGCCGGCGCCTCAGACTCCCTGGGCGGCGGCGCCCACGGACAGGCCTGGATCGCCCGACGGTACGCGGACGCCCACCCTCGTCCTGGTCGCCACCAGCTGCCCGTCCTGCGGATAGGCGTGCCAGGTGCGCCAGTGCACCTGGCCCTCGCTGCGGTGGGCGAGCAGGGCGGTGAAGGCGTGCGGGCTGCCGGGGAAGACGCCGGCGAGGCCGTGCGGGTGCTCCGATACGAGGGCCAGGAGTTCTTGGGCGCGGCCCGCGAACTGGCCGGGCGAGAGCACCTCGACGCGTGCCGCGAACTCGTACTCCCAGTCGCCGACCCGCTTGGCGACGCCCAGCGGGAGCGGGGTACTGCTGCCGGGGATGCAGGCCACCGTCTCGGAACAACAGCCCTGCTCCTCCTCCAGCAGCACCTGGTGCGATGCGCCGAGCAGTCTCAGCTGCAGTTTGGCAGCGGACAGTTCGAGGTCGAGTGTGGCGAGGGCGGGCAGCGGCTCTCGACCCAGGGCCCAGGCGAGATCGGCCGCGCGCGTGTCGGTGTAGGAGGTGTTCAGGGTGGTGAGCATGGATCGGCTCCGCGGAGACGCAAAGAGAGGGGGCAGGTCGGCGCACCCCGGTCGAAGCCGGGAGAACGGCCCCGGTCGGCCCGGTCCGGAAGGTCGTCCGCAGGGGACGTCCGAAGGGGTCCGAGGGGCTGTGTCGGTGGTTTAGAGGGAATCATGAACTGCGGTGGCTCCACAGCGTTTTTACCCAACTTCGTGCGGTTTCCATCCCTCGGGGGGTCCACAGCTCAATTGTTCAACCATGACGTACCCCAGGCGGCCCAGGCGTGCATCCACGCGCCCCGCATGAAAGACGCGACCGCGGGTAGTGGAAGTCGCCGTCCCGACGGCCAGGACGGCCAGGACGGCCAGGACGGCCAGGACGGCCAGGACCGGCGCGACCGCGGAGCCCGTGGTCGGGTTCGGGCCCCGCGGTCCGGATGCGGCTTCCCCGTCGGGGAGCTCAGCTGCCCCGTGTCAGTTGCCTCCGCCGCATCCGCCGCCGCCTCCGCCGCAGGACGATCCGCCGCCCCCGCAGGACGACCCTCCGCCGCAGGAGTGGCCTCCGTGGTGGCCGCCGCCGGAGCCGCCGTCTCCTCCGCCGGCCCACCAGCTGCCGTCGCCACCACCACCGGCCGCGCTGCCGCCGCCGCTGTACCGGCGCGACCGGCCGCCGCGGTACGACCTCGAGGCGGGCCCGCGGGCGTTGGCCAGCAAGGCCGCCACGAGCATGATTCCGACCACCGCCAGGATGATGCCGAAGACCATGGCGTCACCCTCCTTCCGTGTCCCCCGAAGCGGCCCCCCGTGGGCGCCTCGCGTGGTGTCTGAGCGCCACGTGAACGGGGGATGCCCGTCCGTCTCATCTGCCAAAGCAGAGTTGAGGAACTCCAGAGCTTCGGCGCAGGATGACGGGCATGACCTCCACCGCGCGCCCCTTCCTCAACCGCCGTCTCGCCGAGTTCGGGACAACGATCTTCGCCGAGATGTCCGCCCTGGCCGCGGCGACCGGCGCGATCAACCTGGGGCAGGGATTCCCCGACACCGACGGGCCCGAGGAGGTCCGCGAGGCGGCCGTGCGGGCGCTGCGGGACGGGCGCGGCAACCAGTACCCGCCGGGCCCCGGCGTGCCCGAGCTGCGCACGGCGATCGCCGAGCACCAGCGCCGCCGCTACGGTCTCTCCTTCGACCCGGACACGGAGGTCCTGGTCACCGCAGGCGCCACGGAGGCCATCGCCGCCACCCTGCTCGCGCTGCTGGAGCCCGGCGACGAGGTCGTCGCCCTCGAGCCGTACTACGACTCCTACGCGGCCTGCATCGCGATGGCGGGCGCCTCGCGGGTGCCGGTCACCCTGCGCCCGGACCCGGAGCAGGCCCGTTTCCGTCTCGACCTGGACGAGCTGCGCGACGCGGTCACCGGGCGCACCCGGCTGCTGCTGATCAACACCCCGCACAACCCGACCGGCACGGTCCTCACCCGCGAGGAGCTGACGGCGATCGCCGACCTGGCGGTCGAGCGGGATCTGCTCGTGGTGACGGACGAGGTGTACGAGCACCTGGTGTTCGACGAGGCCGAGCACGTGCCGCTGGCGACGCTGCCCGGGATGCGGGAGCGGACGGTCACCATCGGGTCGAGCGGCAAGACGTTCTCGTTCACCGGCTGGAAGGTCGGCTGGGTCACGGCGGCGCCCGGACTGGTCACGGCGGTGCGCTCGGCGAAGCAGTTCCTGACGTACGTGTCGTCCGGCCCGTTCCAGTACGCGGTCGCCGAGGCGCTGGCCCTGCCCGACAGCTACTTCGCCGACTTCCGCGCGGACATGCTGGCCAAGCGGGACCTGCTGGCGAGCGGTCTGACGCAGGCCGGCTTCGAGGTCTTCAAACCCGCCGGCACCTACTTCATCACCACCGACATCCGCCCCCTCGGCGAGAGCGACGGCTTCGCCTTCTGCCGCGCCCTGCCCGAACGCTGCGGGGTGGTCGCGATCCCCAACGCGGTCTTCTACGACCACCGTGAACAGGGCGCACCCTTTGTCCGCTTCGCGTTCTGCAAGCGGACAGGCGTACTGGAGGAGGCCGCGCGCCGCCTCAAGAGACTGGGCGCCTAGGGCCCTGGGCCGTCGGGCTATTCAGTGTCCTTCGGGTGTCGCGGGGAGGCCTACACCAGGATCACAGTCGAGGTATCCGGGCTGACCAGGTAGCGAACCCGGCCGCCGCTGGTGATCTCGTACTCCCACTGCTCCAGCTCGGAGCCCTTCCATTGCCTGGTGGCGTGCCTGCCGCGGAGCTGGTGCTGACGGTTCCAGTGGGCGCGCGACAGCGGGTCTGTGCGAAGGGCTTCCCGGCAGCGATGCGCGTTCGGCAACGCCACCCGGCACAGCTCCTCCCAACCGGGCGCGGCCTGCGTCGTCCCGTGGATGACGCTCCAGCCAGTCAGCGGAGGGACGCTGACCCGATCGCCTTTCTTCGGGCTCACCCATGCACCTCGACCGCGCCGAGTTCGACGTGGCCGAGCGGACGGAGTGCTTCCCTGAGCTGGTCAGGGTCAGCGTTGACGCGGGCAGTTGCCCGCCACGAGACGATCGCTCGGTGCACAGCCTCCCTCCCGGCCAAGCGCGACCCGCTGGCGGCGGGGCTCGCGGACGCGGGCTTCGCGGTCTTCCGCCCGGCCGGCACGTACTTCGTCACCACCCGGCATCCGCCCCCTCGGCGAGTCCGGCGGCTTCGCCTTCTGCCGCTCGCTGCCCGAGCGGGCGGGCGTGGTCGCCCATCCCGAACGCCGTCTTCTACGACCACCGCGAGGAGGGCGCGCCCTTCGTGTCGTGCGGTTCGCGTTCCGCAGGCGGGTGAGCGTGCTGGAGGAGGCGGCGACCCGGCTGAAGGCGCCGGCCGGCCGGCCGAGGGGCTGGCCGGCCGAGCAGGCGGGCGCGAGCGGGCCGCACGGAGGCGGGCGCCCGTCCACAGGCTGTGGACG
>NZ_JBHWUW010000090.1:0-20776 GCF_042737245.1 Streptomyces sp. NPDC060002
CTCTACAACACCCCCCGTGTGGGGGCGCCCCGCTCCTGTTTTTAATCACCCCCCCCCCCCCGGCCCCGGGGGGGGGGGGGGGCGGCCCACACCCCCCCCCCCCCCCCCCCCACCGCTCTTTTGCGTCCCCCTGGTCGCCGGGTAAGGTTAGGTTAGCCTTATTGATCTCGGCGGGAGGTGAATCCGCGTGTTCGTATGCAGCTGCTTCGGCGTGACCGAGGCGCAGGTCCGGCAGCACGCGGACCAGGGAGCCTGCACACCCCGCCAGATAGCCTCCGCCTGCAAGGCGGGCACGGACTGCGGGTCGTGCGTCCGTCGCATCCAGGCGATCCTCGGCCGGGGCGCCGGTTCGCGCCGGGACCTGGCCGACCAGGGCAGGCCGGTCCTCGCCGGACTCGAGAGGTTCGAGGAGTTCGAGGAACTCGACGAAGCCGCCTAGGAGGGCCTCAGCTCTCCGGCTGCTCGATCAGCTGCGCGAGGTACAGCGCCTCGCCGAGCTTCTCCACCAGGTCGAGCTGCGTGTCGAGGTAGTCGATGTGGTGCTCCTCGTCCTCGAGGATCGACTCGAAGATGTTCGCGGACGTGATGTCGCCCTTTTCGCGCATCACCTTGATCCCGCGCTTCAGCCGGTCGATCGCCTCGACCTCCACCTGGCGGTCGGCCTCGAACATCTCCTTGACCGTCTGGCCGACCCGCACATGGAAGAGCCGCTGGTAGTTCGGCAGCCCGTCCAGGAACAGGATCCGGTCGGTGAGCACCTCGGCGTGCTTCATCTCGTCGAACGACTCGTGCCGGGTGTACTTGGCGAGCTTCGTCCAGCCGAAGTTCTCCTGCATCTTGGCGTGCAGGAAGTACTGGTTGATCGCGGTGAGCTCGCCGGTGAGCTGCTCGTTGAGGAACTCGATGACCTCGGGGTCGCCCTGCATCGCAGAGGCTCCTTCCGCATGGGGATCGGGGTGGGGAATCGGGGAGGCTGCCGCCGAATGATTGCACCGGTGTCGAAGATCGTCCAGTAAGTGCGTACTTAGTAAGTTAGTGCATGCTTAGTAGCACTTGCCCGATTCGGGATATGCCCGGTCATCGCTGGTCATGTGCACCGTCCAGGGTCTGTCAGGATGGAGTCATGGGTCAGCCGGTGGAGCGCGAATCTGGAGAAGAAGCAGTGTCCGAGCTTCCGCCGGGACAGCGACTTCAGCGGGGATGGCCCGTCACGCACTACGGTCCGGTGCCCAAGTTCCGGCCCGAGCGCTGGGAGTTCAGGGTCTTCGGCGCCACCGCCGACGGCGAGAAGCGCTGCTGGAACCACGAGGAGTTCACGGCCCTTCCGTACGCGTCCGTCGTGGCCGATCTGCACTGCGTGACGAAGTTCAGCATGCTCGGCGCCGAGTGGGGCGGGATCCCGGCCCGCACGATCCTGGAGAGCGCTCCGCCCGCCCCGAACGTCACCCATGTGATGGTGTGGGCCGAGTACGGCTTCAGCTCGAACCTGCGCCTGACCGACTTCGCCGCCGAGCGCACGATCTTCGCCACCCACAAGGACGGCGAGCTGCTCACCGCCGAGCACGGCTTCCCGCTGCGGCTGGTCGTTCCGCACCTCTATGCCTGGAAGGGCCCCAAGTGGGTCCGCGGTGTCGAGTACATGACCGCCGACCGCCGCGGTTTCTGGGAGGAGCGCGGCTACCACAACCTCGGCGACCCCTGGAAAGAACAGCGCTACTCGTACCAGGAGGGGCCGGGAGACGGCCCGGAGCTCTGATCCCCCCGGTACGGCGGGAGCGTCAGCCGTCCCGGAGCTTCTTCAGCCGCTCCACGTCCGCCGCGTGCCCCTCCTTGCCGCCGGGCGTCTCGATGACCAGCGGTACGCCCTCGGTGGCCGGATGCGTCATCAGCGCCCGGAACGGGTCCTCGCCGATGTGACCCGCGCCGATGTTCTCGTGCCGGTCCTTGTGGGCGCCGACCACGTCCTTGGAGTCATTGGCGTGGATCAGCTTCAGCCGGCCCTCGCCGACCGTGTCCACCAGCAGACCGAGGGTCTGGTGCATCCCGGCCGGGCCGGTCAGATCGTGCCCGGCCGCGAAGATGTGGCAGGTGTCGAGGCAGACGCCCAGCTTGGGATGGGCGTCCAGCGCCTCGAAGTACGGTCCGAAGTCCCAGGTCCTGGAGCAGAGCGAGGCGCCCTGTCCGGCGGTGGACTCGAGCAGCAGGAACGGGTCGTCGTCGTGGGTCAGCTCGTCCAGCAGCGGCAGCAGGTACTCACGCACCTGCTTCAGCGCCACGGACCGGTCCCGCCCGCCCGTCGCGCTCCCCGTGTGCACGACCACGCCCAGCGCGCCGATCTCCCGCCCGCGACGCAGTGAGTGCCGCATCGACTCCACCGACCGCTCGGCCGTGGCCTCGGTGTGCGAGCCGAAGTTGATCAGGTACGGCGCGTGTACGTACGCCGGGACCGACCGTGTCGCGCACGCCTCCCGGAAGGCCTCGTCCTGCCGCGGGTTGCCGACGGGAGTGGCCCAGCCGCGCGGGTTGGCGACGAAGACCTGGACCGTCTCGGCACCGAGATCGTGCGCGTACGACATGCCCACGTCGTGCAGACCGCCGGCCACGGGGACGTGACCGCCGACGGGGTTGCGGGAGGGGAAGGGGACTCGAGAACTCACCCGTTCAGGGTGTCATGCCCCGCGCACCGTCCCGCACCGCCCGGTCACCGGATGGTGATCGTGATCGTCGATCCCTTGGGCGCCGTGTCGCCGGCGTCCACGGACTGGCTCTTCACGGTGTCGCCGAAGATCCCGAGCAGTCCCCGGTCCTCTTCGACCTCGAACCCGGACTGCTCCAGGAGCGACTTGGCGTCGTCGACGCTCGCGCCGACCACGTCCGGCACCTCGACCATCTCCGGTCCCTTGGACACCGTCAGCGTCACCGTGTCGCCCTCGGCGGCCTCGCTGCCCTCCTCCGGGGTCTGCGTCGCGACCAGGCCCTTGTCGAACTCGGAGTTGACCTGCCCGGTGGCGACCTTCACCTTCAGGCCGGCCTCCTCCAGCTCGGCCTTGGCGTCGTCCAGGGCGTCACCGGTGACGTCCGGGATGTCGACCGGGCTGCCCTTGCTGACCACGATCGCGACCGCGGTGCCCGCGCGGCGCTTCGTGCCCGCCTCCGGGTCGGTGCTGATCACGAAGCCCTTGATGACGTCGTCGCTGAACTCCTTGGTGACCAGACCGGGCTCCAGGCCGTCCGTCTTCAGCAGTTCCTCGGCCTTGTCCAGCCGGGAGCCCGACACATCCGGCACCTTCACGATCTCCGGGCCGTCGGAGACGGTGAGCGTCACGGAGTCGTGCTTGCGGATCCGGGCGCCCGGGTCGGGGTCGGTGTCCATGACGGTGCCGCGCTTCACGGTGTCGCTGTGCTGGTGCCGCACCTTGCCGACCTCGAGGCCGGCGGCCTCCAGCCGGGTCCTGGCCTCCGCCTCCTTCTGCGTCAGCACCGCGGGGACCTTGGTGAACTGGCCGGAGTTGATGTACCAGACACCGGCGCCCACGCCGAACACCAGCAGGACGGCGGCGATGAGCGCGACCACCCCGCGCCGGGGCCGCGCGGAGCGGCGCCGGGGCGGCAGGGGCGGCCCGCTCTGGAAGCGCGAGGTGCGGTTGAGCGGGTCCTCGCCGTCGGCGGGGTCGTCGTCGTTGACGGGCAGCGGACGGGGCACGGTGAGCGAGCGCGGGATCACGCTCGTGCGGTCGTCGGCGTTGTCGTGCTCCGCGGAGACGGCCTGCGGCGGCAGCGCGTCCAGCTGGTCCACGCTGAGCGGAGCGCGTGCCTCCCGTACCCGCCCGAGCAGCGCGACGGCGTCGTAAGGCCGGACGTCGGGGGTGCGGGCGGTGGCCGACGCCACGAGCTCGTCCAGCTCGAACGGCAGCCCGGGAACGAGGGCGGACGGCGGCGGAACGTCCTCGTGGAGGTGCTTGTAGAGCACGATCGCGGGGGAGTCGCCGTCGTGAGGTTTCTCACCGGTGAGCATCTCGTAGAGCACCACCCCGCACGCGTACACGTCGACGCGGGGGTCGGCGGCACCGGGCTGCTCGATCTGTTCGGGAGCGAGATAGGCGACGGTGCCGAGCACGGCTCCCGTGGTGCTGGTCACGGTGTCGACGGACCGCACCAGTCCGAAATCCGCGACCTTGACCCGCCCGTCGTCCCCTATGAGCACGTTCTCGGGCTTCATGTCCCGGTGCACGAACCCGGCCCGGTGCGCGGCGCCGAGCGCGGCCAGCACGGGCTCCAGGATGTCGAGCGCCGCCCGCGGCTGGAGCGCCCCGCGCTCCCGCAGCACATCACGCAGCGTGCACCCGGCGATGTACTCCATGGCGAGATAGACGTACGACCCGTCGGCACCCTGGTCGAACACCTGAACGACATTCGGGTGGGCGAGCCGGGCGACGGACTTCGCCTCCCGGATGAACCGCTCGACGAACGCCCCGTCGGCGGCGAGCGCCGGGTGCATCACCTTGAGCGCGAGCACGCGGTCCAGGCGGGTGTCCACGGCCCGGTAGACCGTGGCCATCCCGCCGACCGCGATCCGCGCCTCTACGCGATACCGGCCGTCGAGCAGCTGCCCGACCAGAGGGTCCTGAAGGGTCGTGTCCACGCAGGTGAGTCTACGAGCCGCCGCTGACACCTCCGCCGGTTCCACCGCGATCGCAGCGCTACTGGAGCCGACCTGTGACGCAACCCACGGGGTCCGCGACTCCCGTATCCGCAGACCGGAGGGTAGCGGGGCGGCGGTCAGAAAGCGGGGCGCTCGGGGTCCAGCACGGCCCGGCCCTCCACGGGCGAGGACGCCTCCGCGAAGTAACGGGGCGGGATCCGTCCGGCCAGCCTGGCCAGCCTTCCCGCCTCGACGCCGGCCCGCATGGCCGACGCCATCCGCTCGGGATCCCGCGCCCGCGTCACCGCCGACGCCAGCATCACCCCCGCACACCCCAGCTCCATCGCCAGCGCCACGTCCGACGCGGTGCCCGCCCCCGCGTCCAGAATCACCGGCACGCGCGCGTGCTCGACGATCAGCTGGAAGTTGTGCGGGTTGCGGATGCCCAGGCCGGAGCCGATCGGAGAGCCCAGCGGCATCACCGCCGCGCACCCCACGTCCTCCAGCTTCCTGGCCAGCACCGGATCGTCGTTCGTGTACGGCAGCACCGTGAACCCGTCGTCCACCAGCGTCTCCGCCGCCTCCAGCAGCTCGACCGGGTCCGGCAGCAGCGTGCGCTCGTCGGCGATGACCTCCAGCTTGATCAGGTCGGTGCCCAGTGCCTCCCGCGCCAGCCGAGCCGTCAGCACGGCCTCCCCGGCGGTGAAGCACCCCGCCGTGTTCGGCAGCACCCGGATGCCGAGCCGCTCCAGCACCGACAGCACGGAGCCGTGCACCGAGGGGTCCACCCGGCGCATCGCGACCGTCGTCAGTTCGGTCCCGGACGCGACCAGAGCCCGTTCCAGCACCTCCAGGCTGGGCGCACCCCCCGTACCCATGATCAGACGGGACGAGAAGGACCTGCCTCCGAGGACGAAGGGATCGTCGGCCATGGCTCAGCCCCCCTGGACCGCGGTGAGGACTTCAACCCGGTCACCGTCGCGCAGCGCCGTGGACGGCCACTGCGCGCGCGGGACGACGGTCTCGTTGAGCGCGGCGGCCACCCCGGAGGGCGCCGGCGTCAGGGACCGTACGACGCTGTCGAGAGCGGTACCGGCAGCGAACTCCCGCCGCTCCCCGTTCACCGAGACGTTCACGGGCGCGTTCCTGCGTGCGTTTTCCTGGGCGTTCATGCGGGCTGCTCCGAGCGTGCGGCGGCGGCGAAGCGCCGGGGCGTGAAGGGACGGGCCTCGTCCGGGAGCTCCCCGGTGGCCAGGGCATGCGCCATCGCGTCACCCGTCACCGGCGTCAGCAGCACGCCGTTGCGGTAGTGCCCGGTGGCCAGCAGCAACCCCGCCAGCTCCGTCGGCCCGAGCAACGGCGCGTTGTCCGGGGACCCGGGCCGCAGTCCCGCGCGCGTCTCCGTGAGCGGCAGTTCGGTGATCCCCGGCACCAGCTCATGGGCGTCGCGCAGCAACTCGTACACGCCCCCCGCCGTCACCGTCGTGTCCCAGCCCAGCTCCTCACTGGTCGCGCCCACGACCAGCTCGCCGTTCTCCCTGGGGACCAGGTAGACCTGGCTGCCGCGCACCACGGCCCGCACGGTCCGGCTCAGGAACGGCGCGTACCGCGGCGGTACGGTCAGCCGCAGTACCTGGCCCTTCACCGGCCGCACGGGAGGCAGCACGTCCTGCGGCACCCCCGCGAGCCGTCCGCTCAGACTGCCGCCGGCGAGCACCACCTGCCCCGCCTCCAGGGCCGTGCCGTCCCCCGTGACGACCCCCCGGGCGCGCTCGCCCACGACGGACAGCCGCTCGGCACGCACGCGGTGGAAGGCCACCCCGGCCCGCTCGCACACGGCCACCAGTGCCCCGGTCAGCCGCCGCGGGTCGATCTGGTGGTCGCCGTCCACCCGCAGCCCGCCCCGCACCCCGGGCGCCAGCAGCGGCTCCAGACGGCGGCACTCGCGCCCGGACAGCCACTCCGACTCCAGCCCCGACTGCCGCTGAAGGGCGTGCAGTTCGCGCAGATGGGCACGGTCGTCGGAGTCCAGCGCCACCGCGAGCGTGCCGCAGCGCCGGTAGCCGAGGTCATGCCCGGTCAGCTCCGTCAGCTCGGCCGCGAAGTCCGGATAGCGGCGGGCTGAGGCCAGGTTGAGGCCGAGCAGGGTCTGCTCGCCGTGGTGCAGTTCCGTGACGGCGGCCAGCATCCCGGCCGCCACCTGGGCGGCCCCGCCGCCCGGCGCCGGGTCGACCACCGCCGTGGTGAAGCCGCGCTGCGCGGCCCGCCAGGCCGTGACAAGGCCGATGATCCCGCCCCCGATGACGAGGACGTCTGACGTACGTGGAGACGACATGGGCGTCCAGCCCCTCCCTTCGCCGGCATGACCCGGATCAGGTTCGACGGTCGGAGGCCGCCAGCCTCCCTCTCAGCCCGGTGCGTCCGGACTCCCGCGTGTGCTCTAGGTTGGCCACCCTAGCCCGTGGTCCGGCGCGTCTGTAAGGGAGCCTTCGTCATGGCCCGCTCGTTGGACGGCCTCGTCCTCGCGCCCGTCGCCGACCAGGCCCCGGGCCAGGTCGGCACCCGCACCCGCTTCGCCTACCACGAGCGCGGCGGCGAGATCTGGGCGGAGTACACGGGCGGTGACGTCGTACGCGGGCATCTGGTGGGTACCCGCGAAGGGGACCGCCTCGACTTCCGGTACGTACAGCTCAAGCACGACGGGACGACGTCCTCGGGGCACTGCGTCTCGACGGTCGTGGAGCTCGCGGACGGACGGGTGCGGCTCGAGGAGACCTGGGCGTGGGAGTCGCAGGAGGGCAGCGGCACCAGCGTTGTGGAGCAGGTCACGGCGCACGACCACTGACTGACGATTCGTCAGCCGCCTAAGGTGATCAGGTGAGCGAGCAGAGGCAGGAAGAAGGCGGCCCGGCCGGGCGGCGCGTGGTGGTCGTCGGCGCGGGCATGGCCGGGGTGCAGACCGCCGTAGCGCTGCGGGAGCAGGGCTTCGACGGCACGGTGACGCTGATCGGCGCGGAGCCCCACCAACCCTACGACCGGCCCCCGCTGTCCAAGGCCGTCCTGCTCGGCAACGCCGAGGGCTCGGCCTTCGACGTCGACTTCGAGGGCCTCGGCATCGAGCTGGTGCTCGGCCGCGAGGTCAGCGGTCTGCGTCCCGCCGACCACGAGCTGGACACCGAGGCCGGGCCTGTCCCGTACGACGTCCTCGTCCTCGCCACCGGCGCCGAACCGATTCGGCTGCCCGGCGCCGAGGGCGTGCCCGGCGTGCATCTGCTGCGCACCCTGGACGACGCCGAACGGCTGCGGCCCGTGCTCACCCGGCAGCACGACGTCGTGGTCGTCGGCGCCGGCTGGATCGGCGCCGAGTTCGCCACGGCCGCGCGGGAGGCCGGCTGCGCGGTCACCGTCGTCGAGGCCGCCGACCGGCCGCTGGCCGGGGCCCTGCCCGCCGAGGTCGCCGCCCCGATGGCCGCCTGGTACGCCGACAGCGGCATCGATCTGCGCACCCACGCGCGCGTGGAGCGCGTCGAGCCCGGCGCGGTCGTCCTGGACGACGGCTCCCGGCTGCCCGCGGGCGCGGTCGTGGTGGGCATCGGCGCCCGCCCCGCCACCGCCTGGCTGGCCGGCTCCGGCGTCGCGCTGGGCGCCCACCGAGAGGTCGTGGCCGACGCCCAGCTGCGGACCTCCGTGGCCGATGTGTACGCGGTCGGCGACTGCGCCTCCTTCCCTTCGGGGCGGTACGGCGAGCGGCTCCTGGTCCACCACTGGGACAACGCCCTCCAGGGGCCGCGCACGGTCGCCGCGAACATCGTCGGCGCCGCCACCGACGAACCCCTGGCCGTCTACGACCCCGTCCCGTACTTCTGGTCCGAGCAGTTCGGCCGCTTCGTCCAGTACGCCGGGCACCACGCCGACGCCGACCGCGTCCTGTGGCGCGGCGACCCGTCGGGCCCGGCCTGGTCGGTGTGCTGGCTGCGCGAGGACCGGCTGGTCGCCCTGCTGGCCGTGGGCCGGGCGCGCGACCTCGCCCAGGGCAGGCGGCTGATCCTGGCGGGCACGACCATGAATCCGCGGCTCCTCGCGGACCCGGCGAGGCCGATGAAGGCGGCGACGGCCGCGACCTGAGTGCCTGGTCGGACCGGCCCGGCTTCCGACTGTCAGCGGCAGATGGCAGGCTTGTTCCCGTGACCGAGATTGACGCAAAGACCGATGCCCTCGTCCCCGCCTGGCTCACCGTGCCGGACATCGCGGAGATGCTCGATGTCGACGTGATCCGCGTCCGACAGCTGATCAAGGACGGCCAGCTCATCGCCGTACGCCGGGGAGAGAACCGTGCGCTGCACATCCCCGCCGCCTTCATCGACGAGGACAAGGTGGTGAAGGGCCTGGTCGGGACCCTGACCCTGCTGCGGGACGACGGCTTCAAGGACGAAGAGATGATCGAGTGGCTCTTCACCCCCGACCCGAGCCTGCCCGGCACGCCCGCGCAGGCCCTGAGTGAGAATCGCGGCACGGAGGTGAAGCGCCGCGCCCAGGCGCTCGCCGTCTGAACCGCGTATTCGAACCGACACATCCGGCGTACGGGGGCGCTCGCTCCCGTACGCCACCGCCCCGGGGGGACCTTCGCATGCCCGACACCGCCCGCACCGGCCTGGCCGGCGCCCTGCTGTACCTCTGCACGGACGCCCGTACCCGCCAGGGCGATCTCCCGGAGTTCCTGGACGCGGTCCTCGCGGGCGGCGTCGACATCGTCCAGTTGCGCGACAAGGGCATGGAGGCGGCCGAGGAGCTGGAGTACCTCGAGGTGTTCGCGGACGCCTGCGCCCGGCACGGCAGGCTGCTCGCGGTCAACGACCGCGCGGACGTCGCGCACGCGGCCGCCGCCGGCGTGCTCCATCTCGGCCAGGGAGACCTGCCGGTCCCCGCGGCCCGCGCCATCCTCGGCGAGGACGTCCTCATCGGCCGCTCCACGCACACGGAGGCGGAAGCCGGGGCCGCCGCGGTCCAGGAGGGGGTCGACTACTTCTGCACCGGCCCGTGCTGGCCCACCCCCACCAAGCCCGGCCGGCCCGCCCCCGGCCTCGACCTGGTCCGGCACACGGCCGCCCTGGGCACCGACCGCCCGTGGTTCGCCATCGGCGGCATCGACCTCGGCAACCTGGACGAGGTGCTGGCGGCGGGCGCCCGCCGGGTCGTCGTCGTCCGGGCCATCACGGACGCGGACGACCCGGGTGCCGCGGCGGCGGAGTTCGCCGAGCGGCTGCGCGAGGCGTGACGTCCAAGGGATGGACAACAAGTCGACAATCCGGGCAAATTTCCCGCATCCGGTTGGGGGACCGCCCGCCCCTGGCTAACCTGCGGGTATGGCCCTAGGAACCGCATCCACCAGGACGGACCGCGCGCGCACCGTGCGCGACATCCTGGCGACCGGCAAGACGACGTACTCGTTCGAGTTCTACGCGCCGAAGACGCCCAAGGGTGAGCGGAGCCTGTGGAACGCGCTGCGCAGGGTCGAGGCGGTCGCCCCCGACTTCGTCTCGGTGACGTACGGTGCCGGCGGCTCCACCCGGGCGACGACGGTCAGGGAGACCCAGCAGATCGTCGTCGACACCACCCTCACGCCGGTCGCGCACCTCACCGCCGTGGACCACTCCGTCGCCGAGCTGCGCAACATCATCGGCCAGTACGCCGACGCCGGGATCCGCAACATGCTCGCCGTGCGCGGAGACCCGCCCGGCGACCCCATGGGCGCGTGGGTGCCGCACCCCAAGGGGCTGACGTACGCCGCCGAACTCGTCCAGCTCATCAAGGAGTCGGGCGACTTCTGCGTGGGTGTCGCCGCCTTCCCCGAGATGCACCCGCGCTCCGGCGACTGGGACACGGACGTCGCGCACTTCGTCGACAAGTGCCGGGCCGGCGCCGACTACGCCATCACGCAGATGTTCTTCGAGCCCGAGTCCTATCTGCGGCTGCGCGACCGGGTCGCGGCGGCCGGCTGTGTGACTCCGGTCATCCCCGAGGTCCTGCCCGTGACGAGTGTGAAGATGCTGGAGAGCCTGCCCAGGCTCAGCAACGCCCACTTCCCGGCCGTCCTGAAAGAGCGGATCCTCACAGCCAAAGACGATCCGGCCGCTGTACGCTCCATTGGCATCGACTTCGCCACGGAGTTCTGCGCACGGCTGCTGGCCGAGGGAGTGCCCGGACTGCACTTCATCACGCTCAACAACTCCACGGCGACGCTGGAAATCTACGAGAACCTGGGCCTGCACCATCCGCCGCAGGCCTAGACCGGTCGCATCCACATACGACACACTGCGTAGCGGCCATTGGGGAGAGGGGCGTACATGGGCTGGACGGTCCTCTACATCGCGTTCGGCATCGTCGCGCTGTGGCTGCTCGGCGAGGTGCTGCTGCAGTACAAGGCGCGGCTGCGCTGGCGGCTGCTTGCCTTCGTGGGCTTCCTCGGCGTCGTCCTCGGCGTCCTGATCCCGTCGGTCGTCGTCATCGCGCTGGGCGCGGCCGCCTTCGCGGTCGGCCAGACCTACGTCACCCTGTCGTTCCGGCGCGGCTTCGCCGAGGGCTGGGCCTTCCGTCGCGGGGACGCGGACACGGACGGTGAGGGCGCGGCCGTTCCCAAGCGCCGCCGCGGCAAGGCCGAGCGCAAGGACCCGACGCTCGAGGTCTCCGGCCTCGAGGCGGGCGAGGCCGGGTTCGGCTCCGACCCGCAGTACGGCACCGACGACGTCGCGTTCGGCCAGGACACGAACGCCTTCGGCGACAAGAGCGCCTACGGTGACGACGACTACGACCGCGACGACGTCTTCACACCCGCGGCCCGCACCGCCGACCCCTCGGCCGCCGAGACCACATCTGTGTACGAGCCGCAGCCCCTGCCCGACGACACCGGCTCCTACGGCGTGTACAGCGACACCGCGTACGCGGCCGCGACCGGCCAGGGCCAGTCGCAGGGCCAGCCCCAGGACCAGTACGCGACGGCCGCCCAGGGCGCGGACCAGAACTACGGGTACGACACGTACTCCGGCTACCACCAGCAGCAGTACGGGTACGACGCCAACGGCGAGCAGCAGTACGCCGCCTACTCCGACCCGTACATCGGCACCCAGACCTACGGCGGCGGCTCCTACGACGCCGACTACGGCCAGCAGCAGTACGGACAGCAGGGCTACGGTCAGGAGCAGTACGGCGCCGGCGGCTACGGGGAGACCCCGGCGGGCGGCGTCTGGGTCCCGCAGCAGCGCAGCACCGACGACCCGCTGGGCGGCGAACTCCCGCCCGAGCAGCAGCAGTACCCGTACCAGGGCGACGGGCAGCAGCAGGGGCACGGCCAGGGCACCGGCTACGACGAGCAGTATCGGTTCTGACGGCCGCGTCTCCCCGGGCACGCCTCCTGCCGGAGGCGCCGGGAGCCCCAAGCGCTCACTGTGAGCCCCGGAACTGCGGGCCCTCCACGATCAGCCCGGACACCAGCGCGCCCGACATCCCCGCGTGCGGCAGTCCGCCGCCCGGATGCGACCAGCCGCCGACGGTGAACAGACCTTGCAGAGCCGTGGAGTTGGCGGGATGCAGCAGCCGCCCCCCGGCCGCGGCCAGCGCCGGCGCCGGGACCGCCCCGCCCGCCGCACCGGTCTCCCGCGCGATGTCGGCGGGGGTGCGCACCTCGCGCCACAGGACGCGGTCGCGCAGACCGGGGACGGCTCGTTCGGCGACCGCGACCAGCGCGTCCACGTGCTCCTCGCGCATCTCCGCCCCCGCGGGGACCACCGCACCGAGCGTGACCGCCTCATGGTCGCCGTCCGGGACCAGGGCCGGGTCGCCGGGCCGCAGAACCGTCACCGTCGGCCGCGCGGGCACCGACGGCGCCGTACCGAAGAGGCTCTCCAACTCGCCGTCACGGTCCACCGTGTGCACCACCGTCCGGTGCGCGGTCCCCTCCGGCCGGGCGCCGCGCAGCGCGAGCAGTACGGTCAGCCGGCTCGGCAGGCCCTGCTGGGGGGCGACCTCGCCGTCCGCGCGGGCGGGCAGACCGCCGACGCTGCCGGGAGCGACCACGAAGTCCGCCTCCCGCACCGCACCTCCCCCAGAGCCGAAAGCCTGGTCGGTGCCCCCGGCGAGTTCCACGCCCACCGCCCGGCCGCCCTTCTCCAGGACCCGGGTGACCTCGGCGCCGAAGACGAACTCCACCCGGCGGGCCAGACACCGCTCGTAGAGCGCGCGGGCCAGCTCCCGCATCCCCCCGCGCACGTACCAGGTGCCGAAGGCGTGCTCCATGTACGGCAGCACGGCCGCGCTCGCCGGGGTGACCCGCGGGTCCAGGCCGTACGCGAGCGCGTGGCCCTCGAGCAGCGCGGTGAGCCGGGGGTCACGCAGCTCCCAGGCGCCGACCTCGGCGAGGGTGCCCGCCCGACGGGTGCGCAGCAGGCGCTTGTGCGGGACCGCCGGGTAGGGCTCGCGGGCGGCCAGCACCGGCCAGTCGTCCCACAGGGGCTCCTCCAGGAGCGGACGGCGGGTGCGGTCCCAGGCCTCGCGGGCCCGGACCAGGAAGTCGCCCCAGCGCTGTCCGGCGGGCGCCCCGAGCGCCTCGTCCAGCGCCGCGACGACCCCCGCGCGCGAGGCGTTCGGCAGCGCCACCTCGGTGCCGTCCGCGAAGACGTGCCGTGCGGACGGATCGACCTGGACCAGCTCGACGCAGGCCTCCAGCGGCTCCTTGCCGGTCTTGACGAAGAGGTCGCGGTAGACGGCGGGGAGGGGCAGCAGACCGGGTCCGGTGTCGAATCCGAACCCGTCCCGCTCGAAGCGGCGCACCGCTCCGCCGTACGTCTGCGTACGCTCGTACACGGTCACCCGGTGGCCCGCGACGGCCAGCCGGGCGGCCGCCGCCAGCGCGCCCGTCCCGGCGCCGATCACCGCAATCCCTGCCATGCCCGCGACTTTATCGGCCGCCACCGACAGTCACGCCGTCAGCCCGGTGGCGGCGGCCAGGGGAGCCGCGTGAGCCGGCGTTCCTCCCGTCGCTGGGCCCTGCGCCGCAGGAACCGGCGGATCCGGGAGACGAGGAAGAAGAGGACCGTCAGACCGGCGAGCAGCAGGGCCCCCGCGATGACCGAGGCAGCCACCGGATGGAATATCGCGAACGTCACGATCCCGGCGACCCCGAGATCTTCGGCCAGGCTCACGATCACGTTGCTGAACGGCTCGGGCGAGGAGTTCACCGCCATCCGGGTGCCGGCCTTGACGGCGTGGCTGGCCAGCGCCGTCGAACCGCCGAGCAGGCCGGCCGCCGCGTCGGAGAGCGAACCGCTCTGCCCGGCGAGCACCGCCCCGATCCAGGCTCCCGCCGCCGGCCGGACGACCGTGTGCACGGTGTCCCAGGCCGAGTCCACGTAGGGGATCTTGTCGGCGACCGCCTCGCACAGGAACAGGACGCCCGCGGCGATGAGCACCTCGGGACGCTGGAGCGTCCCGGGGACGTCGTCGCTCAGGCCGGTCGCGCCGAACACGCCGAGCAGCAGCACCACCGCGTAGGCGTTGATGCCGCTGGCCCAGCCGCTGGTGAAGACGAGGGGGAGTACGGACACGGACGCGATCGTAACCAGTCGGCCGCCCGGCGTCCTGGGGATGAGTACGCAGAGCTGAGTACACGTACCTAGTGGGTGAGTTGAGTACGCGCGCGGATGGGGGCGGACCTGCGCGGACGAGACAGTGGTGGCACGGAAAGAGGCGCGGCTCCGGCACCGGCGACACGGGGCGCCGGAACGGAGCGGCCCTCGATCCGCTCCTTCCGCCGGCCGGTTCGGCGGGAGTGAGGCGCGGGGGGCACCCCGGGGGAACGACCGAACGGGGGAACAACGGGGGAGGGAACGGGGGAACAGGGGAACGGGGGAGCACGAGGAAGCGCCGGTTCGAGGCGGCCCACGGGGGACGTGGCCACCGCGGACCGGCGCTTTCGTGTGCCCACGCGCGCGTGCTGCGGTTCAGCCCCGCACGCGCGCGTGCGCGCTACCGGCGACCGCTCACCCGCCCCTGGAGCAGCCGGGACAGCGCCGAGTGGACGTCGTCCAGGGACCGCTCCGGCTGGAAGGCCTGCCAGTCCAGCGCGGCCACCAGCACCATGCCCACCAGGGCGGCCGCCGTCAGCTGGACATCGATCTCTTCGCTGAACTCGCCGTTCTCGACGCCCTCGCGCAGCACCCCCTCGACGACGGCCACCGCCTCCTGCCGGACCACCATGAGGGTGGACTGCCAGGCCCGGTTGGTGCGCCACAGCTCGGCCACGTAGAGCTGGGTGAAGGACGGGTAGCGGTCGATGAAGACGAGGCCCGCGCGGACCATCGCGTCCAGGGCGTCGACCTTGCTGCCGCCGTCCCGCGCGGTGCGCTCGGCCGCCTCCCGCAGCGAGGCGGTGAGGAGGCCCACGCCGTGCCTCAGCAGTTCCTCGAAGAGGACCGACTTGCTCGCGAAGTTGTAGTAGACCGTGCCCTTCGCGACGCCGGCCCGTTCGGCGATCTCGTCCACTGTCGTCGCGGAGAAGCCCTGCTCGGCGATGAGGGTGACGGCCGCCTCGTAGAGCTTCTGCCGGGTGGCCTCGCGGCGGGTGCGGCCGCCCGGGGTGGTGCTGCTTTCCATGGTCCTGATTGTCACAGGAACCGGGCCCGCCGGACGCCGGATCCTCACAGGCTCAGCTCCGGGTGCAGCCGGTCCAGTGTCCACACCTGGCGGCGCCGCGCCGACACCGCGGTCAGCGCGAGGGCGCCCGCGGTGAAGGCGACGAGCACCACGCACGCGTGCCACACCGGTCCCAGGCCGCCGCCCGTGATGAGCCTCCTGAGCGCCTCGACGACGTAGCTCATCGGCAGGTAGGGGTGGATCGCGTTGAAGAAGCCCGGGCTGGTCTGCACGGGATAGGTGCCGCCCGCCGACGTCAACTGCAGCATGAGCAGAGCGAGTACGAGGATCCGGCCCGCTGCCCCGAAGCGCGCGTTGAGCCACTGCACGAGGGCCGCGAAGCACGCCGTCACGAGGAACAGGAAGCCCACCGTGCCGGCCGCCCGTGCCATCTCCAGGCCGATGGCCCAGTGCAGCACGGCCATCAGGGCCGTCGTCTGGAGCACTCCGATCGCGACCACCGGCAGCCAGCCCGCCAGCGCGATCCGCCACGCCGGGGCGCCCGCGGCGAGCGCGCGCCGGTTCATCGGCGCGATCAGCATGTACGCCACCATCGCGCCCACCCACAGCGACAGCGGGATGAAGTACGGGGCGAAGCCGGTGCCGTAGTTGGGCGCCTTGTGCAGGTCCTGGGAGGCGAGCTGTACGGGATCGGCCATGACGGCGGTGCGCGCGTCGCGCTGCTGCGCGTCGTAGTCGGGGATCTGCTCGGCGCCGTCGTGCAGGCCGTCGGCGAGCTTTCCGGAGCCGTCGGAGAGCTTGAAGATGCCGCCGTTGAGGTCCTGGGCGCCCGTCTCGAGCTTGGTGACGCCCTCGTCGAGGTCGACCGACCCCGTCTTGGCCGTGCCGAGTCCGGTGTGCAGCTTCTTGGCGCCCTTGGCGACCTTCGCGGCGCCCGTGTTGAGTGCGTTGACCTTGGTCACAGCGTCGTCGAGGTCCTCGGAGAGGTGCGGGGCGCTGTCGGCGAGCGACTGCGCCTGCTTCTGGAGGGCGGCGAGGTTCGTGCGGAGCGTCTTCAGGTCGCCGTCCTGGTCGGCGATCAGCGTGTTGAGGTCGTCGGCGACCTTGGCCACGTCGGCGGCCGCGTCCTTGGCCTTCTCCAGGTCGGCGCACGCCGGGTCGGGCAGTACGGCCGTCTCGCAGCGGGCCTTGTGGACGGCGGCGAGGGTGTCCGAGGCCGTGTGGGCGCCCTCGGCGGCGGTCGGCGCCAGCTTCACCAGGGTCGCGAGGTTGTCGCGGACCACCTTCGCCGAGTCGGCGACCAGCTGGGCGGTGTCGCCGATGGTCTTCTCGTTGTCCTTGACGAAGGGCCCCAGCCCGTCGGCGACCCCGTTGACCTTGTCGGCGAGCGTCTGGGTGCCGTCCGCGACCTTCTGCGAACCGTCCTCCAGGTCGTCGGCGCCCTTGTCGAGCTTCTTCAGGCCCTTCGCCAGCTTGCCGCTGCCGTCCTTGGCGTCGCTCAGCCCGTCGGCGAGGTCCTTGGAGCCCTTCTCGGCCTTCCCGATGCCGCCGGTGAGGTCGTCGGCCCCGTCGGCGGCCTTCGCGGTCTCTCCGTGGATGTCGGAGAAGGAGACGAAGATCTTGTCGAGGAAGGACCGCGAGGTCTTCGTGGAGGCGGCCGTGCGCACCTCGCTGAAGACCGTTCGCGAGATCTGTCCGACGATGTAGTTGTTGGCGTCGTTGGTGCGCACCTGGAGGGCGCTCGTCTCGGGCGAGTCGCCCGCGCTGGAGGCGATCCGCCCGCTGAAGTCGGCCGGCATGGTCAGCGACAGGTAATACCTGCCGTCCTCCACGCCCGCGCGTGCCTCGGCGGCACTCACCTCGTGCCAGTCGAAGACCTCGCTGTCGCGCAGGCCCTTGGTGATGTCGTCGCCTGCGCTGATCCTCTTCCCGTCGGCGGTGGCCCCCTGGTCGTCGTTCACGAGGGCCACGGGGATGCGGTCGAGGCGGCCGTACGGGTCCCAGAAGGACCACAGGTACAGCGCGCCGTACAGCAGGGGCAGCAGCAGGAGCGCGACGAGGGCGGCCCGGGGGAGCTTGCCCCGGCCGAAGCGCCGCAGCTCAAGCGCGGCCAGTCTCGGTGATCGCATCCGCCTTCTCCTCTTCCTGCTCGGTCCCGGTGGACTCGGTGGACTCGGTGGGCTCCGCGGACTCGGCTGTCTCCTGGGCGGATCCGGCGGCGGGCTCGGCCGGGTCCTCGACGGCGTCGTGGCGGGCAGGGGCCTCGACGGCGTCCTCCCGGTCGAGCGGTACGGCCTCCGGGCCCGTGGAGACCGTGACGGTGCCCTCGGGAGCCTCGCCGCACACCGCGAGGACCGTGGTCCCCGCCTCGGCGAGGGACCTGAGCAGCGCCCAGACCTCCTCCCGCTCGGTGTCCGTCAGCTTCAGGTCGATGTCGTCGACACCGAGCAGCCCGGGGCGTCCGATGAGCGCCAGCGCCACGGACAACCGCAGCGCTTCGAGGCGCTCCAGATCGCGGACGGCGGTCCGCGCCCCCTTGGGCAGGGCCTCCCGGTCGAGCCCGGCGGCGGAGAGCGCGGTGTCGATCCGCAGCCCCACCTCGGCCGCCCGCTCCGCGCGGGGGCGCAGCAACTCCCGTACGGATCCGCCGAACCGCCGCTCGAGCAGCGCGCGTTCGCGCAGGTGCTCCCCGACGGTCAGGGCCGGGTCGAGGTCGGTCACGCCGGCGACGTGCGCGAGCGCGCTGACGCGCCGCACGGCTGCCAGCTGCTTCGGCAGCCGTGCCCCGCCCACGGTCGCCGTCCCCTCGGTGGCCTTCATCCGCCCGGTGAGGGCGAGCAGCAGGCTGGTCCGGCCGGAGCCGGACGGCCCCTCGACGGCGATCAGCGAGCCCGGCTCCGCGGCGACGCCGATGCCTCTGAACGCCCATCCGCGAGGGCCTCGGAGCCCGAAGCCGTCGGCGGTGACACCGACTCCGTCCACAGGTCCCCCTGGTTGACGACAATTTGAACTGACTGGTCAGTGCAAAAACTAGCCCGAACCTTCGATCGAAGCAAAAGCCCAGGTCAGAACGGATTGTCAGTGCCATACCCCACGATGGGCACATACGGCAGCCCGTATCAGGGCGTGCCGTCACACAGACGACAGGAGGTTCGTCATGGCCACCTACCACGCAGCCGCCGCAAACCGGCGCCGCGCCACCGGCCCTGCCCCCTCACTGAACGGCCCTGCGAACGACGTGCACCCCGTGCTGCGCCGCACCACGGCCCCGCCCGCCGCCCTCGACCTGCTCGCCCAGGCCCGCGCCGGGCTGGACGAGGTGGCCGTCCTCGAAACCCCCAACGAGCGCTACGCCACGGCTCATCTGGCGGCCCTGCGCACCGCGGCGGCCGTGCTCGCCGCCCGGGGTCGCCCGGATCCCTCCCCGCGCCGCCGGGCCCGCATCCGGAGCGCCTGGGAAGTGCTCCCCGAGATAGCGCCCGAACTCACCGAGTGGAGCGCGCTGTTCGCCTCCGGGGCACCGCGCCGGGCCCGGGCCGAGGCGGGCATCCAGGGCGCGGCCACCCGCCGGGACGCCGACGACCTGATACGCGACGTGGCGATGTTCCTGCGCCTCGTCGAACGCATGCTGGTGCTCCAGCCGGTGCTCCCGCAGCCGCGCCAGGAGGGGGACGGCCCGGACGGCTCCGGTGCGGGGCGCGACCTGCCGGACGCGGGCTGACATGCGCGCCGCCGCCGGGGCGCACCACCGTGACCGGGCAAACGCGCCGGAGGCAATAGGGTGGAAGACGCCTGAAGCCTTCCCTCCGCCCACCCCGCCCGCCCGCCGGGCAGGTCGGATCGGGCCGGGAAGGCAGCCCGTTCGCTCCGCCGCGCAAGAGGCGGTGCCGCGCCGAGGAGTCAACTGCCGTGTCGGACCCGATGCGCCCGCCCGTCTCCCACCACAGCCCGCACCCGACGCCGCCACGCTCCGACCCCCCTCGGCCCCGCGCCGCGCTCCGTACGGCCGTGGTCTGGGAGGTCCTCCAGGAGGCCCTCGAGCGCCGGGTCAAGGCGACCGGGCGTGAGTCGCTCGACGTCCTCGACACCGGCGGCGGCAGCGGCAACTTCGCGGTGCCCGTCGCCCTCCTCGGGCACCGGGTCACCGTCGTCGACCCCAGCCCCAACGCGCTGTTCGCCCTGGAGCGCCGCACCGCCGAGGCCGGCGTCGCCGACCGGGTGAAGGGCGTCCAGGGCGACGCCCACGGGCTCTTCGACGTGGTCGAGCGGGGCGGCTACGACGCGGTCCTGTGCCATGGCGTCCTGGAGTACGTGGACGACCCGGCCGAGGGCGTCCGCAACGTCGTGGCCGCACTGCGCCCCGAGGGCGTCCTCAGCCTGCTCGCCGCCGGCCTCGGCGGAGCCGTGCTCGCGCGCGCCCTCGCCGGCCGCTTCAAGGAGGCCCGGCAGGCCCTCACCGGCCCGGACGGCCGCTGGGGCGAGGGCGACCCCGTGCCGCGCCGCTTCACGGCCGAACAGCTCACCGCGCTGGTCGAGGGCGCGGGCCTGCGGGTCGGGTCGGTGCACGGCGTGCGCGTCTTCGCCGACCTGGTCCCGGGTGTGCTCGTCGACACCGAGCCCGGCGCCCTGGAAGCCCTGCTGAAGCTCGAGGAGGCGGCCGCCGAACTCGCCGCCTTCCACTCCGTGGCGACCCAGCTTCACGTGCTGGGGGAGACGCGGGGGGCCGACGGGACCTGAGCGCCTCCTGAGGTGCACCGCTGATCAGGGCCTTGGCTGCGCATGGAGTACGCCACAGGCCCCCCGTTCGGGCGCGGTGCGCCGTATGATCGAGGGAGACCGCCCGGCATGACGGGTCGGCTCCCGGGGAATGGAATCCCCAGCGGGCCGGGACGTCCATGACGGGCTCCGGTTGGCCAATTGGCGTAGAGGGGCGGGTTTCACGGGGGCGATTCCCTGCCTATCCTGAAGGGACCCCCCGGGTCGCCCCGGCGACTGCACGATGAGGAGGACTCCGTGCCGCTCTCGGAGCACGAGCAGCGCATGCTCGAGCAGATGGAGCGAGCGCTGTACGCCGAAGATCCCAAGTTCGCGTCGGCGCTCGAGGGAAGCGGGCTGCGTACGTACACCCGGCGGCGGGTCTACCAGGCGGTCGCAGGCTTCCTCGTGGGTATCGCGCTCCTCATGGCCGGTATGGTCGCCAAGCAGGTCTGGCTGAGCGTAGTGGGCTTCCTCGTCATGCTGGGCTGCGCGGTTCTCGCCGTGACCGGCTGGCGCAAGGCGCCCAAGCCGGGTGAGCAACCCGCGGCAGGAGCCGCAGGAGCCCCGGGTACCCCGCAGGGTCGTGGTCAGGGCCGGCAGAAGCGCTCCATGATGGACCGGATCGAGCAGCGCTGGCAGCGGCGCCGTGACGAGCAGGGCGGTCACTGACACCGCGGCCGCACCCCCATGCGAAGAAACGTTGAGGGGGCGACCACCCGGCCGGGTGGTCGC
>NZ_JBHWUW010000091.1:0-20655 GCF_042737245.1 Streptomyces sp. NPDC060002
CCGCGGACGTCGAGCTCGCCGCATGACCCCAGCAAGCCCGAACCATCCCAAACCCGACAAAGGTGCCTTGACGAAAGACATAGAGGCACCCCCCCCGGCCCCTGCGCCCCGGCCACCGTGCCCCGGACCCTGACCCGGCTTCGGAGCCCCCGCGCCTCGGCCTCCGTGCCCCGGACCCCGGCCCCGGGCCCTGTGCTTCGGTCCCGGACCTTGCCCCCGGGCCCTGTGCTTCGGTCCCGGACCTTGCCCAGCCTCCGCGCCCCGGACCTCGGCCCCAGCCCCCCGCGCCCCAGCCCCCGGCCCCTCTCACTCCATCCTCAGCCCTCCACCCTGAGCCCCAGTTCTGCTGCCAACACGGGTGCCAGGTCCAGCAGTTGGGCCGCGGAGATCACCGCGCCGGACAGCCGGTCCACGCCGCCCGCGAGGCCGAGTTCCACCGCTCCGCGCAGGTCCACGTCCGCCAGGGTCGCCGCGGTGAAGTCGGCGGACTTCAGGGTGCAGTCGACGAACTCGACCCGCTCCAGGCGGGCGCCGCCGAAGTCCGGCTCCACCAGGACACACGACTCGAAGACCACGTCCCGCAGCCGCGCCTGGCGCAGGTTCAGATAGTCGATCTTGCCGCCGCGGATCACGACCCGTTCCAGGACGGCGCCGTACAACTGGGTACCGCCCAGACGGGCGTCGCGCAGCTCGACATCGCGCAGGGTCGCCTCCGCCAGGTCCGTGCCGACGCCCCGGATGCCGCTGAGGACCGAGTCGAGGAAGCGGGTGTGGCGCAACCGCGTCTCGTCCAGCGCGCAGCCCGTCAGGGCGCAGTCCATGAAGCGGGCGCCCCCGCCGTCCTGCCCGGCGAGGTCCAGCTCGCGCAGCTCCACGCCGTCGTAGTCCCCGTCGGGCTCCAGCTCCCCGCCCCCGTACGGCTCCAGCGGCGGCAGCCGCACCTCCGGACGCCGCGCGCCCTTCACCGCCGCACTGCTCCTGCCGCCGGTCCTGCCGCCGGCCCTGTCGCCGGTGCTGCCGGTTCTCCCGGTCGCTGTCCTCGCCATGTCCCCATGCTGCACCCGACCACTGACAATCCCCTGCCCGCCCTCCGGCGACCGCGACGCCCTTGACCTCAAGCAAGGTTCGGGTTGAAGGGTGGGAGGGGCGGGCCGGGCGAACAGCCCGTCCCCGACCCACCACCCATCACAAACCCACGCGCCACCCATCACCCGTAACCCACCGCCCACCGCCCACCGCCCACCGCCCACGGGGGAACCCATGCACGCCATCCGCCTCCACGCCTTTGGTCCCGCCGAGAACCTCCGCTACGAGGAGGTCGCCGACCCGGTGCCCGGCCCGGGCCAGGTCCGTCTCCTCGTCGAGGCCGCGGGCGTCCACCTCCTGGACACCGCCCTGCGTGAGGGCCTCCGGGGCCCGACCCCCGCGCCGACGACCCTCCCCACCGTCCCCGGCCGGGAGGTCGTCGGCGTCGTCGAGGCACTCGGCGAGGGCACCCCCGACAGCTGGCTCGGCCGGCGCGTCGTCGCCCACCTCGGCTTCGCGCCCGGCGGGTACGCCGAACACGCTGTCACCGACGTCGACCGTGTGCACGAGATCCCGCCGAACCTGGACCCCGTCCAGGCCGTCGCCATGATCGGCACGGGCCGTACGGCGCTGGGGATCCTCCAGTTCGCCGAGCTCGGGCCCGCGTCCGTCGCCGTGGTGACCGCGGCCGCGGGCGGCGTCGGCACGCTCCTCGTGCAGTACGCCAGGAACGCGGGCGCTACGGTCGTCGGACTGGCCGGCGGGCCGCAGAAGGTGGCCCGGGTCGCGGCGAACGGCGCCGACCTCGCCGTCGACTACACGGACACCGCCTGGCCCGCCAAGGTCCGGGCCCACCTGGGCGGCCGGACCGCCGACGTCGTCTTCGACGGGGTGGGCGGTGACGTCGCCCGGGCGGCCGTCGCCCTCCTCGGCCCCGCAGGCAGGCACCTCGTCTTCGGCTGGTCCGCCGAAGGCCTCCGTGACGGCAAGGGCTACTTCGTCGAGGGGGTCTCCCGGTCGGTCCTGGGGCCCGTGATGACCGAGAAGGCGGGCGGCCTGCGGGCCCTGGAGCTCCGCGCCCTCGCCGAGGCGGCCGCCGGCCGGCTGACCCCGGCGGTGCAGACGTTCCCGCTCGCCGAGGCCGCCGCCGCGCACCGGGCGCTGGAGACCCGCGGAACGCTCGGAAAAGTCGTCCTGGTGCCGTGACCGGTCATGACCGGCCATGACCCGGCCGTGGGCCGCCCCGCAGACAGCCCGGCGACCGGTTCGGCAAGGTCAGCAACCGGTTCGGCAACCGGTCCAGGGATGCGATACATGGCGATTCATGGTGTTCTGTCGGAATGAGTGTCACCCGGACAGGTGAATCCTCCGCCGACACCGCACCCGATCCCCGCCGCTGGTGGGGCCTGGTGATCATCGCCCTCGCCCAGCTCATGGTCGTCCTGGACGCGACGATCGTGAACATCGCGCTGCCCTCCGCACAGGAGGATCTGGGCATCTCCGACGGCGACCGCCAGTGGGTGATCACCGCCTACACCCTGGCCTTCGGCGGCCTGCTGCTGCTCGGCGGCCGCATCGCCGACCTGGTGGGCCGCAAACGCACCTTCGTCATCGGGCTGATCGGCTTCGCCGTCGCCTCCGCGCTCGGCGGGGCGGCCACCGGCTCGGGCATGCTGTTCGGCGCCCGCGCCCTGCAGGGCGTCTTCGCGGCCCTGCTCGCCCCTTCCGCGCTCAGCCTCCTGACGACGACGTTCACCGACCCCGAGGAACGCGGCAAGGCCTTCGGCATCTACGGCGCCCTCGCCGGCAGCGGCGCCGCGATCGGCTTCATCGTCGGCGGCCTGCTCACCGAGTACCTCGACTGGCGGTGGTGCCTGTACGTCAACGTGCCCATCGCCGTCGTCGCCGTCTTCGGCGCCCTCGCGCTGCTCCACGACCGGCCCGGCCACGCGGGCGCCCGCCTCGACGTGCCCGGCGCGGTGCTGGGCTGCGGCGGCCTGGTCGCGATCGTCTACGGCTTCAGCGAGGCCGAACCGCGCGGCTGGACCGACCCCCTCGTGCTGGGGCTCTTCGCGGGCGGGATCGTCCTGCTCACGGTGTTCGTGTGGTGGCAGACGAAGGCGCGGGTGCCGCTGCTGCCCCTGCACATCATCAGGGACCGCAACCGTGCGGGCTGCTTCCTGACCATGGGCCTGGCCGTCATCGGGATGTTCGGCCTGTTCCTGTTCATGACCTACTACCTCCAGGTCATCCTCGGCTACTCCCCCCTGAAGACGGGCCTCGCCTTCCTCCCGCTCACCCTGGCGATCATCATCGGCTCCACCCAGATCTCCGCCCGGCTGATGAACCGCGTGCCGCCGCGCATGCTGATGGTCCCCGGCATGCTCCTCGCCTCGGGCGGCATGGTGATCCTGACCCAGATGACGGTGGACTCCTCCTACGCCAGCGAGATCCTGCCCGCGCTGCTCCTGATGGGCCTCGGCATGGGCCTGACCTTCATGCCGGTCTTCTCCACGGCCACCGCCGGGGTGGCACCACAGGACGCGGGCGTCACCTCCGCCACCGTCAACACCTCGCAGCAGGTGGGCGGCTCCATCGGCACCGCGCTGCTCAACACGATCGCCACCACCAGCAGCACCGCCTATGTCTCGGCCCATCTGACCGGCCCCGCGCGCCGGGCGCAGGTCGCGGCGGAGGGCACCGTGCACGGCTACACGGTGGCCATCTGGTGGGCCGCCGCGATCATGCTGCTGGCCGGCCTGGTGGCGGGCCTGATGGTCACCACCGGGCCCCCGAGGCGCACCCCGACGGGGGCGGCCGTACCGGAATCGGTGGGCTGACCGCCCCCGCCCCCGCCCCCGTACCCGATCCGGCCTGCTCCGCCGATCCGGCCTGCTCCGCCGACCCGCCGACCGGCCCGTACCTCAGTGGCGTCCCGCGACCCGGTCCGCGAGCCGCGCCAGCCGTGAGGACCCCGCCGCGTGGCGCTCCGTCTCCCGCCGGTCCGCCGCCCGGTAGGTCGCGTACATGCCCTGCACCCCCAGCCAGCGCAGCGGCTCGGGTTCCCATCTGCGCACCTTGTGGCCGACCCAGGGGAGATCGGTGAGGTCGGTGCGGCCGTCCTGCCCGGAGTCGAGCCGCACCAGGTCCCGCAGGGTCCGCGCGGCCAGGTTCGCGGTGGCGACGCCCGAGCCGACGTAACCGCCCGCCCAGCCGATGCCCGTGGTCCGGTCCAGCGTCACCGTCGCGCACCAGTCGCGCGGCACGCCCAGCACCCCGGACCAAGCGTGCTCGACCCGCACCCCGGCCAGCGCCGGGAAGAACCCGACCAGGATCTCGCGCAGCGCCGCGGCGGTCTCGAGCTGTGTGCGTCCGTCGTTGTCGGTCCGCGAGCCGAAGCGGTAGGGCACCCCGCGCCCGCCGAGCGCGATCCGGCCGTCCGCCGTGCGCTGGGCGTACATGTAGGCGTGCGCCATGTCGCCGAGCGCCTCCCGCCCCGACCAGCCGACCGCCGCCCACTGCTCGTCGGTGAGCGGTTCGGTGGCGATCATCGAGGAGTTCATGGGCAGCCAGGTCCGCCGCTCACCCTTCAACGCGGCCGTGAACCCCTCCGTGCAGCGCAGCACGTACGGCGCACGCACGGTCCCGTACGGCGTCACGGCCCGCCCCGGGAGGATCTCCGTCACCGGGGTCGACTCACGGATCTCCACCCCCAGCGCCTCCACGGCCGCCGCGAGCCCCTTGACCAGCTTCACCGGGTGCACCCGCGCCCCGTGCGGGGTCCAGCTCGACCCCACGGCGCCCGCCACCCGCACCCGCTCGGCCGTCTCCCGGGCGCCGTACAGCTCACGGTCCTGCTCCCCGTACGACAGCTCGTGCGCGTGGAAGGCCTTCAGCCGCGCCAGTTGCGCGGGAGTCCGGGCCACCTCCAGCACCCCGCCCCGGTGGACGCCGGCGTCGAAGCCCTCCTCCGCCACCGCCCGGACGACCTCGTCGACGGTGTCGTTCATCGCCCGCTGGAGCCGTACGGCGGCCTCGTGGCCGTGCAGCTTCGCGTATCTGTCCCGGCCCGCGATGCCGTTGTACAGCCAGCCGCCGTTGCGCCCCGAGGCGCCGTATCCGCAGAACCTCTGCTCCAGGACGGTGATCCGCAGGAAGGGCGCCGCCTTCTTCAGGTAGTACGCCGTCCACAGCCCCGTGTACCCGCCGCCGACGATCACGACATCGGCACAGGCGTCGCCGGCGAGCGGCTCCCGCACCGCCGGAAGGCCGTCGTGCGCGTACCAGAAGGAGATGCCGCCATTGACGAGGCCGTCCACGACACCGCTTGCCGAGCTGCTCATGGCCGGACGTTAACCCGGCGGCACGGGCGCTGTCTCCTTCGGATTCCGTACTCTTTCGCGCCCTCTGACCAGCGGACAACACGCCAGCCCGACGAGGAAGGAGACGAAGTGGCCGAAGTCGGTGAAGGTCGGTCCGGCGGTCAGCGGGAAGCCGTAGAAGACGACCACGGCCGCCAGATACCCGTACCGCCAGGGTGGGCGGATCCGGTAGACGAGTACCGCCACCACGCCCGACAGCGCGTAACTCACCCCGACGTCGAGGGTGTTGACCGCCGACTGCGGCGCGAGCCCGTCCCGGATCGCCTTCGCCAGTACCCCCTCGCTGATCAGCGTCGCCAGCACGTGCGCGGCCACGCACACCGCCAGCCACCGCGCGGTCCCCAGCCAGCGCTCAACCTGGGCGTGGAAGACGGAGTACAGCGCCGCGTACGGCAGCCAGTACCCGCCGTCGATCCACATCGCGCTCGCCACCAGCACCCGCACCGGGTGCCGGGACAGCTCATGGATGTTGGTGGACCGCTGCCGCAGGAACTCCTGTTCGAACTCCGGTGACATGTGGTGCAGAGCCACCGTCGTGACGAACAGGACCGCCAGCCACACATATGTGCCGGGCGCGCCGCGGACGTACGCCCACACCGCCCGCCGGACGCCGGAAACCCCGCTGAGCCGTCTCACCCGGCCCAGTATCGGCGAAACACCGGCCGCGGGCAGCGGAAAGCCCAGGCCACACAAGAGCTGACCTGGGCTTTTCATGGAGCCCCCTGTCGGATTCGAACCGACGACCTGCTCATTACAAGTGAGCTGCTCTGGCCATCTGAGCTAAGGAGGCATCGCGCGCCACCACGCACGCGCGAGGGCGGATCCACTGTACACAGCCCCGCTTTCCCCGGGCCACGGACTTCCGCGGTTCGCGCGGCCGCGACCAGCGAGCGACTGCGCCCCACTCGAAGGTTTCCGCGAAGTTCACATGCCTGCGGGTACTGACAGACCGGGAAACGCCAGGTACCGTCCTGACCCAGTTCGCTCATGTGGACTACACCAACCACCTTCCTACAACGGATCGTCCGGCACGTTCCTGCCGGTAGAAGGGGGCCCTTCACCATGGCCACTGTCACGTTCGACAAGGCGACCCGGATCTACCCGGGTTCCACCAAGCCCGCCGTCGACGCTCTCGAGATCGACATCGAGGACGGCGAGTTCCTCGTCCTGGTCGGCCCGTCCGGCTGCGGCAAGTCCACCTCGCTCCGCATGCTCGCGGGGCTCGAGGACGTCAACGGCGGTGCGATCCGCATCGGCGACCGCGACGTCACGCACCTGCCGCCCAAGGACCGGGACATCGCCATGGTGTTCCAGAACTACGCCCTCTACCCGCACATGTCGGTCGCCGACAACATGGGCTTCGCGCTCAAGATCGCCGGCGTCAACAAGGCGGAGATCCGGCAGAAGGTCGAAGAGGCCGCGAAGATCCTCGACCTCACCGAGTACCTGGACCGCAAGCCGAAGGCCCTCTCGGGTGGTCAGCGCCAGCGTGTCGCGATGGGCCGCGCCATCGTGCGTGAGCCGCAGGTCTTCCTGATGGACGAACCGCTGTCCAACCTGGACGCCAAGCTCCGCGTCTCGACGCGTACGCAGATCGCCTCGCTCCAGCGCCGCCTCGGCATCACCACCGTCTACGTCACCCACGACCAGGTCGAGGCCCTGACCATGGGCGACCGCGTGGCGGTCCTCAAGGACGGTCTGCTCCAGCAGGTCGACACCCCGCGCAACATGTACGACCGGCCCGCCAACCTCTTCGTGGCCGGCTTCATCGGCTCCCCGGCGATGAACCTCGTCGAGGTCCCGATCGCCGACGGCGGCGTGAAGTTCGGCAACTCGGTGGTGCCGGTCCAGCGCGACGCGCTCTCCGCCGCCACCGACAAGACGGTCACCGTCGGTGTCCGCCCCGAGCACTTCGACGTGGCCGGCCCCGAAGCCGACACGGGCCTCGCGGTCGTCGTCAACGTGGTCGAGGAGCTCGGCTCCGACGCCTTCGTCTACGGCACCGCCAAGGTCGGCAGCGAGTCGAAGGACCTCGTGGTCCGCGTCGGCGGCCGTGACGTCCCGGAGAAGGGCAGCACGCTGCACGTCGTCCCGCGCGGGGGCGAGACCCACGTCTTCTCGACGTCGACGGGCGCGCGTCTCTCCGACTGAACCCCGGTGTGAAACCGGGTGATTCACCCGGTTTGACGAAAAGGGCCCCGCAGCAGGCTGCGGGGCCCTTTTCCCTGCCCGTTCCCTGGCCGTTCCCTGGCCTTGAACTACCCCGGCACAGCGGATGTTTCGGATGAGGCCCGTCAACCCCTTACCCAAAAGGGAGCACGGCTTCATCCCCCGTCCGGGTGACTCAATGTCGCCACCTCATTACTGCACGCTACCCTCTCACGCGTGAAGCACTCCGCGAACCACTCCACCACCCAGCGCACGCGCCGCGGCCAGGGCGGCCCAGCCCGCCGGATCGGCCGCTCGCTCGCCCTCGTCCTGCCCGTCGTCATGGTGCTCTCCGGGACCCTCGCGGTCACCCGGGTCAACTGGTCGGGGAACCCCTCGGATTCGGTGCTCACCGCCTCCGACGTCTCCGCCGCGCAACAGTCCTCGCACCAGGCCGCCAAGGCCCCGCAGGACGTGCTGCGCGACCAGTTGCTGACCGAGCTCCAGGAGAAGGATCCGGGCGTCGCCCTGACCCACCTCCAGGCCGCGGTGAACGGCAAGCCGTTGCTGGCGAGGCACTGCTCCTCCATCGCCCGCGCCCTGGGCCGCGCCGCCGTCCGCGCGTACGGCCCCTCGCGCGCCCAGTCGTACTCCCGCCCGGTGTGCGACACGGCCTTCGCCTCGGGCGTCCTGGCGGCCCGGGGCTGAGCCACCGGGCCCCCAGGCCGGGCCCGTACCGACCGGGGCGTGCGGGTTCCCCTCCCACCGGGGGACCCGTACGCCCCGAAACAAGCGGCACGTACAGTGCGGGCATGACCGATCCGCACGCCGTGTCCCGCCCCACGCAAGCCGTCATCCTGGCCGGTGGCCAGGGGTCCCGGCTGCGTCCGTACACCGACGACCGGCCCAAGCCGATGGTCGAGATCCCCGGCACGGGGACGCCGATCATCGGCCATCAGCTCGGCTGGCTCGCCGAGGAGGGCGTCACCGACGTCGTCGTCTCCTGCGGCCACCTCGCCGAAGTCCTCCAGGACTGGCTGAAGTCGGCCGACCTGCCCCTCAAGGTCACCACCGTCGTGGAGACCGAGCCCCTGGGCCGCGGCGGCGGTCTGAAGTACGCGGCCGCCCATCTGCCCCACCCCGACCGGCCCTGGTACGCCACCAACGGCGACATCTGGACCCGCTTCTCGCTGCGCGAGATGGCCGACTTCCACACCGAGCGCGACGCCATAGCGACCCTCGCGCTGGCGCGTCCGCGCATTCCGTGGGGTGCGGTGCAGACGGACGGGTTCGGCCACATCACGGACTTCATCGAGGCGCCGCCCACCACGTACGAGATCAACGCGGGCGTCTACGTCTTCTCCCCCGCGTTCGCGGGGCTGCTCCCCGAGCGGGGGGACCACGAGCGGACGACGTTCCCGCACCTCGCCCGCGAACGGCGACTGGCCGGGTTCCCGCTCCCGCAGGGCGCGTACTGGCGGGCCATCGACACCGCGAAGGACCTCACGGAGGCGGCGAAGGAGCTCGCGGCGCTGAGCCGCTGAGAGTCGCTCCGCGGGTGAGACGGTTCGTCGTCGGCCGCCGGGCCGGTGGGGGCCGGTCGCGCAGTTCCCCGCTCCCCTGAACGACTCGAGGGTGCCGTGCGCTTTTCAGCGCGCGGCACCCTCGGTCCTTGCCTGCCGTCCTACCCGAGCAGGCCGCCCACGAGGCCCGGCTGGCCGGAGGACGACGAGCCGCCGTCCGAGCCGCCGCCACCGCCGCCGCCGCTCGTCGAACCGCCCGAAGTGGCCGAGCCGCCGGAGGACGGGCCCGAGCTGGTGGCGGGGGCCTGCTCCACCGGGGTGGACTGCTCGGGCGGCGCGTCGCCCGCGGTGCCCTGCGTCTGGCTGGGCGCGCCGGCGTCGCCGCTGCCGGTGGTGCCGGAGTCCTGCGCCGCGGAGGGCTCGCTGTCCGTGCCCGCCGTCGGCGCCGCCGAGGTGGCGCTCTGGGTGGGCGAACTGGACGCGGCGGGCTTCCGGGACGCCTTGTGCGTGCCGGACTTCTCCGGCAGCGGCGAGCCGGGCAGCTCGTTGCGCGGGGGCTCGCCCGGGCCGGGCACGACCACCCGGTCGGCGTCACGGACGGCGCCGCCGAGCAGCGAGCCGACGAGCAGGGTGAGCCCGACGGCGATCGCGGTGACCAGGGCCCCGCGACGCAGCACGTAACGGCGCAGCTCCCACAGGTCGGAGCGCGGGCCGAGCCGGCGCCACGCACCGGCGGCGAGCCGGCCGTCCACCGAGTAGACGGGGGCGCCGGCGATGATCAGCGGCGACCAGGCGGCGAGGTAGATGATGTCGGGGGTGTCGTAGACCGGCACGGTCTTCCAGCTGACGGTCACGATGAGCGCGGCCGAGAGCCCGGCGCCGACGACCGCGGCGACCCGCTGCCAGCAGCCCAGGACCGTGAGGACGCCCACGACGACCTGGAGGAAGGCGATGACGAGGCCGGAGCCGACGGGGTGGTGCAGGGCGAACTGGCGCAGCGGCTCGGCGACTTCCCACGGGTGCAGGGTGACGAGCCACTTCACCATGGAGCCGCGCTTGCCGCCGTCGAAGTAGACGGGGTCGCACAGCTTGCCCATGCCGGCGTAGATGGAGATGAAGCCGAGGAAGATGCGCAGCGGGAGCAGGACCACGCCGAGGTTCATCCGGCGGCCCGGGTAATAGGCGTGCCGGGCCGGGTCGTCGGCGTGCCGCCGGCTGCGCGGCGCCGGTTCGGGATCCGCGTCGGCGTCCCCGAAGTCCTCGAACTGGGCGTCGTCGTAGGCGGGTTCGTCGTAGGCGCTGCCGACACCGCGCATGTTCGGCAGGATCCGCTGCTCGCCGCCGACGGGCGTCCGCTGGGCGCCGACGATCGGGGTCTCGAGGGTCTGCGCGGCGAGGCCGCCGTCGTAACCCCGGCCGCCCGTGTCGAGGCGGGGGATGACCTGGGTGGCTCCGGCGTCGGCACCGGGCGGTTCGCCGTGGCCGACGCTGCCTGCCCGCACGGCCTGGAGCAGTCGGTGGGCTCCGGTGTCGTCCGGCGCGGACTTGCCGCTCCAGACGACGGCCCGCCGACGGCCACCGGAAGCGGCGCCCGCTCTGCCCGCCGCCCCGACGGCGGAGACGCGCGCGGTGTCATCGATGGCGCTCACGTGCCGGGCGATCCGCGGGGATTGGTTACGCCGCGCCGACGCGCCCAGCTGCACACGGAAGCTCGCGTGGCTGACGATGATCTGCGCCGGATCGCTCGGCACCTTCACCATGCTCAGCGCGGGAGCGTCGTCGAATCCCGACGAGCGGTCCCCCGTGGGTGTGCGGGGTGTTCTGGTGTCCACACTCATCTAACCGAGTGACGTGTGTTTAGGACACTGCTTTGACCCGCCGGATCTGTCCGGACTCCGTCAAGGTCGCACTACCCGTCCGCACTAACCCGTCCGAGTGAACTGTTTCCCTCTGCCGCCCTCGCCCACCACGCGGCTCCGCACGGCTCCGCACGGCTGCGCCGGCCTCCGGCCGGCGGGCTCCGCCGGCCCGGGCCGGCGGAGCCCGGCCTGCCTCAGCCCCGGCGCCGAGCCGCCTCGTACAGCACGATCCCGGCCGCCACACCCGCGTTCAGGGATTCCGCGCCACCCGGCATCGGGATCCGTACCCGGAAGTCGCAGGTCTCGCCGACCAGGCGGGAGAGGCCCTTGCCCTCACTGCCGACGACGATGACGACCGGGCCGTCCAGGGCCTTCAGCGTGCCGACCTGGTGCTCGCCGTCGGCGGCCAGGCCGACGACCGCGATCCCGGCCTTCTTGTAGGCCTCCAGGGCGCGGGTGAGGTTGGTGGCGCGGGCGACCGGGGTACGGGCGGCCGCACCGGCGGACGTCTTCCAGGCGCCGGCCGTCATACCGGCCGCGCGGCGCTCGGGGACGACGACACCATGGCCGCCGAAGGCGGAGACGGAGCGGACGACGGCACCCAGGTTGCGCGGGTCGGTCACGCCGTCGAGGGCGACGATCAGCGGGTCCTCGCCGTTGTCGTAGGCGGCCGACGCCAGGTCCTCGGGGTGCGCGTACTCGTACGGCGGGACCTGGAGGACCAGGCCCTGGTGGTTGAGGCCGTTGGTCATGCGGTCCAGCTCGGGACGCGGGGCCTCCATGAGGTGGATGCCGCCGCGCTCAGCGGCCAGCTGGAGCGCCTCGCGCACCCGCTCGTCGTTGTCGATGAACTGCTGCACGTAGAGCATCGTCGCGGGCACGCCCTCGCGCAGCGCCTCGACGACGGAGTTGCGGCCGACGACCATCTCGGACGTGCCCTTGCCGCCACGGCCGCGCTGTACGGGCCGGCGGACGGCCTGCTTCGCCTTGGCGGTCGCGATGCGGTTCGCCTTGTGCTTCTTGCGCATCTCGGCGGGCGGGGTCGGACCCTTGCCCTCCAGGCCTCGGCGCCGCTGGCCGCCACTGCCGACCTGCGCGCCCTTCTTGCCGGACATGCGGCGGTTGTTGGCTGCCATGAATCTCTCGTCTCCGTGAGCTTTCGTACGTACGTCTTATGCAGTGTGCCGCCCGGAAGGCCGGGCGGCACAGTCGATCAAGGACAGGCCCTGAGGCCGCCCTAACGCGGGCCGAGGCTCCAGCGCGGCCCCTGCGGGCCGTCCTCGATGGCCAGGCCGGACTGGGTGAGCTGGTCACGAATGGCGTCCGCGGTCGCCCAGTCCTTGCGCGCGCGGGCCGACTCGCGCTGGTCGAGGACGAGTCGGACGAGGCTGTCGACCACGCCGTGCAGGTCCTCACCCCGGCTCTCCTCGCCGGCCCAGTGCGCGTCGAGCGGGTCCAGACCGAGGACGCCGAGCATGGCACGGACCTCGGCGAGGCGGGCCACGGCGGCTTCCTTGTCGTCGGCGGCGAGGGCCGAGTTCCCCTGCCGGACCGTCGTGTGCACGATGGCCAGCGCCTGCGGGACACCCAGGTCGTCGTCCATCGCCTCGGCGAAGGCGGGCGGCACCTCGGCCGCCGGTTCGACGACCCCGCCGGCCTTCTCGACGACGCGCTGCACGAAGCCCTCGATCCGCGCGAACGCCGACTCGGCCTCGCGCAGCGACTCCTCGCTGTACTCGATCATCGAACGGTAGTGGGGCGTACCGAGGTAGTAGCGCAGCACGATCGGGCGCCACTGCTTCACCATCTCGGAGACGAGGACGCTGTTGCCCAGCGACTTCGACATCTTCTCGCCGCTCATGGTGACCCAGGCGTTGTGCACCCAGTACCGCGCGAACTCGTCGCCGTAGGCCTTGGCCTGGGCGATCTCGTTCTCGTGGTGCGGGAAGATCAGGTCGAGGCCGCCGCCGTGGATGTCGAAGACGGGGCCCAGGTACTTGTGCGCCATCGCCGAGCACTCGAGGTGCCAGCCGGGACGCCCGCGGCCCCAGGGGGTCTCCCAGTTCGGCTCGCCCGGCTTGACGGACTTCCACAGGGCGAAGTCGCGCTGGTCGCGCTTGCCGGTCTCGCCCTCGCCGGAGGGCTGGCGCAGATCGTCCAGGTCCTGGTTGGACAGCTCCAGGTAACCCGGGAACGAGCGCACGTCGAAGTAGACGTTGCCCTCGGACTCGTAGGCGTGGCCGCGCTCGATCAGCCCGCGCATCATCTCGATCATCTCGGGCACGTGCCCGGTGGCGCGGGGTTCGTACGTCGGCGGCAGGCAACCCAGCGCCTGGTAGCCGTCGTTGAACGCCCGCTCGTTCTCGTACCCGATCGACCACCAGGGGCGGCCCTGGTCGTGCGACTTGACGATGATCTTGTCGTCGATGTCGGTGACGTTGCGGATGAACGTGACGTCGTAGCCGCGGTGGGCGAACCACCGGCGCATGATGTCGAAGTTCAGGCCCGAACGGATGTGCCCGATGTGCGGAGCCGCCTGCACGGTGGCACCACACAGGTAGATCGAGACACAACCCGGCTGGAGCGGGGCGAAGTCACGGATCTGCCGGGCACTGGTGTCGTACAGGCGAATGGTCACCACTCCAGGGTAGTGGGCGCGGAGCGATGCCCCGAGCCCCTTCCGCCCAAGGGCCACACATTCGTGACATGCCATGGCATATGTCGGCCGGTGCGGGCGGCGCCGGGTCGGCCGGCCGGTCAGCCGGTCCGCGCCACCAGCGCCGTCGCGATCGCCATCAGGCCTTCGTCGCGCCCCGGGAACCCGAGCCCGTCCGTCGTCGCGCCCGACACCGACACCGGGGCGCCCGCCGCCTCGGACAGGACCTTCTGGGCCTCGTCGCGCCGCTTGCCGATCTTGGGGCGGGGTCCGACGACCTGGACCGCGATGTTGCCGATGACGAAGCCGGCCGCGCGGACGATCCGGGCCGCCTCCGTGAGCAGCGTGACGCCCGAGGCGCCGGACCACTCGGGGCGCCCGGTGCCGAAGTGCTGCCCCAGGTCACCGAGGCCGGCCGCGGAGAAGAGCGCGTTGCAGGCGGCGTGCGCCACGACGTCCGCGTCGGAGTGCCCGGCCAGTCCGGTGCCCTCCCCTTCCCACTTCAGGCCCGCGCACCACAGCTCGCGGCCCTCCTCGAAGGCGTGGATGTCGGTGCCGATGCCGACCTGGGGAAGCAGGGGCCGCGTCTCAGAAGCCATCGTTGAGCCTCCTGCGGGCCAGGACCGCCTCCGCGAGGACCAGGTCGAGGGGCCGGGTGACCTTGAAGGCCTCCTCGTGACCGGGGACGACAACGACGGTGAGACCCAGCTGCTCGATCATGCTCGCGTCGTCGGTGACGTCGTCCGTGACCGTCTCGTGGGCGCGGACCAGGGTGGCCCGGTCGAAGCCCTGCGGGGTCTGGACGGCACGGAGGCGGGCGCGCTCGGGCGTCGCGACGACCGGCTCGGGGTCGCCGACGGTCCCGGCCGGTTCGACCTCCTTGACGGTGTCCGCGAGCGGCAGCGCCGGGACGACGGCGGGGGCGCCCTCGCGTACGGCCTCGATCACCGCGTCCACCGTGTCGACGGGGACGAGGGGCCGGGCGGCGTCGTGCACGAGGACGATGTCGTGGCCGGGCGGCAGCGCGTCCAGGCCGAGCCTCACGGACTCCTGGCGGGAGTCACCGCCGGGCACGACCAGGAAGTCGGTGCGGTCGGGCAGCGCGTGCGCGTCGAGCAGCGACTTCACCTCGGCGGTGCCGTCCGGCGGGGCCACGACGACGACCAGGGAGACGGCACGGGAGGCGGCGAGGGCGCGCACCGCGTGGATCAGCATGGGCGTGCCGCCCAGCGTGCGGAGTGCCTTGGGGGCGCCCGGACCGAGGCGGACGCCCCGCCCGGCGGCCGGAATCACCGCGGCCGTGCGGGCGGGCGCGGGGGAGGGACGCGAATCGTCAGACATCGGTTCCTGTCAGGTTTGTGTTCCGGCCCGGCGTGGGTATGGCCCTGGAAGTGCCGGGCGCGACGCCTTGACCGGACCCTTCCGTGACGTGCCGGTCGAGGCAGCAGCCCGGGCCCGGCACACCAAGTATCGAAGCATCGGTCGCATTATCGGGGGCGGTTCGGGGCCGTATCGACCGGCCACCCTTTCGGGGGTAGGGCGTACGGCGGTTGTCCTGGCGCGAACATGCCGCAGCGCCCGGCGACGGGAAATTCGTCATCGGGCACCGCGGCATTTCAGTGTTCTTCAGTACGCGTGTTCTTCAGTGTGCCGAGACCGGTCCCGGGCCGGCGTCAGCACGTGAAAAACTCGTCGAGCTCAGGACGCGAGCACCTCGTCGAGCAGGGCTTCGGCCTTGTCCTCGTTGGTGTTCTCCGCGAGAGCGAGCTCGCTCACCAGGATCTGGCGGGCCTTGGCGAGCATGCGCTTCTCACCGGCGGAGAGTCCGCGCTCGCGCTCACGACGCCACAGGTCACGCACGACTTCCGCGACCTTGATGACATCGCCGGAGGCGAGCTTCTCCAGATTTGCCTTGTAACGACGCGACCAGTTCGTGGGCTCCTCGGCGTATGGCGCGCGCAGCACCTCGAAGACCCGGTCCAGCCCGTCCTGACCGACCACATCACGTACGCCGACGAACTCCGCATTGTCCGCTGGCACACGTACCGTCAGGTCACCCTGGGCGACCTTCAGCACCAAGTAGGTCTTGTCCACGCCTTTGATCTGGCGAGTTTCGATAGCCTCGATCAGCGCGGCCCCGTGATGGGGATAGACCACGGTGTCGCCAACCTTGAACGTCATGTGACAGGTACCCCTTCCGTGGCTATCCAGGGTAACACGGAAACTGCGGGTTCTGAATGGCGTTTTCGCAGGTCAGAGCATATCTCGGGGCTTGACAACAGCAACAGGAACGTGCTGCGGAGGGCCGGCGGAAGCAGGTATTCGCAGGTCGGAGGCGCTCTCCGAGGGGGGAGAAACGCGCACGTTACACATACCCGAAGCCCCGCCCGAACGGCCGAACGTCCACATATGTCCACTTTCAGGAGTACGACTTCCGCTACTCCGTTCGGTTCACGTGGCCGGATACGAGTCGTTTCCGGAATTGATCATCAACCCCTCGACCCGGGCCGTGATCAATTCCGGGGACGACCTCGCATTCCTTCACCGGAAATCCGCGAGCGGACGTCCGGTGCGGTTATGCGAATGGCCGGGTGAGCCGGAAGAGGACTGGAAGACGGCAGGAAGAGGAGCGGAAGAGGAGAGGGAGACGAAGGGAAGGCGGGCGGGAAGGCGGACGAGAAGACGACGGGTGAAGCCAAGGTGACTCGTGGGTCGCTCGTGGGTCACTTGTGGCGGTCGGGACAGCTGGTGCCGGAGACCGTTCAGCGCGTCCGTCGAGGCACGGGATCGCTCTAGAGGCGGGTCGGGTGCGGTGGTGCGAGAACGGCTCGGTAACCTAAGGCCGCTGACAGACCCTTAGGACGGCTTTATCCAAAGGAAAGCCGCCCGTGTGTTCAAGGAGTTTCCGCCGCCGTGAGCAGCAGCCTTCGACGCGGTGCCCTCGCCGCTTCCGCCGTCGCGTTCTCGATCGCCTCGCTCGCCGCCTGCGGGGCCGGCAACGACTCCCAGACCCTGGAGATCAAGCCGGACAACGCCGCCACCGGCGTCGGCGACATCAAGCTTCAGAACGTCGTCGTCATCACCCAGCCCGACCCGGAGTCGACCGGCCCCGCCGTGATCTCGGCGACCGTCTTCAACAGCGGCAGCAACGCGCAGACGCTGGAGTCCATCACCCTCGACGGCGGCAAGTCCGCCGCGCTCTCGCCCGCCAAGGGCAAGGGCGAGCTGACCGTCCCGGCCGGCGGCTCGGTCGTCATCGGCGGTGCGAACAACGCCTCCGCCGTCCTGTCGAGCAGCCGTGAGGCCGTCAAGGACGGCGACGCGCAGAAGGTGACCTTCACCTTCAGCGACACCGGCGAGATCAGCCTGCGCGCCTTCGTCGTCCCCGCCGAGAGCTACTTCTCCAAGTGGGGCCCGAGCGACATCCCGAGCGCCGCGGAGTCCCCCTCCAAGAGCGCGTCCGCGTCCCCCTCCGAGTCGGCTTCCGGCGCGGCCGGGGAGGGCGGCACCTCCGAGTCCGGATCGGCGTCCCCGTCGGACTCGGCCTCCGCGTCGGCTTCGGCGTCGGAGTCGGCCGCCGGTCACTGACCCCGTACGCGCGCCCGTACACACAAGGAGGGCGGCACCCCACCCGGGGCGCCGCCCTCCTTGCTCACTCGTCCGTCCCCGGCACGAGTCCGGTTTACGGCTCGAACTTGTAGCCCAGGCCGCGGACCGTGACCAGGTAGCGCGGGGCGCCCGGGTCGGGCTCGATCTTGGCTCGCAGGCGCTTGACGTGGACGTCGAGCGTCTTGGTGTCGCCCACGTAGTCGGCGCCCCAGACCCGGTCGATGAGCTGCATACGGGTCAGCACGCGGCCGGCGTTGCGCAGCAGCATCTCCAGGAGGTCGAACTCCTTGAGGGGGAGGTCGACCTTGGAACCGGAGACCGTCACGACGTGGCGGTCGACGTCCATGCGGACCGGGCCGGCCTCCAGAGCCGCCGGGGTCACCTCCTCCGGCTCGCCCCGGCGGCGCAGGACGGCCCGGATACGGGCGACCAGCTCGCGCGAGGAGAAGGGCTTGGTGACGTAGTCGTCGGCTCCTATCTCCAGGCCGACGACCTTGTCGATCTCGCTGTCCTTCGCGGTCACCATGATCACGGGGACGTTGGAGCGGCCGCGCAGCTGACGGCACACCTCCGTACCGGGCAGGCCCGGCAGCATCAGGTCGAGGAGTACGAGGTCGGCGCCGTTGCGCTCGAACTCGTCGAGTCCGTCGGGCCCGGTGGCCGCGATGGCGACCTCGAAACCCTCCTTGCGGAGCATGTACGACAGGGCGTCGGAAAAGGACTCCTCGTCCTCGACGACGAGCACTCGGGTCACGGAAGGACCTCCGGGGCGGAAAGCGTCCGGTACGCGGACGAATCGGGGGATGAGGCGCGGGGTGTTGTCTGGGTCGAGCGGTCGTGAGGGGAGGAGTGGCCGACCTCGTCGGGGCCGTCGGCGTCATCGAGGTCATCGAGGTCGTCGAAGTCGTCGACCTCGTCCGGGTCGGGGTGCTGATGCGCGCGGTCGCGGGCCACGCCCACCTCCGGTAGGCGCAGGGTGAACGTGGAGCCCTGGTTCTCGGCGCTCCACACCGTGACCTCCCCGCCGTGCGAGGCGGCCACGTGCTTGACGATCGCCAGGCCCAGACCCGTACCGCCCGTCTGGCGGGAGCGGGCCGGGTCGACGCGGTAGAAGCGCTCGAAGATGCGCTCCTTGTCCTTGTCGGAGATGCCGATGCCCTGGTCGGTCACGGCGATCTCGATCAGGTCCCCGCCCGGCGCGCTCACCCGGCGGGCGGCTATGCCGACGCGGGTCCGGGCGGGTGAGTAGTTGACGGCGTTCTCGACCAGGTTGCCGAGGGCGGCGGCCAGCTGGCCCCGGTTCCCGAAGACGCGCAGGTCGGCGGTGCCGCCGGCGGCCATGGTGATCTGCTTGGTGCCGGCCTGGTGACGGCAGCGGTCGACGGCCTCGGCGACCAGCTCGTCGATGCCGACCGGCTCGGCGTCCTCGAGGGGATCGTCGTTCTGGACCCTCGAGAGGTCGATGAGCTCCTGGACCAGGCTGGTCAGCCGGGTGGCCTCGATCTGCATACGGCCGGCGAACCGCTCCACCGCCTCCGGATCCTCCGAGGCGTCCATGACGGCCTCGGAGAGGAGGGAGAGCGCGCCGACCGGGGTCTTCAGCTCATGGCTGACGTTCGCCACGAAGTCCCGCCGGACCGCCTCGATACGACGGGCCTCGGTGAGGTCCTCCACGAGCAGGAGGACCAGCCGGGAGCCCAGCGGCGCCACTCTGGCGGACACGGCGAGAGCCTCGCCGCGCCCGGTTCCGCGCCGGGGAAGGTCCAGCTCGACCTGGCGTATCTCTCCGTCGCGTCTGGTGTCCCGGGCCATCTTGAGCATGGGCTCGACGCTGAGCCGGCCGCCGCGCACCAGCCCGAGGGCGTAGGCGGCGGAGCTGGCCTTCACGACGGCGTCAGCCTCGTCGAGCACGACGGCGGAGGAGCGAAGCACGGAGAGGACGGTGTCCACCCCCGGCGGAAGCACCGGGTCCGTGTGCAGCGAGGTGCGCGTGGGGCGCTTCTGCTCCCGCTCGCTCCAGCGGAACGCCAGCACGGCGATGACACCGGTGAGTACCCCGGCGATCGCTGCTGCTGCGGCGACCGCCGCGTTCACGTCCATGCCACCAGGTTAGGCACGCGATCGGTCCTGGCCACAGCTATCGAGGTGCGACCTCGAACACTCGTCGCCCAGAGTTCACCTTGGAGCCAGTGGTGGTTCATTTGGGGTGCCGGAAATCGACGCGTACGGGGCGGACCGTGGCACCGTGGGGTTCGCAGCACCGGTTCCACGGCCGGTCGGCGCCGGTGCAGCAGCCGGTTCCGGCTCGGTTCGCGGCCGGTTCTGGCCCCCGGAACCGAACCCGAACCCCAAGCACGACGTACGAGAGGGAACCCTGATGCGGGACGCGTACCACGAGGAACTGGACTCGATCGGCGACAGCCTGGTGGAGATGGCCCGGCTGGTCGGGTCGGCGATCGGACGCGCCACGACCGCCATTCTCGACGCCGACCTGAAGCTCGCCGAGAGCGTCATCGAGGCCGACAAGAAGGTCGACGAGCTCCAGCACGACCTGGAGGCACGGGCGATAGCGCTGCTGGCCCGGCAGCAGCCGGTGGCGACGGACCTGCGGATCGTGGTCACGTCGCTGCGGATGTCGGCCGACCTGGAGCGCTCCGGCGACCTGGCCCAGCACGTGGCGAAGCTGGCGCGGCTGCGCTTCCCCAACCGCGCGGTCCCGCAGGACCTGCACGCCACGATCCTGGAGATGGGCCAGCTCGCGCAGCGCCTGATGGCGAAGGCGGCGGAAGTCGTCGTCACCAAGGACGTCGACCTGGCGCTCCAGCTGGAGTCGGACGACGACGCGATGGACCTCCTGCACCGCACCCTCTTCCAGCACCTGCTGGACGACCGCTGGAAGCACGGCATCGAGACGGCCGTCGACGTCACGCTGCTGGGCCGCTACTACGAGCGGTTCGCCGACCACGCGGTGGCCGTCGCAAAGCGGGTGGTGTTCCTGGTGACGGGCGAGCACGCGGACGATCTCCAGGCGGACATCCAGCCGGACATCCAGCCGGCGACCGGAACGGGCACGGGAACGGCAGCCGAGGGGGCCTGAGCCCGACGGTGACGGGTGGGGCCACGGGGGCGTCCGGCCGGAGGCGTACCGGATCCCTCCCGGGCGTGCGCAAGCCACTGTGCGCCGTTGAGCCGTTGATGCGCCCAGCGGAACGGGCATGCAATGGGCACAGGTCCTACGCCTCCGGGAGGAACCCATGGCCGAGTCCCCCATCACTCCCACGCCCGACCCCGCACAGGAACGCCCGACCGAGCAGCCCGCCGAGATCAGGAACCTGATGCTCATCGGCGCGTGCGGCTGCGGTTCCGGGTGTGGCTGCGGGTGCCAGTCGGGCAACCCCTGCCAGTGCGGCTGAAGACGCGCGACGAACGCAGGTGAACGAGGGGCCCGGCGC
>NZ_JBHWUW010000092.1:0-18405 GCF_042737245.1 Streptomyces sp. NPDC060002
GGGCACCACCGCCGTCACAGGTTGCTGAAGTCCGGGCCCTTGGTGCGGGAGCGCTTGATCTCGTAGAAACCGGGGACCGAGGCGACGGCGACGGTGCCGTCCCAGAGGCGGGCGGCCTCCTCGCCCTTCGGCGCGGGGGTGACCACGGGACCGAAGAAGGCGATCTGCTCACCGTCGGGGCCGGGGACGGCGATGACGGGGGTGCCGACGTCCTGGCCGACCTTCTCGATGCCCTCCTTGTGGGAGGCGCGCAGCTGGGCGTCGAACTCGAAGTCCGACTGCTCGGCGTACTCGATCAGGGACGCGGGCAGACCGACGTCCTTGAGCGCACCGGCGATGGCCTCCACGGTCGGGCCCTCGCCGTTGTTGTGGATGCGGGTGCCGAGCGCGGTGTAGAGGGGGCCGAGGACGTCGGCGCCGTGCAGCTGCCAGGCGGCGGTGACCACGCGCACCGGCTGCCAGGCCTTGACCGCGAGCATCTCGCGGTACTCCTCGGGCAGCTCGTCGAGCTTGTTCTCGTTGAGGACGGCGAGGCTCATCACGTGCCAGCGGACCTCGATGTCACGGACCTTCTCCACTTCCAGCACCCACCGGGAGGTCATCCAGGCCCACGGGCACAGCGGGTCGAACCAGAAGTCGACGGGGGTCTTCTCCGACATGTCTCTCCTCGAGCAATCCTCATGAGATAGGCCTTTCCCCCCTGAACACCGCCGTCCCTGCCGCACATTCCCTGCTGCCCGGCGTCAGGGGCGCGTGGCAGGATCACTCCTGTCCGAAAGCCCGTGCTCAACGCACTGAGGGAGTACCGCCGTGCCCGGTGAGAACCTGTCCCGCGACGAGGCCCGGGAGCGGGCCGCCCTGCTGTCCGTCGACGGGTACGACGTGTCCCTCGACATCCGGTCGGCGGTCGGCGACCGGGCCGGGGACGAGCCCCGCACCTTCCGGTCGGTCACCACGATCCGCTTCCGCAGCAACGAGCCCGGCGCGTCGAGCTTCGTGGACCTGATCGCGCCGAGTGTGACGTCCGTCTCCCTCAACGGCCGCGACCTCGACCCGGGCGAGGTCTTCGACGGCACCCGGATCCTGCTGGAGGACCTGGCCACGGAGAACGAGCTGATCGTCGACGCCCGGTGCGCCTACTCCCGTACCGGCGAGGGCCTGCACCGCTTCGTCGACCCGGAGGACGGCGAGGTGTACCTGTACACCCAGTACGAGCCGGCCGACGCCCGCCGGGTCTTCGCGGGCTTCGAGCAGCCCGACCTCAAGGCCCCGTTCCGCTTCGAGGTGCGGGCGCCCGAGGAGTGGGTGGTGTGGAGCAACGGCGTCGGCGAGCGCACCGACGGGGTGTGGCGCTTCGCGGAGACGAAGCCGATCTCGACGTACATCACCTGTGTCGTGGCCGGCCCGTACCACTATGTGACGGACACGTACACACGCGACCTGGGTGACGGTACGACGCTGGAGATCCCCCTCGGCGCGATGTGCCGCAAGGGTCTGGCGCCCCACTTCGACTCCGCGGACGTCTTCCTCGTCACCAAGCAGGGCCTGGACTTCTTCCACGACCACTTCGACTACCCGTACCCGTTCGGCAAGTACGACCAGGCGTTCGTGCCCGAGTACAACCTCGGCGCGATGGAGAACCCGGGTCTGGTGACCTTCCGCGAGGAGTACATCTTCCGGGGCAAGGTGACGCAGGCGTCGTACGAGGCGCGGGCGAACGTCATCCTGCACGAGATGGCGCACATGTGGTTCGGCGACCTGGTCACCATGGTGTGGTGGGACGACCTGTGGCTGAAGGAGTCCTTCGCCGACTTCATGGGCACGTTCGCGAACGTCGGCGCGACCCGCTTCACCGACGCCTGGATCACCTTCGCCAACCGCCGCAAGGCGTGGGCCTACCGCGCGGACCAGCTCCCCTCCACCCACCCGGTCACCGCCGACATCCGCGACCTCCAGGACGCGAAGCTGAACTTCGACGGCATCACGTACGCCAAGGGCGCCTCCGTCCTGAAGCAACTGGTGGCGTACGTCGGCCAGGACGCGTTCCTCGAGGGCGCGCGGCGCTACTTCAAGCGGCACGCGTACGGCAACACGCGCCTCGGTGACCTGTTGTCGGTGCTCGCGGAGACCAGCGGCCGGGACATGGGCGGCTGGTCGCGGTCCTGGCTGCAGACGGCGGGCGTGAACTCGCTGACCCCGCAGGTGCTGCTGGACCCGCGGGGCCGGATCGCCGAGCTGGCGGTGCTCCAGGAGGCCGCCGAGGCGTACCCCGAACTGCGGCCGCACCGGGTGGCGATCGGCCTGTACCGCCGCGAGGACGGCCGTCTCGTGCGGTACGCGCGCGCCGAGACGGACGTCGACGGTCCGCGTACCGTCGTGACGGAGCTGGCGGGCGCCGAGGCCCCGGAGCTGGTGCTGGTCAACGACGACGACCTGACGTACTGCAAGATCCGCTTCGACGAGACCTCGCTGGCCACGCTGCGCGAGCACCTGGGTTCGATGTCCGACCCGCTGGCCCGGGCCCTGTGCTGGTCGGCGCTGTGGAACCTGACCCGGGACGCGCTGCTGCCCGCGCCCGAGTTCGTGGACCTGGTGAGGCGGTTCGCACGCCGCGAGTCCGACATCGGCGTCCTGCAGATGCTGCACGCGTGGGCGGACTCGGCGCTGGTCCACTACGCGCCGCGGTCCTGGCGGCGGACGGGCGAGGCGATGCTGGCCGACACCGCGTTGCGGGATCTGCGGGCGGCCGAGCCGGGCAGCGAGCACCAGCTGGCCTGGGCGCGCTTCTTCGCGACGGTGGCGTCCTCCGACTCCGACTTCGAGCTGCTCCAGGGCCTGCTGAACGGCTCGGCGAAGATCGACGGCCTGGAGGTGGACCAGGAGCTGCGCTGGGTGTTCGTGGAGCCGCTGGTCGCGCACGGGTACGCCGACGAGAAGGCGCTGGCGGCCGAACTGGCCCGTGACGACACGGCGTCCGGCAAGCGGCATCAGGTCCGTTGTCTCGCGGGCCGCCCGTCGGCGGCGGTCAAGGCGCAGGCCTGGGCCCGGTTGGTGGAGTCGGACTCGCTGTCCAACGCGCTGGTGGAGGCGACGATCGCGGGATTCGCCCAGCCCTCGCAGCGGGAGCTGCTCGTGCCGTACGCGGAGAAGTACTTCGCGTCGATCGAGCGGATCTGGGCCGAGCGGTCGATCCAGATCGCGATGACCGTCGTCAAGGGCCTGTTCCCGTCGCTCCAGGACTCCCCTGCGACGCTGGAGGCGACGGACGCGTGGCTCACGGCGCACGAGTCGGCGGCCCCGGCGCTGCGCCGGCTGGTGCTGGAGGCGCGCGACGACCTGGCGCGGTCCCTGCGGGCACAGGCGGGTAGCGCCCAGGCGGGTGGCGCCCAGGCGAGTGACGTGCGGGCGGGTGGCGCGGGGGCCGGGACCGACCGAGGCCTCCAACCCTGAGCTTTGGCCATGAATTCCGCTGACGGTCACCGTTACGGAATTCAGGCAATCCGACCCGTAACCCCTGGCTCCCCCATCCGGGACCAGGGGTTTTCGGCGCCCCATCGGCATCCGAACACCCGTCCTTTAGGACGAGCTTGTCCGGATTTGTCGACAGGCGTGTAACAGCGGTTACGAGACAGGCCGGGTGCGGAATCCCCGTTGCATGAACCACCACAACACCCCGCTCCCCCAGGTTCCCTCGGCGTCCCCCCGCCCCGTCCGCCACCTGTCGGACGTACAGCGCCGCGTCACCACCACGGCCCAGCTCCGCTCGCACGGCGTCGCACCGGCCGAGGCGAACGAGCAGAGCCGTCCCGGCGGCCCCTGGCAGCAGATCCTCCCCGGCGTGTACCTGCTCCACCCCGGCCCGCCGACCAGCGAGGAGCGGCTGCACGCGGTGCTGATGTACGCGGGCCGCGACACGTCGACACCGCCGCCCGGGGTGCCGACCCAGCCGGGCGCCGGAGACCCGCACCGGCCGGTGTACAAGGAGGCGATGATCACCGGGCTGGCGGCCCTGAACCTGCACGGGGTCGCGTCCGCTCCCCCGCTGCCGTCCCTGGAGCACATCGACGTCCTGGTCCCGCGGCTGCGCCGGCTGCGCTCGACGGGCTGCGCCCATGTCGTCCGCACGGGCAGCCTGCCGACTCCCGAGCAGGCCACGGGAGTTCCGGTGGCGCCGGTGCCCCGCGCGCTCGCCGACGCCGTGGCCCGGCTGACGGACGCGGGGACGGTACAGCGGCTGCTGACGGAGGCGGTGCGCGGAGGCCACTGCGAACCGGCCGCAGTGGTGCGGGAGTTGAACAACGCCAAGTTGCTGAGCCGCCCGCACGTGGTGGACGCGGTGGACTCGCTGCTGGCGGAGGGACGCGCGATCGCGGAGGACCGGCTGTACGCGATGGTGTACGAGTACGGCCTTCCCGACCCGGTCTGGAACGTGGACCTCCGTCTGCCGGGCGGTCCCCACCTGGGGGGTCTGGACGCGTACTGGCCGGATCAGGCGGTGGCGGTCGAGCTGGACACCCGGGCGCCGAGGCAGGACGAGGACGCCCTCTGGTCGGAGTACGCCCGCAAGCGCGAGCATCTGGAGCGGCTCGGCATCACGGTCGTGCACATCACGCCGAAGAAGCTGCGGGACACGATGGAACAGCAGGCGGCGGTGGTCCGCACGGCGTTGATGGCCTCGGGCGACAGGGACCCTGCAGCGTATGTCGTGGTGCTGCCCCGATAGTGACGGACCGGGGCGGGGCCAGGAGGGGAGAGGAGGGGCCGTCGGGCGTGACCCGACGGCCCCTCCTCATGCCGTCACGCCCGTCACGCCGTGCGCAGCGGGCAGCCCGTGCCGACGCGCTCGGCGAGTTCGGCGCGGAGGGCGGCGAGTTCGGCCATGCGGGCGTCGACGATCTGGATCTTCTGCTCGAAGAGGGCGGAGAGGGCGTCCGCGGAGTCCGGGGCCTCGCGGAGTTCCTCGCCGTGCCGGGCGATCTCCGCGAGGGTGAACCCCAGGGTCTGCGCGGTACGGACGTAGGCCAGCCACTCCACCGCCTCCGGCGCGAAGTCGCGGTACCCGTTGGGCAGTCGGCGGCCCTCGACGAGACCGATCCTCTCGTAGAAGCGGATGGTGTCCCGGGTGGTGCCGGTGCGGGCAGCCAGCTCGCCGATGCGCATGCGGGAGCCTCCGTCAGGTAGCGGTCCGACGCTTGACCTTGGAGCGTAGTCCAGTGTTTAGCGTCGCCCTCATGACCACTTCCACCCCGCTCCTCGATCCCTACCGCCGCCCCTATGCCCGTGTCGTCCGCGCGAGCGCCTGGTACGACCTCGTCGTCACGGCCGGCTTCGCGACGCCGTGGACGTACGCGCTGGTCCATGACGTGCTGTCGTCGTGGAGCCGGGTGTGGGGGCTGGGCACGTTCCCGCAGACCGACCCGATCCAGACCCTGTTCGCGAACCTGATGGGGTCGGTCGTGATCGTCTGGGCCGTCCTGCGCCTGACCGGACCGCTGGCGGTGCACGGACTGCTCGACGGCGTCGCCCGCGCGCTGTTCACGGCGTGGATGGCGTACGCGCTGGCGCAAGGCGCCCCGGGGGTGCTGTGGCCCTTCCTCGGCGTGGAAGCGGCGTGGGGCGTGGCGCAGTTGGTGCCGTGGCTGCGCAAGAGGTGACGCTCAGGGCGAATCACGTCGGGCGGATCGCCTGCGGCCGCCCTTCCTCAGGAGCAGCTCCGTGTTGCAACCCTTCGCGGCGCCCGTCGGCCGTGCCCCGTCGAACCGGGCGTTCGCGGACAGCTCACGGTAGAGGGCCGCCAGACCGGCCTGGGAGAGGTCGGCGTGGTCCGTGCGCGCGGCATGGCGCGATCTCCCCGGGTACGAACGCGTCGACGGTGGGCGCGGGCGGTCGCGGCAGCGAACATCCCGCTCCCTCGGATGCTCGACACCGGGAGTGGCCTGCGCGTGAACGCCTTCGCAACGGGCAACGCCGATCGCGTACGTGGATCTCGGGGCCCCGATCGGACCGGGGCGGACCTCGGCTGCTCCGCCCACCGCCCGGAGCCGGTCACTCCGCGTTCATCTCACGGGGAACCGCTCAGGGGATGTCGCTCACGGGGAACCGCTCAGGGGATATCGCTCACGGGGTTCGGCTCATGCCCCGGGACCGGCCGGCGGGGGCGCGAACACCCGTCCGTCCACCGGCCGTTCGTGCCACAGCTTCAGCGCGATGTCGACCAGCCGGACCCGGGTGAGGGCGGGCACCGCGTCCAGGTCGTGCCAGGCGGCCAGATCGGTGGATCCGTTCACCTCGTTGCGCAGTTCGCCTCCGACGACCCGGCCCTCGTAGACGACCCGGACGCCGTGGTGGTCCACGGGACCGCGCAGTCCCCCGCGGCGGGAGGTGTGGTGCGAGGAGTCGATGCCGAGCAGGCCGGTGACCTCGACGCGGTAGCCGGTCTCCTCGTCCAGTTCGCGCACGACGGTGTCGAGGGGGTCCTCGCCGTGCTCCATGCCACCGCCGGGCAGCACCCACTCGAGGGTGCCGTCGGGGGCCGGCGAGCGGGCGAGCAGGAGCTGTCCGTCACGGACGCAGACGGCATAGGCCGCCACCCTCAACTTCTTGCGCATGGGGGGACGTTAGCCGGTCGGGTCCGGGTTCGCAGGGGAGTATTCCGGCGCGGACCAGCACAGCGGCAGCGCGGCGGGGGTGTCGACGGCCTCCGTGACGGTGAAGTGAACCGTACGTTCGCCGTCGGGCGCGAACCGGGTGCGGGCCTCGCCCGTGAGCTGGAGGGTGCGGCCCGTCGTCCAGTCGAGGAAGAGCAGGCCGGCGCGGGGGTCCGTGGCGAGATTGCCCAGGGTGAGGAACATGGAGTTGCCGGGGTGGTCGCGCCAGGTGAGTGTGCGCGGGGAGGCGACGTGCACGAAGCCGGGGTCGCCGCCGCGGTGACTGAGTTCGGCGCCGGTGCCGTCGGGATGGCGGGTGGCGAGGAAGAAGGTGTCGGCGGCGGCGAGGAACTCCCGCTGCTCGGGGGTCAGTTCGGTGCCGCGACGCGGGCTGCCGGGGGTGCGGCCGACCGTCTCGTAGGTCTCCCTGCGCTGTATGTACTTGGGGCAGTTGGCGAACACCCGGTCGGTCTCGACGGCGAAACCGCGCGGGGTGGGCCGCAGTCGGCCGTTCAGCCGTACCCGGCGTCGGGTGCGCGGATCGAGGGCGATCGTGCCCACGGGGGTCCCGGGGGTGGCCAGCGCCGCCGCGAGGGGGTCGGCCGGGGGCGGCCCGTCCGCACCGCTGGGCGTGTACGTGCGGGAGGTGCCGGTGGCGACCGAGATCCGGCGGGGTCCGGTGGCCCGGACGAAGCCGGGGGCTCCCGTGACCGCCGACGCCCACACCCGGCCCCCCACCGGGTCGGCCGCGCCCAGGACCAGCAGCGGCTGGAGTTCCAGGAAGGCGGCGACGACCGGCCTGATGCCCTCGCCGATCGCCCGGCCCATGTGATCGGCGAGGTCACGGACCCCGACGCGGTCCTGAACCGCACGCGAGCCGCAGTGGTAGACGCCCATGACCTGCTCGACCTCCTCGGCCCCGGCGGAGCCCCTCGGATCCCCGCACACCGATCGCGTATTTAACCTCTCACATGGAGATTAAGGGTTAGAATCAAGCGTGTCAACCGGTCACGTACTCTTGAGCGGTTAGCCCGGAAGGAGCCCCCGATGTCCGCCACCGCCCCCGACCTCCGCCCCCTCACCGGCGAGCCCCTCGCGCTCGACCTGCTCAACACGCGGTGGGTACGGGAGGGCGCCGTCCAGGATCTGCTGCGGGACACGGACGGGCTCGCCGTGTGGCTCGCCGCGAACGGGCTGGACGAGCGGTTCGCGGCCGACGCGGCGACCCTGCGGCACACCCTCCGCACGCGTGACGCACTGAAGGCCGCGGTGGACGGCCCGGCGGACACCGCCGGCGTCGACACCGTGCTCGGACACGGGCGGATCCGGCCCACCCTCACCGCCGAAGGACCCGGCGAGCGGGCCGAGTTCGGGGACGACGCCTGGGGGCCCGGCTGGCTGGCCGCCCGGAACTACCTGGAGCTGCTCTCCGCCGCCCCCGACCGGATCCGCGGCTGCGCGCACGAGGACTGCGTGCTGCACTTCTTCGACACCTCACGCAACGGCACCCGCCGCTGGTGCTCCATGGCGGCCTGCGGCAACCGCGCGAAGGCCTCCCGGCACTACGCCCGCGCCAAGGACGTCTGACCGAAGGACCGACCGAAACCCGCACAACCGGCGGACAGCCCTCGCACAGGGGGCTCGTAGAGGGTTTTCCCCATACATCCATATCGATTCGGTCAACTCTCCCCAAACAGCTGTCCCTTAGGTAAAGCTTCACGGTCATCCGGGACCGCATTCCGGACGACCGTGATCAGGCAGGAACGGCCTGGTCACGTGGTGCTCGTTCCTTTACCTACAAGGGATGCCGATGACCCTCACCCCCCAGCGTGAACCGATATCGGGCGCAAGACGTGTGACCCGGATAGCCGTGGCCGCGGGCCTGGTGGCCGCGCTGTCCGCGGCCGGCCCGATACCCATGGCCTTCTCCGCCGACGCCGGCCAGACCCCGGCCGCGGCCGACCCGGGCGCGAAGTCCGCCCACGACAAGCTCGGCTCCGACGACGCCGACCTCCTCGCCGAGGCCAAGGCCGCCGGGGACAAGAACGTCACGCTGATGGTCGCGACCGCCCCCGGCCAGACCGAGCAGGTCGCCAAGGAGCTGGACGCGGTCAAGGGCGGCTCCGTGGGCCAGTCCTACGACAAGGTCGGCTACGTCCGCGCCACCGTCCCGACGGCCAAGGCCGACTCCGCCATCGCGGCCGCCGCGAAGCTGTCCTCCGTGCACGGCATCGACCTGCGCCAGGAGATCGCGCTCGACGACCCGACGCCGAGCGCGGACGCCGCCAAGGGCGCCACGTCCTCGGCCACGGCGAAGACCTACTCGGCCCCCGGCAGGAACACCCCCGCCGAGAACCCGTACAACCCGTCCTTCGAGACGGGCGCCGTCGACTTCGTGAAGAAGAACCCGAAGGCGGACGGCCGCGGTGTCACCATCGGCGTCCTCGACTCCGGCGTGGACCTTGGGCACCCCGCGCTCCAGAAGACCACCACCGGCGAGCGCAAGATCGTCGACTGGGTGACGGCGACCGACCCGATCCTCGACAGCGACGCCACCTGGCGCCCGATGGTCACCGCCGTCTCCGGCCCGTCCTTCACGTTCGGCGGTACGACGTGGACGGCGCCCGCGGGCTCGTACCAGATCAGCACCTTCAAGGAGTCGGCCACCACCGGCGGTGACGCCAAGGGCGACGCCAACCGCGACGGCGACACCACCGACGTGTGGGGCGTGCTGTACGACGCGGCAGCCGGCACGGTCCGCGTCGACCTGAACAACAACCATGACTTCGGCGACGACACACCGCTGAAGCCGTACAAGGACGGCTACCAGGTCGGCTACTTCGGTACCGACAACCCGTCCACCGACGTCGTGGAGCGCCAGCCGTTCGTCGTGCAGATCCGCAAGGACGTGCCGATGGACCCCTACGGCGGGGACTGGGTCGGCAAGAAGGCCGACTTCGTCAACATCGGCGTCATCGAGTCCGAGCACGGCACCCACGTCGCCGGCATCACCGCCGCGAACGGGCTGTTCGGCGGCAAGATGAATGGCGCCGCCCCCGGCGCGAAGATCGTCTCCTCCCGTGCCTGCACCTGGACCGGCGGCTGCACCAACGTCGCCCTCACCGAGGGCATGATCGACCTGGTCGCCAACCGCGGCGTCGACATCGTCAACATGTCGATCGGCGGTCTGCCGGGCCTGAACGACGGCAACAACGCGCGCGCCGAGCTCTACACGCGCCTCATCGACACCTACGGCGTCCAGCTCGTGATCTCCGCGGGCAACGAGGGCCCCGGCGCGAACACCATCGGCGACCCCGGTCTGGCCGACAAGGTGATCTCGGTCGGCGCGGCCATCTCCAAGGAGACCTGGGCCGCCAACTACGGCTCGCAGGTGACGAAGAAGTACGCGCTGCTGCCCTTCTCCTCGCGCGGCCCGCGTGAGGACGGCGGCTTCACGCCGACGCTCGTCGCCCCGGGCGCCGCGATCAACACCACCCAGACCTGGCTGCCGGGCGCCCCGGTCGCCGAGTCGGGCTACACGCTGCCGGCCGGCTACTCGATGCTGCAGGGCACCTCGATGGCCTCCCCGCAGGCCGCGGGCGCCTCGGCGCTGCTCATCTCGGCCGCCAAGCAGGCCAAGGTCGCGCTCACCCCGGCGATCCTGCGCACGGCGCTGACCTCGACCGCCGACCACATCAAGGGTCTTCAGGCGTACGAGGAGGGCGCGGGCGCCATCAACATCGTGGACGCCTGGAAGTCCATCAGGAAGGGCGCCACCGCCCACGACTACGCCGTCAAGGCGCCGGTCGACACCGCGCTCGACTTCGCGCTGAAGACGCCGGGCTTCGGCACCGGCATCTACGACCGCGAGGGCGGCCTGAAGGCCGGTCAGAAGAAGACGTACGACGTCACCATCACCCGTACGTCCGGCGCCGACAAGGCGATCCGCCACGAGCTGCACCTCGGGAACAACGCGGCCGGCACCTTCAAGATCCTCGGCTCGGACGAGGTGAAGCTGTCGCTGAACAAGCCGGTGACGGTCAGGATCCAGGCCCAGCCGAAGGCCGCGGGCATCGCCAGCGCGATCCTGGAGGTCGACGACCCGAAGACCGAGGGCCTCGACAAGCAGATCCTCAACACGGTCGTCGTCTCGACCCCGGTGAACTACACGTTCCACGCGTCGAACACCGTGCAGCGCAACAGCTCGCAGTCCTACTTCCTGACCGTGCCCGAGGGCGCCAAGGCGTTCGAGGTCGCGATCGGCGGACTCAAGGACAAGAGCCAGACCCGGTTCATCTCGATCCACCCCTACGGTGTCGCGGTCGAGGACAGCTCCACGATCTACTGCTACAACAACTACCTCGACGGCAACGGCTGCAAGCCCGACGCCCGCTCCTACGCCGACCCGCAGCCGGGCGTCTGGGAGATCGAGGTCGAGTCGCGCCGCACCTCGCCGCTGCTCGACAACCCGTACAAGCTGGACGCCACCGTCTACGGCGCGGCCTTCGACCCGGCGACCGTGACCGTGCCCGAGACGAAGGTCGGCACCCCGACCCTCGTCTCGTGGAAGGTCACGAACAACTTCGCCGCCATCGACGGCAAGCTGGCCGGCGGCCCGCTCGGCTCGTCCAAGGCGACCCGCCCGACCATCGCGAACGGCGCGACCGACACCACCACGGTCGAGGTCCCGGCCGGCGCCAAGTCGCTGAACGTCTCGATCGGCAACGTCTCCGACGCCTCCGCCGACCTGGACCTGACGGTCTTCGACGCGGCCGGCAACCAGGTCGCCCAGCAGGCCGACGGTGACTCGGAGGAGGCGGTCTCCATCCCGTCGCCCGCCGCCGGCACGTACACCATCGAGGTCGCGGGCTACTCGGTCCCGGCCGGCACGACGGCCTACGACTACCTGGACGTGTTCTTCTCGTCCACGCTCGGCACCGTCACCGTCGACGACTCGACGCCGGTGAAGCTCGGCACGGGCGCCTCGGCGTCGGTCTCCGCGACCGTCACCGCCGCGGCCGCCGCGCCCGAGGGCCGCGCCTTCTTCGGCCAGGTCCAGCTGGTGAACGCGCGGGGCACCGTCGCGGGCATCGGCAACGTGGCCATCGAGAAGGTCACTCCGTAACCGGTACCGGTTGACCGGTCGACCGATGGTGGTCGACCGGTAGGGGCCGACCGGCAGCGGTCGACAGGGGCGGGCGTCCACCGGGGCGCCCGCCCTTCGCCGTGTCACGGCGTGCCCCGCCTATCCGCAGGTGACGCCCTCCGCCTCGGGAAGGGCCCGGGTGAGCGCCTCTCGTTCCTGGGCGATGTCGGGCTCGCCGACCGCCCAGACGTCGGGGGTGGTGGACCCCTTCGACAGGGCGACCAGGACGTGGTCGCCCTCGCGCAGCAGCGGGTCCATGTCCTCCTCCAGCACGAAGCCGACCTCGGGCCCGCTCCCGGCGGCCGGCCGGTAGGCGTGGGTGACGTGCACGGTGACCCGCTCCCGGGTGGTGCCCGCCACCCGGCCGACGGCGGTGACGTCCCCCTCGACGACGAGCCGGGCGCAGGCCAGATAGCCGGGATCGCCGAGGAGGCTCGACCCGCCGCCCGCCGACGCGTCGGCCTTCTCGTCGGACGCCGCCCCGCTGTCGGCGCTCTTGCCCGACGCGCTGCCGGCCACCCCCTGGCCGACCTGGACGACCACCCACCCGCCTCCCAGCACCAGCGCACCGGCGGCGGCCACCCCGGCGAGCCGCAGGCCGAGGGGACGGACCCGGCGCGGTGGGCGCAGCTGTCGTACCGGGGCGGGCGCCGATGCCCGCGTCCGCCCCGGTACGGCGGCCGGGGCGGACGCCGGGGCCTGCGTCCGCTCGCGCACCGGCTCGGTCAGGACGTCCGCGAGGACACCGAGCTGCTCGCGCAGGAGCGCCACGTCGGCGGTCGCCGAGCGGTGGGCGGCCAGGTAGGCGGTATCGGCGCGGGCTTCCTCGGAGAGGCCGGAGAGGGGCACGTCGAGAACGGCGGCCATCAACGCGTCCATGCCGTCGTACCCCTCCTGTCCGTCCCGGCCCTCGTACGCGTCGTGGCTGTCGTACGCGTCGTGACTCTCGTGATCGTTGCGGCTCTCGTGATCGTCGCGGCTCTCGTCGTGCGGTTCGTCTCCGTGTCCGGGTCGGGCGGTCACGTCACACCACCTCGTCTTCGTGCAGGCGGGCGCGCAGGGCCCGGACCGCCGTGTGCAGGCGGCTCTTGACCGTGCCCTCCGGCACGCCCAGTTCCTGGGCTATCGAGCGCACCGGCAGGTCGGCGTAGAAACGCAGGACGAGAACCTGGCGCTGGGCGTCGGGCAGGTTGTCCAGGCCCTGTGCGACGGCGAGGGAGAGCACGCTGGTGTCCTCTCCGGAGGGGAACTCGTGCTGGCTCAGCGAGGCCAGCCGCTCCCCCAGCCGCTCCTGGCGGCGCTTGGCACGGTGCCAGTCCATGGCGAGGTTGGAGGCGACGACCGCCGCCCACGCGGAGACGTCGCGCGGCGTCTCGTACCCCTTCGCCGCGCGCTCCAGGAGCCGCAGGCGGACCTGCTGTACCCCGTCCGGCAGGTCCGCCTGCGGCACCCCGCCCAGCGCGAGTACCGTCCGCACCCGGCGTTCCTGCGCCGCGTCCAGCGGATCGTCGCCCTGTCCGGACCCGTCCCCCTGGGCGCGCCGGGCTTTTCTGCGCAGCACAGCACCCCTCCCTACCGCGTTTCCTCTACGACGCCGTGGCGCGCGAAAACGTTCGCCGGCGCCGTGGGGAATCCTCGGGAGGCGTACGTCACACCGGCGGGCGTCCCAGTCCTCGGGCATGGTGGGCAAAGAATTGGACAGGTGGGCCGGGGTCGGCCGCATGATGGAAAAGTCCGTAAAGAGCCGTGAACAGAGCAAGGAGTCGCCGTGAGGGTCGGAATCGTCGGAGCCACCGGTCAGGTCGGCACGGTCATGCGCAGGATCCTCAAGGAGCGTGACTTCCCCGTCACGGAGCTGCGTCTGTTCGCGTCGGCCCGTTCGGCGGGGACGGTCCTGGACGGCGTGACGGTGGAGGACGCGGCGACGGCCGACTACGCGAACCTCGACATCGTCCTGTTCTCCGCCGGCGGCGCGACCTCGCGGGCGCTGGCCGAGAAGGTCGCCGCGCAGGGCCCGGTCGTGATCGACAACTCGTCGGCGTGGCGCAAGGACCCCGAGGTGCCCCTGGTCGTCTCCGAGGTGAACCCGCACGCGATCGTGGACCGCCCCAAGGGCATCATCGCCAACCCGAACTGCACGACGATGGCCGCGATGCCGGTCCTGAAGCCGCTGCACGAGGAGGCCGGTCTGGAGGCGCTGGTCGTCGCGACGTACCAGGCGGTGTCCGGCTCGGGCCTCGCGGGCGTGGCGGAACTGCACGGGCAGGCACAGAAGGTCGTGCCCGACGCGGACCGGCTGACGCACGACGGCGAGTCGGTCGACTACCCGGAGCCGCAGGTCTACAAGCGCCCCATCGCCTTCAACGTGATCCCGCTCGCGGGCTCGGTCGTCGAGGACGGCCTGAACGAGACCGACGAGGAGCAGAAGCTCCGCAACGAGTCCCGCAAGATCCTGGAGATCCCCGGGCTGAAGGTCTCCGGCACCTGTGTGCGCGTCCCGGTCTTCTCCGGCCACTCCCTCCAGGTCAACGCCCGTTTCGCGCGCCCGATCAGCGCCGAGCGCGCGACGGAGCTGCTGGGCGGCGCCCCGGGCGTGGCCCTCTCCGACATCCCGACCCCGCTCCAGGCGGCCGGCAAGGACCCGTCGTTCGTGGGCCGCATCCGCGAGGACGAGACCGTGGAGCACGGCCTCGCCCTGTTCATCTCCAGCGACAACCTCCGCAAGGGCGCGGCCCTGAACGCCGTCCAGATCGCGGAGCTGGTGGCGGCCGAGCTCAAGAGCTGACGCCCGGGGGTTCCCGAGCGGCGAGGAGGGGCGGGTGCGGCACGCACCCGCCCCTCCCCCACGTCCGGGCCGACCCGAGGCCGAGGTCGGGGTCAGGGCTGAGGCCGAGGTCAGGGCCGAGGTCGGGGCCGAGGTCGGGGCCGAGGTCAGGGCCGAGGTCAGGGCCGAGGTCGAGGTCAGGGCCGAGGTCGGGGTCACGGCCGGGCCGAGGCCGGGGGCAGGGGCAGGGCCAGAGCCAGGGCAGAGCCAGGGCCAGGGCCAGAGCCAGGGCCAGAGCCAGGGCCAGGGCCAGGGCCAGAGCCAGGGCCAGGGCCAGGGCAGGATCGAGGCCAGGGCCAGGGCCAGGCCCGGGCCGGGCCGCGTGGTCAGCTTCGGTGTACCTCGTACAGGAAGCAGCCGTACTCGACGGCCCTGACGTGGACGAGGGCGACCTCGGGGTCGGTGAACGCCTCGGCGAAGGCCGCGTCGAACCCGTCGAGGTCCTCGACGAGCCGGCCGCCCAGGATGCGCCCGGCGGCGGAGTAGCGGCGCACGGCGCGACGGGCGCCGGTGAACGGCAGGCCTTCCCCGGCCGGGCCCCGGCACGCGCGTGCGTGGATGAAGACCGGGCCCTGCTCGTCGTACGGGCCGGGGTCGGCGCCGGTCGCGGCCGCCCAGCGGCGCAGCGGGGCGTAGGAGACCAACGCGATCAGCTCGCCGGGCTCGCTGTGGCGCAGACAGCAGCGCAGCGGGGCGCCGCCCTCCTCGTCGGTGAGCGGGACGGCCGGGCGACCCGCGTCGTCGGTGGAGCGCAGCTCGTCGAGGACGTCCGGCGGGACGGGCCGCGCGACATGGGTGGCCGGGTGCTTGGCCGGGTGCGTGGCCGGGCGGATGACGGTGTGGGGGGCTGCCTGGGTGGTCATGTCACGAGCCTCCCGCTCACCGCCCGGCCTCACCGGCGGAATCCGGACGTGGCGCTCCGGCCGCCGAGACGGGCAGCGGGGTGGACGGCCGCCTGCCCGGAACGTCGTCGCCTCCGGCAGGTGTCCCGTGGAAGGATGACGCAACCGACACATATCCGAGGAGATGACCGCGTGCCTGGCACAAACCTGACTCGCGAAGAGGCGCAGCAGCGGGCGAAGCTGCTCACCGTTGACTCGTACGAGATCGATCTCGACCTCTCCGGCGCGCAGGAGGGAGGGACCTACCGGTCCGTCACGACGGTGCGCTTCGACGTCGCGGAGGGGGACGCCGAGTCCTTCATCGACCTGGTGGCGCCCACCGTCCACGAGGTCACGCTGAACGGGGACACCCTCGACGCGGAGGGGCTCTTCAAGGACTCCAGGATCGCGCTGCCGGGCCTGCTGGAGGGCCGTAACGTCCTGCGGGTCGTCGCGGACTGCGCGTACACCAACACCGGTGAGGGTCTGCACCGGTTCGTCGACCCGGTCGACGAACAGGCCTACCTGTACACGCAGTTCGAGGTGCCGGACGCCCGCCGCGTCTTCGCGTCCTTCGAGCAGCCGGACCTCAAGGCCACCTTCCGGTTCACCGTGAAGGCGCCGTCCGGCTGGACCGTCATCTCCAACTCCCCGACGCCCGAGCCCCAGGACGACGTCTGGGCCTTCGAGCCGACCCCGCGGATCTCCAGCTACATCACCGCGCTCATCGTCGGGCCGTACCACAGCGTCCACAGCGTGTACGAGAAGGACGGACAGTCGGTGCCCCTCGGCATCTACTGCCGGCCCTCCCTCGCCGAGTACCTCGACTCGGACGCGATCTTCGAGGTCACGCGGCAGGGCTTCGACTGGTTCCAGGAGAAGTTCGACTACGCGTACCCGTTCGAGAAGTACGACCAGCTGTTCGTGCCGGAGTTCAACGCGGGCGCGATGGAGAACGCGGGCGCGGTCACCATCCGGGACCAGTACGTGTTCCGGTCGAAGGTGACCGACGCCGCGTACGAGCTGCGCGCGGAGACGATTCTGCACGAGCTGGCTCACATGTGGTTCGGCGACCTGGTCACCATGGAGTGGTGGAACGACCTGTGGCTGAACGAGTCGTTCGCCACGTACACCTCCATCGCCTGCCAGGCGTACTACCCGCAGTCGCGCTGGCCGCACTCGTGGACCACGTTCGCCAACTCCATGAAGACCTGGGCGTACCGGCAGGACCAGCTGCCGTCCACCCACCCGATCATGGCCGAGATCCGCGACCTGGACGACGTCCTCGTCAACTTCGACGGCATCACCTACGCCAAGGGCGCGTCCGTCCTGAAGCAGCTCGTGGCGTACGTCGGCATGGACGAGTTCTTCGCGGGCGTGCAGGCGTACTTCAAGGCGCACGCGTTCGGCAACACCCGCCTGTCCGACCTGCTCGGCGCGCTGGAGGAGACCTCCGGCCGTGACCTCGGCACCTGGTCGCAGAAGTGGCTCCAGACCGCCGGCATCAACATCCTCCGTCCCGAGATCGAGACGGACGCCCAGGGTGTCATCACGTCCTTCGCGATCCGCCAGGAGGCCCCGGCGCTCCCGGCCGGCGCCAAGGGCGAGCCGATCCTGCGCCCGCACCGCATCGCCGTCGGTCTGTACGAACTCGACGACGACAGCGGCAAGCTGGTGCGCGACGAGCGCGTGGAGCTGGACATCGACGGCGAGCTGACGGCCGTACCGCAGCTGGTCGGCAAGCGCAGGCCGGAGGTCGTCCTGCTCAACGACGACGACCTGTCGTACGCCAAGGTCCGCCTCGACGAGCAGTCGCTCGCCTTCGTCACCGAGCACCTCGGCGACTTCGAGTCGTCCCTGCCGCGCGCCCTGTGCTGGGCGTCCGCCTGGGACATGACCCGGGACGGCGAACTGCCCACCCGCGACTACCTGTCCCTGGTGCTGTCCGGCATCGGCAAGGAGTCCGACATCGGGGTGGTCCAGTCGCTGCACCGCCAGGTCAAGCTCGCCATCGACCTGTACGCCGCCCCGGCCACCCGCGAGGCCCTGCTGACCCGCTGGACGGACGCCACGCTGGCGCATCTGCGGTCCTCGGCGGCGGGCAGCGACCACCAGCTGGCGTGGGCGCGCGCGTTCGCGGCCACCGCCCGTACGCCGGAGCAGATCGACCTCCTGGAGTCGCTGCTCGACGGAGGCCAGACCATCGAGGGCCTGGCCGTCGACACCGAGCTGCGCTGGGCGTTCGTCCAGCGGCTGGTGGCCGTGGGGACCTTCGACGAGGCGGACATCGCCGCCGAGTACGAGCGGGACAGGACGGCCGCCGGTGAGCGGCACGCGGCGACCGCGCGGGCCGCCCGGCCGACCCCGGAGGCCAAGGCGGAGGCGTGGGCGTCGGTCGTGGACTCCGACGAGCTGCCGAACGCCGTGCAGGAGGCGGTCATCGGCGGCTTCGTCCAGACCGACCAGCGTGAGCTGCTCGCGCCGTACACGGACCGGTACTTCGAGGTCGTCAAGGGCATCTGGGACTCCCGTTCGCACGAGATCGCCCAGCAGATCGCGATCGGCCTCTACCCGGCGGTCCAGGTCTCCCGGGAGACCCTGGACAAGACGGACGCCTGGCTGGCCTCGGCCGAGCCGAACGCGGCCCTGCGCCGCCTCGTCTCCGAGGCCCGCGCGGGCGTGGACCGCGCGCTGAAGGCCCAGGCGGCCGACGCGCAGTAGTCCTGGCAGTCCGTTACGCGGCAGAGGGCGCCCGACGTCACCCCGGGCGCCCTCTGCCATGCCCGCCCCGCCCTCCCCTGCCCTGCCTTCCTGCCTTGCCCTGCCCTCCCCTGCCTGCCTGCCTCCCTGCCATGCCCAGGCCAGGCCGCGCCGCGCCGGGCCGGGCCGCGCCGCGCCGCGCCGGGC
>NZ_JBHWUW010000093.1:0-17875 GCF_042737245.1 Streptomyces sp. NPDC060002
GTCCGGACCGGACGGCGCCCCCGCTGTCGTACGAAGGGAAGTACGGGACCCGCGGCCGGGCTAGAACTTGTTCCGGGGCGTGATCCCGAGCGACAGCCCCGAGAGACCGCGCTGCCTGCCGCCCAGCTTGCCCGCGATGGCCCGCAGGGCTGAGCCCGCGGGGGACTCCGGGTCGGTCAGGACGACCGGCTTGCCCTCGTCGCCGCCCTCGCGCAGCCGGACGTCGATCGGGATGGAGCCGAGCACCGGGACGTTGGCGCCGGTCGTGCGGGTGAGGCCCTCGGCCACCGACTGTCCGCCGCCCGTGCCGAAGACGTCGACCATCTCCCCGCAGTGCGGGCAGGGCAGACCGGACATGTTCTCGACCACGCCGACGATCTTCTGGTGCGTCTGGACGGCGATGGAGCCCGCCCGTTCGGCCACCTCGGCCGCCGCCTGCTGCGGGGTCGTCACGACCAGGATCTCGGCGTTCGGGACGAGCTGCGCCACGGAGATCGCGATGTCGCCGGTGCCCGGCGGGAGGTCGAGCAGCAGCACGTCCAGGTCGCCCCAGTACACGTCCGCCAGGAACTGCTGGAGCGCGCGGTGGAGCATCGGGCCGCGCCAGACGACCGGGGCGTTGCCCGGGGTGAACATGCCGATGGAGATGACCTTCACGCCGTGCGCGGACGGCGGCATGATCATGTTCTCGACCTGGGTGGGGCGGCCGTCCGCGCCCAGCATGCGCGGCACGCTGTGGCCGTAGATGTCGGCGTCGACCACGCCCACCTTGAGGCCGTCGGCCGCCATCGCCGCCGCCAGGTTCACCGTCACCGACGACTTGCCGACGCCGCCCTTGCCGGACGCGACCGCGTACACCCGGGTGAGCGAGCCCGGCTTGGCGAACGGGACCTCGCGCTCGGTCTGGCCGCCGCGCAGGGCGTTCGCCAGCTCCTTGCGCTGCTCGTCGCTCATGACGTCGAGGGTGACGTCGACGTGGGTGACGCCGTCGACCCGGGAGACCGCGTCGGTCACCCGCTGTGTGATCGTCTCGCGCATCGGGCAGCCGGAGACCGTCAGGTACACGGTGACCGCGACCGTCCCGTCCGCGTAGATCTCCACCGACTTCACCATCCCGAGTTCGGTGATGGGCCGGTTGATCTCGGGGTCGTTCACCGTCGCCAGTGCCTCGCGCACCGCGTCTTCGCTAGCCATAAGGACGATGGTACGGCGACCGACGGGGGCGCAGGTAAGCCCGTCACCGGTCTTCTACGTCACGTCCCCGCGACCGTTCTGCCGGGAATACGGCATGTTCGCGATGCCCGTCCCGCCGCTCCTCCAGTTCCTTGACCACGTCCTGGAGCTCCGAGCGGATCCAGTCCCGGGTCGCGACCTCGCCGAGACGGATCCGCAGGGCGGCGATCTCCCGGGTCAGATACTCGGTGTCGGCGATGGATCGCTCGTTCTGCTTGCGGTCCTGCTCCAGGTTGACCCGGTCGCGGTCGTCCTGCCGGTTCTGCGCGAGCAGGATCAGCGGGGCCGCGTAGGAGGCCTGGAGCGACAGCATCAGGGTCAGGAAGATGAAGGGGTAGTTGTCGAAGCGCAGGTCGCGCGGGGCGAAGATGTTCCACAGGACCCAGACGATGATGACGATCGTCATCCAGACGATGAACCGCCCGGTGCCCAGGAAACGCGCGATGCGCTCCGACAGCCGCCCGAAGGCCTCCGGGTCCCACTCGGGCAGGATCCGGTGCCGGGGCGACCGCGGCTGGTCCAGCCGGGCCCGTGGGCGGCTGGTCGCCGTGGCGCCGACCGGGGCGCGCTCGGCGCGCCCGGTCTCGCGGTCGGGAGTCATGCGGGGCCCACCTCCTCGGTCGTGTCCTCGTCGAGGTGGAACTCCGTCTCCCGCCAGTCCTCCGGCAGCATGTGGTCCAGGACGTCGTCCACGGTCACCGCGCCCAGCAGCGAGCCCGCCTCGTCCACGACGGGCGCCGCGACCATGTCGTAGGTCGCGAAGAACCCGGCGACGACCGGCAGCGCCGCGTCCGGCGCCAGGGCCTGGAGATCGTCGTCGAGCATCGAACTGACCAGCGTGTACGGGGGGTCGCGCAGCAGGCGCTGGAAGTGGACCGTGCCGAGGTACTTGCCGGTCGGGGTCTCGTCGGGCGGGCGGCAGACGTAGACCTGGGCGGCGAGGGCGGGGGAGAGGTCGCGGTTGCGCACCCGCGCGAGGGCGTCGGCGACGGTGGAGTCGGGGCGCAGGATGATCGGCTCGGTGGTCATCAGCCCGCCCGCCGTGTGCTCCTCGTACGACAGCAGGCGCCGCATGTCGGCCGCGTCCTCGGGCTGCATCAGGCTCAGCAGCCGCTCCTGGTCCTGCTCCGGGAGCTCGGAGAGCAGGTCGGCCGCGTCGTCGGGGTCCATGGCCTCCAGGACGTCCGCCGCGCGCTCCTCCTTCAGCTTGCCGAGGATCTCGATCTGGTCGTCCTCCGGGAGCTCTTCGAGGACGTCGGCGAGACGGTCGTCGTCGAGGGCGGCGGCGACCTCGGCGCGCCGCTTCGGCGACAGATGGTGCAGGACGTTGGCGAGGTCGGCGGGGCGCAGCTGCTCGAAGGTGGCGAGGAGGCTCTCCGCGCCCTGTCCGTGCTCCTCCAGCGAGAACCCGGTGACCGCCGACCACTCCACGGTCAGCGTCTCGCCCTTCGCCCGCCGGAAGGCGGTCGCCTTCTTCCCCTTGCGCACGAAGACCCGGTCGAGCTCCCAGTCCCGGCGGGCCGGCAGCTGCTGCACCGACACGTCGAGGACGGTGACCTCCTCGCCGGTCTCGCCGAGCGTGACGCGCCGGTCGAGCAGCTCGCCGAAGACGAGACGCTCGGTGGGCCGCTGCTCGAAGCGGCGGACGTTGAGCACGCCGGTGGTGATGACCTGACCGGACTCGATGCCGGTGACCCGGGTCATGGGCAGGAAGATGCGGCGCCGCGTGGACAGTTCGACGACCAGCCCGAGCACCCTCGGCGGCCGCCGCCGCACCCGCAGCATGACGACCAGATCGCGCACCCGCCCCACCTGGTCGCCGCTCGGGTCGAAGACCGGAACGCCGGAGAGGTGCGACACGAAGATCCGCGGGGCGCCCGCTGCCATGACCGCACCTCCTTCTTCTTCCGTACTGCCGTCAGTGCTGTTGCCGCTGATGTTCTTTTCCCAATTGCCCGCTCGTGCGGGCTTCAGGCTAGCCCGTCCCGATCGGATCCGCCCTGGTGGGCGGTCCGGACGGACCGGCTCCGCTCGCCCACCGCGACCCCGGTACGCTGCCGTACGCCGCTCGGCACACCCCCGCAGAAAGGCGGCCTTCTCCGTGACTGCGATTCCCCAGGGCCGAACTCGCCGCGCCTCGCTGGTGAGCGCGATGTGCGCACTGGTCGTGGGCATGGGACTCACGGGGTGCAGCGAGGATCCGGACGCGGGCACGAACGGGGTGGGCAAGCTGTCCGCCGCGCAGATCCAGTCGAAGGCGAAGACGGCCGCCGGCGCCGTGGACGCGGTGCGGTTGTCCGGGAGCGTGGTCACCAGCGGGCACACGTACAAGCTGGACATGAGCCTGAAGGCGGACGGCGGCACCGGGTCGGTCACCGCGGAGGGGGCCACCTTCCACCTGCTGCGGGTCGGCGAGCAGCTGTACCTGAAGGCCGACGCGGCGTTCTGGAACAACGAGGACGGCAAGTCCGGCGACGACGGTTCGGACACGGCGGCCGCCGACAAACTCGACGGCAAGTACGTGAAGGTGCCGACGGGCGACCCCTCGTACAAGAGGTTCAGCGGCTTCACGGACAAGGACCTCCTCCTCGACGGTCTGCTGACGCTGCACGGCTCGCTGGCCACCGACGGCCACCACGAGCAGTCCGGCGTCCGTACGATCCGCATCACCGGCGACGGCGGCTCCGGCGGCAAGCTGGACGTGTCGCTGGAGGGCAAGCCCTACCCGCTGCGCCTGGAGCGCGCCGGAGGAGCCGGAACGCTGAGTTTCTCCTCCTGGGGCAAGGACTTCGCTCTGAGGGAACCGGCGAAGGACGAGACGGTGGACTACGGGAAGCAGCTCCCGACCTCGTGAGCCGCCGCTCGCGGAACCGGCTGCTCGCGGCATCGGTCAGGCGCGTTTGCGCTTGCGCAGCAGCAGCTTCGGCAGCCCCGCCGGCGCCGGCTCTCGCGTGGTGGCGGGCGAGGGTACGGGCCGTGCCGCCAGATCCCCGTCGGGCAGGGGCAGCGTGGCCCCCGTCGGCTCCAGGCGGAGCACCCGGCACTCGCGCGCCCAGCGCCCGGTCATCGCCTCGCCGTCGGGCGCGTTCAGCCGCTTGCCCTTGAGCTCGGCGACGGCCGCCTGCCACGCCTCGGAGCCGGGCGCGAGGGGCACGACCTTCGCCGCCCAGGAGACCAGCCGGCCGCCCTTGTCCTTGCTGCGGACGGTGACCTCGGCCGAGCCGCCCTCGGTCAGTCCGGTCAGCGGCTGCTCCCCCGGCCCGTCGCCGACGACACAGACCGCGCCCTCGTGCCACACGTGCCACAGCGCACGCGCGGCCGGTTCGCCGGCGCCCCGGACCCAGACGAGGCCGGACTTCTTGGTGGCCTCCTCGACGAGGGCCTGGTCGAGCAGCAGCTCTCTTGTCATGGGTTCACCCTAGCCAGCCGGTGCCGGGGCCCTCACAGCCAGCCGTTGCGCTTCAGCGTGCGGTGGATGCCGACACAGAGCGCCACCATGGCCGACATGACCACGGGATAGCCGAACTTCCAGTGCAGTTCCGGCATGTAGTCGAAGTTCATCCCGTACACCCCGCACACCATCGTCGGTACGGCGATGATGGCGGCCCAGGACGTGATCTTCCGCATGTCCTCGTTCTGCGCGACGGACGCCTGCGCGAGGTTGGCCTGGAGGATCGAGTTGAGCAGTTCGTCGAAGCCGATGACCTGCTCCTGGACCCGGGCGAGGTGGTCGGCCACGTCCCGGAAGTACTTCTGGATGTCGGGGTCGACCAGCCGCATCGGCCGCTCGCTCAGCAGCTGCATCGGCCGCAGCAGCGGCGACACCGCACGCTTGAACTCCAGTACCTCACGCTTGAGTTGGTAGATCCGGCCGGCGTCCGTGCCGCGCGGGGAGCCCTTGCGTCCCGGCGAGAACACCTCCGTCTCGACCTCGTCGATGTCGTCCTGGACGGCGTCCGCGACCGCGATGTAACCGTCGACGACGTGGTCGGCGATGGCGTGCAGCACCGCCGAGGGGCCCTTGGCGAGCAGCTCGGGGTCGTCCTGGAGGCGGTGGCGCAGCGCGCGCAGCGAGCCCTGGCCGCCGTGCCGGACGGTGATGAAGAAGTCCTTGCCGGTGAAGCACATGACCTCACCGGTCTCGACGACCTCGCTGTTGGCCGTGAGCCGGTCGTGCTCGATGTAGTGGATGGTCTTGAAGACCGTGAAGAGGGAGTCGTCGTAGCGCTCCAGCTTGGGCCGCTGGTGCGCCTGCACGGCGTCCTCCACGGCCAGCGGGTGCAACCCGAACTCGCTGGCGATACCGGCGAATTCGGCCTCGGTCGGCTCGTGCAGGCCGATCCACACGAAGCCTCCGTCGCGCCGCACCCGGCGCATGGCCTCCTGCGGGGTCGGCGGCTGCGTGTACGCGACGCGCGAGCCGTCGCGGTAGACCGCGCAGTCGACGACGGCCGACGGCGTCGCGGGGTCGCGGGTGGTGTCGTAGGCGCCGGTGTCCGTGCGCCCGCCCCCCTTGCGCAGGGAGGGACGGGCCGGGCGGACAACGGCACGGAGGTCGCGGATCATCGACATGGCAGGCTCCTTCGCGACTAGCAAAGAAAGACCGCCACGACGGGTGGAACTGCCCGGAATGAGGACGTCCTGCGTGCGGAGGTTTGGCACGTCCACAAAGCGGGGAGCACCGCTCCGTCGCGGTGGCGAGCTTCGCTACTGAATCAGACCGGAGAGATCTGGCGGATCAGACAGATCGAGCAGATCAGGTGAAAAAGGAAACGAAGTGCTCTTCCGCATGAAGATGAGCGCGAGAGATGGCGACCAGCCGGGGGCCAAGAAGCCGGAGCAGCTGCGTCAGCGGCAGGAAGAGCGAGTGGTACTGCACGGGTGACTTCGATCCATGACAGCCCCACCTCCTCCAGCCGGTCCCTCGTAAGGGAGTCTCGTCTGCGTCGGGGCAAGAGTCGCGACTCCCCCAGTGCCCTAAAAGCCTGGGGGGACCCCCATCTGCGTGTTGCCCCGAACCACCGGGCCAGAATAGCAGTCGACTGAAGTGTCAAGGCGCTGCTTTGCCCCGCACTGACGAGTTCTATGCTCGCCGCATGGTTGATGTTCTTCCTCTGGTCGAGGCCCGTCTGCGCAGCGCGCTGGGCGAGCCGGACGCCCGTGCCGCGGTCACCTTCCTCGGTACGGACCGCCTCGAGGTGCTGCGTTTCCACGAGGGCGACGTCGTCCGCTACGCCACGCTCGGCATGTCCGCGCAGCCGATGAGCGATCCGACGGCGATGCTCGCCGATCCGGTCGCGGGGCCGCGTGCCGAGCTGGTGCTGTCCGTCAGGTCCGGCGCGTCCGACACCGACAAGGTGCTCCGTCCGCTGGCCGTGCTCGCCGCGTCCCCGCAGGTCGAGGGCGTGGTCGTGGCTCCCGGCAGCTCACTCGACGTGGGTGAACCCCTGTGGCCCGGCGCCCCGTTCACCTCGGTCCTGGTCGCCGAGCCGGGCGGTCTGGTCGAGGATCTCGACCTCGACGAGCCGCTCGATCCGGTCCGCTTCCTGCCCCTGCTCCCCATGACCCCCAACGAGGCCGCCTGGAAGCGCGTGCACGGCGCCCAGGCCCTCCAGGAGCGCTGGCTGACGAGCGGGACGGATCTCCGGGACCCGTCCCGGAGATCCGTCCCGCTCGATTGAGACCGGGGTGACCCATGTCACCAACTCTCGTGCGTCGCTCGTCGGTTGACGCCGGGTCGGCTCAGCCGGCGAAGACCGTGACCCCGTCCTCCGTCGCGTGCCTCGGCTGCAGCTCCTCGGCTTCGCGCGTGAGGGCCTTCCGCCGGACGACGACCACGACCGCGCCGAGCACCGCGGTGACCGCCGCGACGACGAACGGGACATGGATGTCGGTCCACTCCTCGATCTTCGGCGCGAAGTAGGGCGCGGCCGCGGCCGCGAACCACCGCACGAAGTTGTAGCCGGCGCTCGCCACCGGGCGAGGGGCGTCCGAGACACCGAGCGCCAGCTCGGTGTAGACGGTGTTGTTCACGCCGATGAACGCGCCCGACAGGATCGTGCAGACGATCGCCGTGGTGTGGTCGCCGTACCCGAGGGCGAACACGTCGACGGCGAGCAGCACCAGCGAGCCGCCGAGCACCTTCAGCGAGCCGAACCGCTCCTGGAGCCGCGGCGCCACGAGGACCGAGAAGACGGCGAGCAGCACGCCCCAGGCGAAGAACACCGCCCCCGACTTGTAGGGGGTCATGTTCAGCACGAACGGGGTGAAGGCCAGCACGGTGAAGAACGTGTAGTTGTAGAAGAACGCCGAGGCCGCCACGGAGGCGAGACCGCCGTGACCGAGCGCCTTGATCGGGTCCAGGACGGAGATCTTCCGGGCCGGCTTCGGCTGGTCCTTCAGGAACACCGTGATGCACAGGAAACCGATCGCCATCAGGAACGCGGTGCCGAAGAACGGGTAGCGCCAGCTGGCGTCGCCGAGCAGCGCGCCGAGCAGCGGTCCGCAGGCCATGCCGAGGCCGAGCGCGGACTCGTACAGCAGGATGGCGGCCGCGCTGCCGCCGGCCGCCGCGCCGACGATCACCGCGAGGGCGGTCGACACGAACAGCGCGTTGCCGAGCCCCCAGCCCGCCCGGAAGCCGACGAGTTCGCCGACCGAGCCCGAGGTACCCGCGAGAGCCGCGAAGGCGACGACGAGGGCGAGGCCGGCCAGCAGGGTCCTGCGGCCGCCGATCCGGCTGGAGACGAAACCGGTGACCAGCATCGCGAACGCGGTGATCAGGAAGTACGAGGTGAAGAGCAGGGAGACCTGGCCGGCCGTGGCGTCCAGCCCCTGGGCGATGGACGGCAGGATCGGGTCGACGAGGCCGATGCCCATGAAGGCGACGACGGACGCGCCGGCCGTCGCCCACACCGCCTTCGGCTGCCGCAGGATGCTTCCGGCTCCCGCATCGAATGGGTCCATGGTTCCGCTCACCCCTCGAAGGTAGTTGGTATATACACATGATAAGTTAGATCGCCTAATTAATGCAAGCTACATGCAAACCTTCCGGGCAAGTCACTTCCGTCCGGACGGGTGATCGTCCTTGACGTGGGCGTGCTCGGGTAGGACCGTGGGGCTCTATGAGGGGCGAACCCAGTTGCCCGAAGTGTGGTGGCCGGGTCAGGGCTCCCGGACTCTTCGCCGATTCCTGGCAGTGCGATGTGCACGGGACGGTGCATCCGCTTCAGCCCGTGATCCCGCCCAGCGTCGAGGCCCTCAGCGTCGTCGTGCACCGCACGCAGGTGCCGGTGTGGATGCCGTGGCCGCTGCCTGTCGGCTGGCTCTTCACGGGCGTCACGTACGCGGGGGACGACCGCAGCGGGGGCCGCGCCACCGCGGTGGCCTGCTCCGGGCCGGGCCCGCTCGGCGGTATGGGTGAGCTGATCCTGGTCGCCGAGGAGCTGGGCGTCGGACTCGGCGCCCGTTACGCCGGTGTCGACGGGCCGGACCCGGGCCCGTACATGAGCGTCGAGAAACCCCCGCAGGCAAAGGTCCTGGCCGCCGGCCGTCCGACCCCGCTCTGGCATGTCTCCGCCACCCCGGACGACCGGGCCGTCTTCGCGGGGGAGGCGCGCGGGCTGTGGCTGTGGGCGGTGGTGTGGCCCGAGCAGTCCGGGCTGCTGATGTACGACGAGCTGGTGCTCACGGATCTGCGGGACGCGGGGGCCGAGCTGGAACTGGTGCCGTGCGGGGCGCTGTCGCCGCGGCTGCTCAAGCCTTAGCGTTCCGCTGGTCGATCGGTGGCGCGTCGGGGTGGCGGTCCTGGCCGTCCGCCGCGCCGTCGTGGCCGGTCGCGCAGTTCCCCGCGCCCCTGGAGGGTTGCCGTTGTCGTACGCGTGGCGCAGCCCGGGTGGTTGGTTGCCGGTGCCGTACGTGTGGCGCGCCCCCGAGGGGTTCGGTGGCGCGCGTGTAGGGGGTGCTCGGGGCTTTTGGGTGTGACAGGGGTGGGCTGATTACCGGCTATGCTGAAGCGTCCCCTTCCGTCCCGTCCCCGCCTGGAGCTCGCGTCGTGCGCATCGATCTGCACTGCCACTCCACGGCCTCCGACGGTACGGACACCCCGGCCGAACTGGTCCGCAACGCGGGTGCCGCCGGTCTGGACGTCGTCGCGCTGACCGATCACGACACCACGCGTGGATACGCCGAGGCCGTCGCCGCGCTGCCGCCGGGGCTCACCCTCGTGACCGGCGCCGAGCTGTCCTGCCGTGTCGACGGCATCAGCATGCACATGCTGGCCTATCTGTTCGACCCCGAGGAGCCCGCCCTGCTCGCCGAGCGTGAGCTGGTGCGGGACGACCGGGTGCCGCGGGCGCGGGGAATGGTCGCCAGGCTCAACGAGCTGGGCGTCCCCGTCACCTGGGAGCAGGTCGCGCGGATCGCTGGGGAGGGGTCTGTCGGGCGGCCGCATGTCGCCACCGCCCTGGTCGAACTCGGCGTCGTACCGACCGTGAACGACGCCTTCACCGGGAACTGGCTGGCCGACGGCGGCCGGGCCCATGTCGCGAAGCACGAGACCGATCCCTTCGAGGCGATCCGGCTGGTCAAGGGCGCCGGCGGGGTCACCGTCTTCGCGCACCCGAGCGCGAGCAAGCGCGGCCGCACGGTGCCGGAGTCCGTGATCGCCGAGCTGGCGGCCGCCGGTCTCGACGGCATCGAGGTCGACCACATGGACCACGACACGCACACCCGCGCGCGGCTGCGCGGCCTCGCCGCCGAGCTGGGGCTGCTGGTCACCGGCTCGTCGGACTACCACGGCAGCCGCAAGACCTGCGTGCTCGGCGAGTACACGACCGACCCCGAGGTGTACGGGGAGATCACCCGGCGCGCCACCGGCGCGTTCCCGGTGCCGGGCACCGGCGGGGCCTGAGGCTCACCTCCGCCCGCCCCGGTCCGCCCCCTTTCCCGCAAGGCTCCTGTACTGATGTTCGACGTCGCCGTCTTCGGCTCCCTCTTCCTCACCCTTTTCGTCATCATGGATCCCCCCGGGATCACCCCGATCTTCCTCGCGCTGACCGCCGGACGTCCCGGCAAGGTGCAGAAGCGGATGGCCTTCCAGGCGGTCTGTGTGGCCGGCGGCGTGATCACCGTCTTCGGTCTCCTCGGGCACCAGATCCTCGACTATCTGCATGTCTCCGTCCCCGCGCTGATGATCGCGGGCGGGCTGCTGCTCCTGCTGATCGCACTCGACCTGCTCACCGGCAAGACCGACGAGCCGAAGCAGACCAAGGACGTCAACGTCGCGCTCGTCCCGCTGGGCATGCCGCTGCTGGCCGGGCCCGGTGCGATCGTGTCCGTCATCCTCGCCGTGCAGAAGGCCGACAGTGCGGCGATGCAGGTGTCGGTCTGGGTGGCCATCCTCGCCATCCATGTCGTGCTGTGGCTGGTGATGCGCTACTCGCTGCTGATCATCCGGGTCATCAAGGACGGCGGCGTGGTCCTGGTGACGCGGCTCGCGGGCATGATGCTCTCCGCGATCGCCGTGCAGCAGATCATCAACGGGATCACCCAGGTGATCCGGGCCGGCTGACCGGACCCCGGCACGCGCAGAGCCCCTCACGGCATCGCCGTGGGGGGCTCTGAAATCTGTAAGGGTCGGGATCCGTGTTACGAGGCCGAGGTGTCGGCCGGACGGATCCACAACCGCTGCCCGATGGCGGCGGCCTGCTGAACGATCCGGTTGACGGAGGCGGCGTCCACGACGGTGCAGTCCACGGCCGTGCCGTCGACGTCGTCGAGTCGCATGATTTCGAAGCGCATTGGCTTCTCCCTTCGTCTGGTCATCCTCCTGAGGAGAACTACTTGGTTACACAGGGAGTCAACGGGATGCGTGTTACAAACATTCCCTACGCTAAAGAAATTTTTCGAACGGCTAATTACTAACGAGTAAGAGAGTTCGGGCAGGGTTCGGGCGGAGACTGAACGGGACCGGTTGTGTTCGCAGCGTGACCACCGGAACAATGGAGTCGATGAACGACGACCTCCCGGCCCTCGCCGACCGTATCGACCGCACGAACGAGCTGCTGACACGCATGCTCGCCGAGGTGGCCAAGACACCCTCGACCCACGCGATCTTCGTCGACGCGGGGTACCTGTACGCGGCCGCGGGGCGCCTGGTGGCCGGGACCGAGGACCGCCGGGCCTTCGACCTCGACGCCGAGGGCCTGATCGAGGCGCTCATCGACCGCGCCCGCTCGATCTTCGCCGACAGCCGGCTGCTGCGCGTCTACTGGTACGACGGCGCCCGGCGCCGCATCCACACCTCCGAACAGCAGTCCATCGCCGAACTTCCGGACGTGAAGGTGCGGTTGGGCAACCTGAACGCCAACAACCAGCAGAAGGGCGTCGATTCGCTGATCCGGACCGACCTGGAGTCCCTGGCCCGGCACCGGGCCATCAGCGACGCGGCTCTGCTGGGCGGCGACGAGGACCTTGTCTCCGCGGTGGAGGCCGCGCAGGGGTACGGCGCCCGTGTGCACCTCTGGGGCATCGAGGCGCCGGAAGGCCGCAACCAGGCCGAGCCGTTGCTCTGGGAGGTCGACAGCCAGCGCACCCTCGACCTCGACTTCTTCAAGCCGTACGTGTCACGGCGCACCGCCCCGGCCTACGAGGGGCCCGGCGCGAACCGGCCCAGCCGCGAGACCGTCCGCTTCGTCGGTGCGCAGGTGGCGGCCAAGTGGCTGGCGGCGCGGGGCAGGGAGTCGCTGGCCGAGCTGCTGCCGGGCCACCCCTACCTGCCCGGCTCCGTCGACCAGGACCTTCTCGTGGAGGCGGAAGGCATCCTCCAGTACTCCCTGCGCGGCCAGGCCGACCTGAGACGCGCCCTGCGGGACGGCTTCTGGGAGCACGTACAGACGCAGTACTAGGGCGCGACCCGCAGGACAGGCCCTAATGCCGGAGGTGACGGTCCCAGAAGTCGGCGAGCGCGTGGGCCGTCGGCAGCGGCTGCTCCTGGTTCGGCGAGTGCTCGGCGCCCGGCACGACCGTCCGGTGCGCCCGCAGCTCCACGGCCATGTCGTCGAGGAGGGACACCGGCCAGGTGTCGTCCCTCGCACCCGACAGGACATGGAACGGCAGCGGAACGCCGGCGAGTTCACCGACCCGGTTCGGCTCCACGCACAACTGGCGCCCGGTCACCAGGAGTTGGGCGGGCTTGTGGTTCAGCCAGCGCTGCCGCAACAGCTCCGGCGCGGCGGAGCCGCGGGCCGGGCCGCCGACCTCCTCCGGCGGCCCCATCGCCAGGATCGCCTCCCACACCTCCGGCATCGACATCACCGCGAGCGCGTCGTGCAGCAGCTTCACACGCTGCTTCTGCGAGTCCGAGATCTCGGCCGGGCCCGAGGCGACGAGCGTGAACGACACGAAGGGGGAGTGGTCGAGAAGGACGGCGGCACGGGCGATCTGACCGCCGAGGGAGTGCCCCACCAGGTGCACAGGGGTGTCGAGGGCCGCCGCCTGCGCCAGCACATCCCGTGCCAACTCCTCGCGCGCGTAAGCGGATTCGTCTTCGGCCGGCCCGTCGGACTCGTTCTGCCCCCGCCCGTCCACGGCGATGGCGCGGTAGCCGCGGGCCGCGAGCGGCTCGTGCATCCGGTGGAAGTCCTCCTTGCTCCCGGTGAAGCCGGGCATCAGCAGCGCGACACCCCGCTGCTCGACGCCGGCGGGCACGGGCGCGTCGACGACGGCGAACTCACCGCGCTCGGTCCGCAGCTGATACGAGAGCGCGCCGGCGGGCGGCGGGAAGGGGCTGCTGGTGCTGGGCCTGGTCACGCCCCGAGGCTACCGGGAGGGCACACCGCGCGCCGTCGGTGGGACCTCTGCCGGGAACGCCGACGGCCCGGCCCCTCGTCGAGGAGGGACCGGGCCGTCGGGCCGTCATGCCAGGCCGTCGATCAGCTGTCCGCGGGCTCCGCGGCGGCCGTCGCCTTGCGGGTGCGACGCACCTTCGGCTTCGCCTCCGCCGTGTCGACCGCGGTCTCGGCCTCGGCCTCGGCCTGGGCCGGGGCGGTGGCGGCGGTCTTGCGGGTGCGGCGCGGCTTGGTGGCTTCCGCTTCCTGGGTGGCCTGGGCCGGGATGTCGGCCGTGGTGGCCGTCGTCTCGGGCGCGGTGGCCTTACGGGTGCGGCGGGGCTTGGTCTCCGCGACCTCGGCCGTGTCGACGGCGGCTTCGGCCGGGGCCGCGGCTGCCGTCTTGCGGGTGCGACGCGGCTTGACCGCAGCCGCGGCGGCCGCGGCGGCCTCCGCGATCGGCTCCGAAGCCGTGGCCGTGGCGGCGGTCCTGCGGGTGCGGCGCGGCTTGGTCTCCGCGACCTCGGCCGTGTCGACCCCGACCTCGGCCGGAGCCGCTGCCTTACGGGTGCGACGCGGCTTGGCCTCGGGCTCGACGACCGCCGGTGCCTCGACGACCGCCGCGGCAGCCGTCTTGCGGGTGCGGCGCGGCTTGGCCTCGGTGGCCTCCACCGCGTCCGTGGTGGCTTCGGCCGGGACCGTCGCCTTGCGCGTGGCGCGGCGGCGCGGCTTGGCCTCCGTACCCTCCGCCGTGTCGACCGCGGTCTCGGCCTCGGCCTGGGCCGGGGCGGTGGCGGCGGTCTTGCGGGTGCGGCGCGGCTTGGTGGCTTCCGCTTCCTGGGTGGCCTGGGCCGGGATGTCGGCCGTGGTGGCCGTCGTCTCGGGCGCGGTGGCCTTACGGGTGCGGCGGGGCTTGGTCTCCGCGACCTCGGCCGTGTCGACGGCGGCTTCGGCCGGGGCCGCGGCTGCCGTCTTACGGGTGCGACGCGGCTTGACCACGGTCTCGGCGGTGGCGACGGCCGCGGTGGCCTCCGGCGCCTCGACGGCCTCGACCACGGCTTCGGCCGGAGCCGTCGCCTTACGGGTGCGGCGGCGCGGCCTGGTCTCCGTCGCCTCCGCCGTGTCGACGGCGGCCTCGGCCGCGGGGGCCTCGACGGCCGGCAGCTCCGTCACCGTGGCCGGTGCGGTCTGCGCGGTCTCCGCGGTCTTGCGGGTACGGCGGCGGCGCGGCGCGGCCGGGGTCTCCACAGCGGTCTCCGGGGCGGTGCCCTCGGCGGTCGCCACGGCCGCTTCCGCGGCCTCGGCGACGGGCTCGACAGTCGCCGCGCCGGCCGGCACGGCCGTCACGACGGCGGAGTCCTGCGCGGACCCGTTGCGGGTACGGCGCCGACGGCGCGGAGTGCGCGGGCCGGCGGTCTCCTCCGTCACGGGCGTCGGCTCGGCCACGGGGGCCTGCTCGGCAGCCGTGGTCCCGGCGGGCGTCGCGTCGAGCGGCGAGCCGTTGCGCGTACGACGACGGCGACGGGGGGTACGGGCCGAACGCTCGCGCTCGTCGGAGCGCTCTGCGGTCCGCTCGTCGGAACGGATCTCGGAGCGGGTCTCGGAGCGGGTCTCGGAGCGGCCACCGCGACCGCCCCGGTCACCACGGCCACCTCGGTCACCACGACCGCCCCGGTCACCACGACCGCGCGCTCCGCGGCCGCCCGGCTCGCCGAGGTCCTCGACCTCCTCCGCGTCGAGCCCGGCGCGGGTGCGCTCCGAGCGCGGCAGAACACCCTTGGTGCCCGCGGGGATGCCGAGTTCCTCGAAGAAGTGCGGAGAGGTGGAGTACGTCTCCGGCGGGTCGCTGAACTGGAGCTCCAGCGCCTTGTTGATGAGCTGCCAGCGCGGGATGTCGTCCCAGTCGACCAGCGTGACCGCGATGCCCTTGGCGCCCGCGCGGCCGGTGCGGCCGATGCGGTGCAGGTACGTCTTCTCGTCCTCGGGGGACTGGTAGTTGATGACGTGCGTGACGCCTTCGACGTCGATGCCGCGGGCGGCCACGTCGGTGCAGACGAGGACGTCGACCTTGCCGTTGCGGAAGGCGCGCAGCGCCTGCTCACGGGCGCCCTGGCCGAGGTCGCCGTGGACCGCGCCGGAGGCGAAGCCGCGCTGCTGGAGCTGGTCGGCCAGGTCGGCGGCGGTGCGCTTGGTACGGCAGAACACCATGACCAGGCCGCGGCCCTCGGCCTGCAGGATGCGCGAGACCATCTCGGGCTTGTCCATGTTGTGCGCGCGGTACACGTGCTGCTTGGTGTTCGCGACGGTCCTGCCCGCGTCGTCCGGCGACGTGGCGTTGATGTGCGTGGGCTGCGACATGTAGCGGCGGGCGAGGCCGATGACCGCGCCCGGCATGGTCGCCGAGAACAGCATGGTCTGGCGCTTCGCCGGAAGCATGTTGATGATCTTCTCGACGTCGGGCAGGAAGCCCAGGTCGAGCATCTCGTCGGCCTCGTCCAGGACGAGCGACTTGATGTGCTTGAGGTCGAGCTTCTTCTGGCCCGCGAGGTCCAGCAGTCGGCCCGGGGTGCCGACGACCACGTCGACGCCCTTCTTGAGGGCCTCGACCTGGGGCTCGTAGGCCCGGCCGCCGTAGATGGCGAGGACGCGTACGTTGCGCACCTTGCCCGCGGTCAGCAGGTCGTTGGTGACCTGCGTGCACAGCTCGCGGGTGGGGACGACGATGAGCGCCTGCGGGGCGTCGGTGAGGTCCTCGGGCCGGGCGCGGCCCGCCTCGACGTCGGCGGGGACGGTCACGCGCTCGAGGAGCGGGAGTCCGAAGCCGAGCGTCTTGCCGGTGCCGGTCTTGGCCTGGCCGATGACGTCCGTGCCCGTCAGGGCCACGGGGAGCGTCATCTCCTGGATGGGGAAGGGACTGATGATGCCGACGGCCTCAAGGGCCTCGACGGTCTCGGAAAGGATGCCGAGCTCTCGGAACGTGGTAGTCAGGGTGCTGCCTCTTCTGTGTGCGCGGTGCGAGGCGAGCGTGGGGGTCGTGTCAGGACCGTGCCGGGGGACGACGGCTGCCTCACGGGCCAGCCGTCAGGACACGGGACCTCTGCCGACGCTCTAGCGCTCGTACCGCTGAGGGGGTCCCCTCCGGGTTGCCGTACGCACAGTGCCGTACGGGCGAGGAGGGCTGTCGGGTCGGAGCCGATCGGGCCACCGACCGGGCATCCTCATACAGTCGGCCCGTCGAATATTCGGCAGGCGCATTACCACCATACCCCGGAATCGCGCACACGCGATGGCCGATTCGGTCACGTTGTGGTTGTCACAGTGCCGGGGGTGGCCCCGTGCGTCTTCGTTCTCACACTGATTGACCAGGGACTTCCCCGGTGCGACGAGCGGGCTATTGTGCGCTTCATGACGACCTCTGACAAGCCTGAGAACACCACCACCGGCATCGCCGCCCAGGACTGGACGACGGCGTCGGCCGACCCGCAGTACCGGGCCGCGGTCGTGGATCTGCTGGGTGCACTGGCATACGGCGAGCTGGCGGCGTTCGAGCGGCTCGCGGAGGACGCCAAGCTGGCGCCCACGCTGGAGGACAAGGCAGAGCTGGCGAAGATGGCGTCGGCCGAGTTCCACCACTTCGAGCGGCTGCACAACCGGCTCACCGAGATCGGCGAGGAGCCGACGCGGGCGATGGAACCGTTCGTCGCCGCGCTCGACGGCTTCCACCGGCAGACGGCCCCGTCGGACTGGCTGGAGGGCCTTGTCAAGGCATACGTCGGCGACTCGATCGCCAGCGACTTCTACCGCGAGGTCGCGGTGCGCCTGGACACCGACAGCCGCGCCCTGGTGCTGGCCGTGCTCGACGACACCGGCCACGCCGGCTTCGCGGTGGACCGGGTGCGTGGTGCGATCGACGCGGACCCGCGCGTGGGCGGACGGCTCGCGCTGTGGGCGCGACGGCTGATGGGCGAGGCCCTGTCGCAGTCCCAGCGGGTGGTCGCGGACCGCGACGCGCTGTCGACGATGCTCGTGGGCGGTGTCGCGGACGGCTTCGACCTCGCCGAGGTCGGCCGGATGTTCTCCCGGATCACCGAGGCGCACACCAAGCGGATGGCGGCGCTGGGGCTGGCTGCCTAGTCGGTCTCGTCGGTCTCGTCGGCCTGGTCCCGCCGGCCGTCGCCGGGCTCAGGCCGGGGCCGACCGCCGGCGGAGTCGGCCGGCCGGGCGCAACAGCAGGGAGAGCGAGGCGGCGGAGACGATCGCCGCGCCGAGGAGACTCGCCAGGGCGGTGCCGGGGCCCAGCGCGCTGTGGGTGACGAAGTCGCCGAACAGGGCTCCCGCGACGCCCGTCGCGAGGACGAGGGTGCGGACCGGCAGCCGGTGGGAGAAGCGGTGGACCGCGGCCCACGCGAGCACGAGACCGAGCACAGCGGAGCCGAGCGCTTCCAAGATCATGAGGGTCCCTCCCGGACAGTGGGGCTTGTGCACCAAGGTCGTAGCCCGTCATACCCGTGACCTGCGGAATGCAATCCTCCTCCGTGGTCGAGTCGTGCTCCATCCGTGGAGAAGACGCTGACAGCGAAACCGCGGGGAGTCCGGCAGTGCGAACGGCCGGTGCTCAGAACGTCCGGCGGCCGCAACGTCCGGGGGTGAGGACGGAAGTGGGGGCCCGCGGCCCCAGGGGGGGCCGGGCCCCCCGCAGGGGGGGGCGAGCCAAGCGGCCGCGCCCCCCCGGGGCGGGGGGGGGGCCTGTTTCTGCGGCCCACTGTGCCTATTTACTTATTACTGGCGCCACTGCCGTCGGGTCAGCTCGGGTC
>NZ_JBHWUW010000094.1:0-1725 GCF_042737245.1 Streptomyces sp. NPDC060002
AGCGCATGCACCAGGCCATCCTCACCGTCGACCCCCGCCTCGACATCATCGCCGACCCCCACCACACCCCCACCTACGACCTCTACACCACCTGAGTGCGGACCGGCCCGTCGCCCGCGGGGCGGGCAGCGGCCGGGCTGCGCGCGGCGGGGGCGTGCAGGCCTGCCGGCCCGGTACGGGACGCGGGGCCGGGGCGGGGCGGGACGCGGGGCGGGGCGGGACGCGGGGCGGGGCGGGACGCGGGGCGGGGCGGTGCGGGGCGGGGCGGTGCGGGACGCGGGGCGGGGCCGGTGCGGGGCGGGGGCGGGGCGGGGCCGGCGGGTCAGGGGGTGCGGGCGACCAGCCGGCGTTCCGCGGTGTCCGGGCCCGCGGGCGGTGTCTCGGCGCGTGCCATCAGGATCGAACGCTGGAGGCGGCTGAGCGCCGCGGAGGGTTCCAGGCCCAGTTCCGACACCAGTGTCGCGCGCAGCCGCTGGTAGACGTCGAGTGCCTCGCTGCGCCGTCCCGAGCGGTGCAGTGCCAGCATGAACTGGCCGTGCACGCTCTCGTGCATGCGGTACTGATTGACCATCACCGTGAGTTCCGGGAGCAGTTCGCGGTGGCGTCCCAGCCGCAGGTCGGCCTCGATCCGCTGGTCCAGGGCGCACAGCCGTGCCTCTTCCAGGCGGCGTCCTTCCATCTCGATGCGCGTGCCCGCCTGCACGTCGGCCAGGGCGGGGCCGCGCCACAGCGACAGGGCGTCGGCCAGCAGCCGTGCCCCGCCCGCGTAGTCCTCGGCGTCCATCGCCCGGTATCCCGCGCCGGCGCGCCGCTCGAACTCGCGGAAGTCCACGGTCCCTGACCGCACCACCAGCCGGTATCCGCCGGGGACGGTGGCCAGGACGTCCTTGGCCGTGCACCGCTCGTCGCCGCCGCGCGCCAGGGCGCTGCCGATCAGCTCGCGCAGCTGGAGCACGTACGTCTGGAGTGTGGTGCGGGCGCTGCGCGGCGGCACCACTCCCCACAGTTCTTCCACCAGCGCCGACACGGGAACGACCTGGCCGGCGTTCAGCGCCAGCAAAGCCAGGACCTGCCGGGGTTTCGGGGCGGTCGGTACGACCGACACCCCGTTCTCCCGGACCGACAACGCACCCAGCACTTCGATGTCCACAAACTCCCCCATGAGTCCAGGCCACAGACCGCAGCTCCCGGGCGGCACGAATGCCGCCGCCGGGGGGCCCGGTGCTCTGCTTGTCAATCGAACACCCCCGATAAAAAAACAGCACAGTCGGTTTGTCAATACAGGACGGGCATCGCCCCGCCCGAGCGGCGGGAACCGGCCAGCCGCATATCAAACTGGCGTTCACCCCACCCCTTCCCGGCCAGGAGAAACCCCAGGGTGAGGCTGGAGTTCCACTTACCTGACGCACAGAGCAGCGAAAACAAGGAGCCACCGGAAGTCCGGATCGGTGCGGCTGGAAATATGCGCAACCCTCCCGCGAGCGGCCCGCGGGAGGGGGACGGCGTTCCCTGTGCCGGCGCCCGGATCCGGCCATGGCATACCCCCTCGTCCCGGCGAAATATACCTATCGGTCTGCTTGTGCGCGGAGGCGGCAGGGCCGCCGCCCCCCCCCCCCCGGGGGGGGGGGGGGGGGGGGGGGGGCGGGGGGGGGGGGGGGGGGGGGGCGGGGCGGGGGGGCGGGTGGTACCGCCCCCGGCAGGTGGCGGGGGGGCGGATTCCGGGGC
>NZ_JBHWUW010000094.1:1735-9467 GCF_042737245.1 Streptomyces sp. NPDC060002
GGCCCCTGGGCGGGCCCCCGTCCCCGCCCCTGCACACCCCCCCCGCCCCGCATAAATATCCCTCCGGGGCGGGTGGGGCGGGGGGGGGGCGGGCCCCCCCCCCCCCCGCCGCGGTGGCGGGCGGAGGCGGCGGGTGCGCGGGCAGGGTGCGGGTGCCGGGCCTGGGCGGGAGGCCGGGAGTTCGCGCACCGGGCAGAGGGCGGGGGCGCGGATACCGAGGCGGAGAGCGGAAGTTCGGACGCCGGGCAGAGAACGGGGCGCGCATGCCGGGCCAGGGAACGGAAGTTCGGACGCCGGACAGAGAACGGGGCGCGCATGCCGGGCCAGGGAACGGAAGTTCGGACGCCGGACAGAGAGCGGGGCGCGCATGCCGGGCCAGGGAACGGAAGTTCGGGCGCCGGGCAGAGGGCGGGAGGCCGGGGGCGCGGGTGGGGTCGTGGGGTGTGCTCCAGGAAGACCTGAGTCCGCTTTGAGGTCCGGGGCGGATCATGAGGCAGGGTGCGGCGGGACCGCGGACGGCGCGGACGGCGCTGACGGCCTTCTCTCCCGCCCGCCCCGTTCCGGCCTCGCCGACGCAGGCCGGGCGACCGCGTCTGCCGCCCCCGGGACGGCCCGTGGTCCGCGCGCACGGTGCGAGGCCGCCGGCCCCTCCGCGACCCCTGAGGACGACACCCGACACCGATCCACGCGAACGTGACAACGCCGTGCCGACGCGCACGAGGAGAGGACTCACATGGACAGCAAGCTTGATGCGGACGTCATCGTCGTCGGGGGCGGTCCCACCGGTCTGATGCTGGCCGGGGAACTGCGCCTGGGCGGGGCGGGCGTCATCGTCGCCGAGGCCCTGGAGCAGCCCACCGGCCAGTCACGTGCCCTCGGCTTCACCACCCGCGCCCTGGAGTCGTTCGACCAGCGCGGTCTCGTCCCCCGCTTCGGCGGCCTGGAGACCAGTGCGATGGGCCACTTCGGCGGGGTCCCCTTCGACTACACCGTCCTGGAGGACGCGAACTTCGGGGCCCGCGGCATCCCGCAGTCCCAGACGGAGGCGGTGCTGGAGGAGTGGGCGGGCGAACTGGGCGCCGACATCCGCCGCGGCCGCGAGTTCCTCGCCCTGGAGCAGGACGAGGACGGCGTCACCGTCACCGTGGCCACCCCCGCCGGCGAACGGCGGCGGCTGCGCGGCCTGTTCCTGGTGGGCGCGGACGGCGCCCGCAGCCCGGTGCGCAAGGCCGCGGGAATCGACTTCCCCGGCACCTCGGGCTCCCAGCTCATGTACCTCGCCGACGTGGCCGGTTCCGGGGTGCGCCTGCGCCCGCTCGGCGAGCGGCTGCCGGACGGCCTGGTGCAGGTCTTCCCCATGCCCGGCGGGGTGGCCCGCATCATCCTGTCCGCGTACGACACCACCCTGGCCGGCCACAGCGAGACGCCCGGCTTCGACGAGGTCGCCGCGATCTGGCAGCGGGTGACCGGCGAGGACATCTCCGGCGGCGAGGCCCTGTGGGTCAGTTCCTTCACCGACGCCACCCGCCAGGCCGCCCGCTACCGGCAGGGCCGGGTGCTGCTCGCCGGGGACGCCGCGCACATCCATCTGCCGGCCGGCGGCCAGGGCATGAGCACCGGCGTGCAGGACGCGGTCAACCTGGGCTGGAAACTCGCCGCCGCCGTCCGCGGCACGGCGCCCGAAGACCTGCTGGACACCTACCACGGCGAACGCCACCCGGTGGGCGCCCGGCTGCTGTCGAACACCCGCGCCCAGGGGATGGCCCTGTTCGGCGGCGAGGAGTCCCAGGCACTGCGCGACCTGTACGCCGAACTGCTCGGCGTCGAGGAGGTCCGGCGGCATCTGGCGGGCGCGGTCAGCCACCTCGACATCCGCTACGACCCGGGCGCCGGCGCCCATCCGCTCGCCGGCCGCCGGCTGCCGCCGCGCCCGCTGGCCACCGAGGGCGGGCCGGTGCGCACCCCCGAACTGCTGCACCCGGCGCTGGGCGTCCTGCTCGACCTGAGCGACACGCCCGCCCTGCGGGCGGTCGCGGCCGGCTGGAAGGACCGGGTCACCTCCGTCACCGGCACCCCCGCCTCCCCCGAGGACTTCGGCGGGGCCGCGGCGCTGCTGGTGCGCCCCGACGGCTACATCGCCTGGGCGGGCGACGACCCGGCCACCCTCACCGAGTCCCTGCACCGCTGGTTCGGCACCCCCCACCCCGCATGAACCGGACCCGCCCGCACCGCCCCCGCCCGCCCGACGCGCCCCGCACCGCCCTCGCCCGCACGGCGCACCCCGTCCTCGCCCGGACGGGGGGCGCCGTCCTCGCCCGGACGGGGGGCGCCGTCCTCGCCCGGACGGGGGGCGCCGTCCTCGCCCGGACGGGGGGCGCCGTGCGGTGCGCCCTGCACGGCGCGCGGGACGCACCGCACGGCGCACGGACGGCCACCGTCTCCGCACCCCCGGCGGACACCCCCGGCAGCGGCAGACTCCTCCCGCCCGGCGGCCGAGAACACCGGGCCCCGGCCATGACGCACGGCCGCACCCGTCAACATCCCGCCCCCGGCCACGCCCAGGCCCCGGAGCCCACCTGACAGGACAGCCGGGGCAGGGGGGACAGCCGGCCGCCCGGGCCCCGCCGCGTCCTGTCGCCCCACGACACACGGCGCGGGCCAGGTGCGCGCCGCGGGCCGGCCGGGGCAGGCAGGCGCAGGGCCGCCCCGGGCCGCCCCGGGGCGCGAGGTGGACGGGTCTGCCGCCGCGTCCCGCCGCCCCGGGTACGCGGCGCGGGCTGGTGGTCGGCTCCGTAGATCCTTCGGGGGTCGACTGCGGAGTCTGTGTTGTGTGCGGTGCGGGGTCAGATGCCGGGGTCGGTGAGGCAGAGGCCGCAGGCGCAGTCGAGGGCGTCTTCGAGGGCGTCTTCGAGGGCGTCTTCGAGGGCGTCTTCGAGGGCGTCTTCGGGGGCGTCTTCGGGGGCGTCTTCGGGGGTGCCGGCGAAGCCGCTGGTGGGCAGGACGGCGTCCCGGTACTCAGCACGGCTCGCGAGGCAGAGGGCGCAGCCCCGGGTACTGGCGGATCCGCCGTCGGCGCAGACGCGTCTGTTCGCCGTCATTCAATCGAGGCGTCTGACAGCGGACCCAGTCGTTCAGGCTTCCTTGTCAGCGGACCTGGTCGCTCTTCGGCCCGATGCCTTCGATCCTGGTCGGAGTTGCGTCCGGAGCGAATGAGCGGTGGAAGGTGAAGGCGTGCGGCGCGGAGCCGTGGTCGTGCAGGTGTTCCAGCCTGGAAACCCCGTCCTGCCAGGTGGGTATCACGCCGTCGGAGACCCACCAGCACACGTAATTCGGGTGTCCTGTCCTCTCGAACCAGTCGTAACGCCTGTTCAGCGCCTCACGGTGCAGACCGGTGTAGACGGCGTCGAAGGCGGGGCGCAGGCCGGTCCAGAGTGAGAGTGTCGCGGCCAGGGCGGTGGTTTCCACCGTATGGCCCTTGTCGTACCAGGTCGGTACGGCGAACTCTCCCCATGCACCCCAGTCCGCCTCGAAGAGCATGCCCCGGTCACCGTCTGCCGCTTCAGCACGCGCGAGGTATCCGGGGTGCCGGCTGATCTTCCGGTAGACGGCCTCACCCCTGTCGTAGAACTCGCGCGTGAGAGGTGCGGGATCGGCGAGAGGTGACTTCAGGACGCCGAATGTGTACAGAGCAAGAGGGGGCATGCGTCTCTCCCTGGTTGAGGCTGCCCGGCGTGGACCCGGTTCGGTGGCTTGCGCATGGGGGCGAGGGTTCGTCGGGCATGGCCAACTCATCCCGTCGCGGGTGGCTCAGCCTGAAGGAATTCCTGCGCGACCGTGGGCGACCGCCGAAGACCAGGTGAAGGTAGCTGCCTCTGCGGGCCATGTCGAAGTTGCGTTTTCCCTGTCCAAGTGGCCTCTTGCACCGGTCATTGCGGGGGCTGGGGCGGTGACGGGCGGGGCAGGCCAACGGGGTGCCAGTGACCCACTTCGGCCGATCGGTTCGCCCGCCATGCCCGTCCGCACCCCCTGCGCGACAGCCCCGAGTGCCGCCGAACGCGTGCGGTTGAAGAAGACGGCCTACGGCCACAAGAGCGAGCACCGGCTGCGGGCGCGTGCACCGGTGGTGCTGCACGCCGCGCGTGGACGCTCCAACGCATGCATCGCCCGGGAGACGGGGCTGCATGTGGGCACCGTGCGCCGCCGGCGTGGCCGGTTCGCCCAGGCGGGCCTGCCCGGGCTCAAAGACCGTCAACGCTGCGGCCGTCCCGCCTCGTTCACACCGCTGCAGGCCGCCGAGGTCAAGACGCCGGCCTGCCGGCTGCCTGCCGGCTGCCTGCCTGCCCTGCCTGCCTGCCCTGCCTGCCTGCCTGCCTGCCTGCCTGCCTGCCTGCCTGCCTGCCTGCCTGCCGAGAGTGAAGTACCGCTCTCACGCTGGTCGTGCCCAGAACCGGCCCGCGAGGCCGCCCGGCGGGGCATCGCCCCGTTCATGCCGGCGTCGACCGTGCGCCGCCGGCCGGCCCAGGACGCGCTCAAGCCCTGGCAGCACCGCTCCTGCATCTTCATCACCAGCCCCGGGCTTCCGGCTGAAGGCCGTCTGGGTGCTGGACCGGTACGCCCGCACCTGGCAGGGCGAACAGCTCGACGATGACGAGTACGTGATCAGCGCGGACGAGGAGACCTCCATCCAGACCCGGTGCCGCTGCCGCCCCGCCCTCGGCCCAGGCAAGGCCAGGGCGATGCGCATCAGTCACACCTACGGACGCGGCGGCGCCCTGGCCTGCCCAGCCGCCTACGACGTCCACGCCGCGAAGGTGTCCGGCGCACCGAAGAACGCACCGAGATCGTCCCGTTCATGAACCTGGCTACCCAGGTCATGAGCCAGGAACCCCACGCGAGCGCCGGGCGCGTGTGCCGGATCGCCGACAACGGCTCCTCCCCTCGCGGTCGGAAGGCGGCCGACCGGCTCACCGCGGCGTTCCCGAACACGGTCGATGGTCCACACCCCCGTGCACGCCTCCTGGCTCGACCAGGTCGAGATCTGCTTCTCCGCCGTCCGGAGCGAGGCCCTCTCGCCCAACGCCTTCACCGACCTACCGAGGTCAGGGACCGGCTCCGAGTCTTCGAAGACCGCTGCCACGGCACAGCCGTTCCAGTGGAGGGTGACCACCTCCGACCTGGACGATCCGCCGGCCAGGCCCGACCGGCACACCGCCGATCGACCCGGGGTGGCCGGTGCCGGCCACGCCGGCGGCGCGAGCTCTCGCGTACCTGGGCACGCGAGTGGGCGAAGTGCGCGCCGCGTGCCGGCCGGGGCAGCGGGCGCCGGGCCGCCCGGCGGCACGGATGGACGGGGCTGCGGCACGGCCCCGCCGTGTCCAGCCGCCCCGGCCCCGGCGGCGGGAGCCCTCGCTCCCGGGCACACGGCGCGGGCCGGGTGCGCGCCGGTCCCTGCACCCGGGGCGGGCGGCGGGCCGGGTTCAGGTCCACTGCTCGGCCGGTCCCACGCCGGGTACCGGTTTGCCGATGAGGGCGAACGCCCCCCAGAAACCGGCCTGTCCGATGACGAGGGCCAGCGTGGCGATCGCCATGTCGTCGTAGTGCCGGGCGACTTCCGTGTACAGCTCGTCGGAGACGCGCTCGCCCCAGCTGCTCGGCTGGAGCACGGCCTCCGCCAGTTCCAGTGCGGCCCGCTCGGCGTCGGTGAAGTACGGGGCGTCCCACCAGGTGGCCACGGCGGCGATCCGCTCCTGCGACTCCCCCGCCTCGCGCAGCGCGGCCGCGTTGCGCAGCGCCGCGTAGGTGTTGCCGATGAGCTGGCCGGTGCGCAGGTGGATCAGGCCGATCGTGGTCTGCGGCACCGAGCCGTTCGCGCCGGCCTTGCGCAACGCGCCTGCCACCTCTGCCAGTTCAGGGACGAGGGTGACGGGGTTGGGTATGCGTGATCCCACGGTTTCCTCCTCGGGGCGGAGCGTGATCCGCTCTTCGGTGTGTCCTCATGTGTCCTCACCTCCCTGACGGATCACGGCCCCCGTTGTGACCGCCCGGCGCGAAATGCCTCACCCGGGGGGGCGGATGCCGAAGTGCCCGCCGCGCAGGAGGAGTTCAGGGCCGTCCGGTGTTCAAGGGATCTTCCCTTTTCTTTCTCCCGCCCCGCCTCCGGCCCGCCCCGCCGCTCAAGAACGGCTTTGGGATCGCTCGAGTTACGGCGTGGGGCGCCCCGCCCGCACCGCGTTCCTTGGCCTGCGGGCCGCGGGCCAAGGAGAACACGGCCCGCAAGACCCGCAGCTCTCGGGCCCTCGCGGTTCGGCAGATGATCACTTGAAAATCCGGGAATACATCACTCCATTTATCGTGCGAGCGGAGCTGCGCCTTCCCGGTGGAAAGTAAACCGGCTGGTATGTATCTTCGTTTTTCCGAGGGGGCTGCCCCCCGGAATTCAAGGCCGAGGCGGCTCAGGGGGAGCTATGTCTGCGAGCGCGTTCCGCATACACCGCGCGATATCCGGCGCAGCACACACACAGGCGGGCGCGGCCGTGCCCGTGGGGGCCGGTGACGCCCTCCCGCCGTCCCTGACCACCACCGTGCCCAAGGAGTTCGTCCACCGCGCCAGCGTCGCCGAGGTCCTGCTCACCGACTGGGCGCGGGTGGACGAGTCCCGCTTCACCGTCGCCGCCCAGTGGCCCCGCGGGCACAGCTTCTTCGCCGCCGTGGACGGCTGCCACGATCCGCTGATCGCCGCCGAGACGATCCGCCAGACCGGAATCCTGCTGGCGCACGCCGAGTTCGGTGTGCCGCTGGGCCACCACCTCCTCGTGGAGGACCTGGACGTGCAGGTGCGGCCCGGCCACGTGCGGGTCGCTCTGACGCCGGCCTCGCTGGACGTCGACGTGACGTGCTCACAGGTGAGACGGCGCCGCGGCGGCGCCCTGACCGGCTGCCGCATCACGGTGGAGATCTACCGGGAGGGCCACCTCGCCGCGACCGGGGGCGGCTCGTTCACCTGTGTCGCGCCGGCCGTCTACCGGCGGCTGCGCGACGCCCGGCTGCCGCAGGGCGGACGGCCCCGGGTGCTCGCCCTGACCGCTCCCGAACCCCCGCAGAGCGTCGGGCGGATGTCGCCGGTGGACGTCGTCCTGTCCCCCGCCGGCCGGCCCGGCAGCTGGCAGCTGCGCGTGGACACCCGCCACCCCGTGCTCTTCGACCACCCGGTCGACCACGTGCCCGGCATGGTGCTGCTCGAAGCCGCCCGCCAGGCCACGGCCGCCACACTGGGCCGCGCCTGCCTGCCCCTCGGCATCACCAGCGAGTTCCTGCGCTACGTCGAACTGGACACGCCCTGCACCGTCGAGGCGCAGCGCACCGCACCGCCGCGCCCCGAAGGCGAGGAGAGCGTCCTGGTGACCGCCCAGCAGGACGGCACCCCGGTGTTCCGTTCCACCGTGACCATGGCGCCGCACACCGAATGACCCCCGCCGGCCGGCACCCCGCAGGACACGCCCCCGGGGCACGACACCCCGCCGGACGACACCCCGCGAAACGGCGCCCCCACGAACGCACCGGCGGACGGCGCCCCGGCGGACGGCGGTTCAGCGGACGGCCTCGGCCGGCAGCGCTCCGGTGGACGGCGCTCCGGCGCGTGGTGCTCCGGCAGGCCGGGCTCCAGCAGGCAGCGCCCCGGGGGACGGTGCTCCCGCGGACGGCGCTCCGGCGCGTGGTGTCGTCCCGGCGGACG
>NZ_JBHWUW010000094.1:9565-17860 GCF_042737245.1 Streptomyces sp. NPDC060002
CCCCGGCGGACGGCCGTTCGACGGACGGCCTCGGCCGGCAGCGCTCCGGTGGACGGCGCTCCGGCGCGTGGTGCTCCGGCAGGCCGGGCTCCAGCAGGCAGCGCCCCGAGGAGCGGTGAACCGGCAGAGGCAGTGCTCCGGTGGACGGTGGTCCGGCGGGCAGTACCCCGAAGAGCGGTGAACCGGCAGACGGCGCCCGGCGAGACGGTGTTGCGTCTGCCGGGCGCCGGCGGGCAGCGCACCGAGGGGCAGCGCCTCGCGGGACGGCGCCCCGGCGGACGGTGTCCCGGCGGACGGCGTTCCGCGAGACGGCGTTGCGGCGGGCAGCGCACCGTGGGGCGGCGAACCGGCAGGCGGCGCTCCAACAGGCCTTGCTCCAGCGGGCGGTGTGGGCGGTGTCCGGTGTGCCGGGCGCGTCCTTCGGGGCAGGGGCCGTGTCACGCCGTGCCGGTGGCGTCGGTGCCGCCGGGCCGTACCTGCCGTACCGGGTGGGTGAGGCGGTCCGCGGCGGGCGCGGCGGGCTGCTGTCCGGCGGGGGCGAAGGCTGCGAGATGATCTTCGGCCCACTGGGCGAAGGTGCGTGGCGGACGTCCCGTCACCGCGCGGACGGTGTCGTCCACCTGGGCCTTGGCGCCCGCCCGCTGCCGCTCGGCGCTGTGCAGGAGCGCCTCGGCGACCGGCTGCGGATAGCGTTCGGCCCAGGCGGCGCGGGCCTGGGCCGGGCTCAGTTCCACCAGGCGCAGGGGGACCCCGAGGAGGCGGCCGAGCTGCTCGCACTGCCCGGCCGCGGTGAGCGCCTGCGGCCCGGTCAGGGTGTAGGCGCGCCCGGCGTGCCCCTCCTCGGTCAGGGCCCGCACGGCGACCTCCGCGACGTCGCGGGGATCCACGCAGGCGTTGGGCGAGGCCGGGTGCAGGGCGCGCACGGTGCGCTCGGCGCGCACGGAGGCCGCCCAGGCCAGGGCGTTGGACATGAACGCGCGCGGACGCAGCAGGGTCCATTCCAGGCCGCAGCCGCGCAGCTGTTCCTCACCCGCGCGCTGCCAGCGGGTGATGAAATCGTCGGCCCCCGGGTCCAGGACCGCGGCCGCGGAGAGTTTCACCAGCCGCCGCACACCGGCCTGGCGTGCGGCGGCCGTGAACGCCGCGTCGTCGCCGGCGCCGGGGCGGGTGGTCACCAGGAACGCGGTGTGCACCCCTGTCAGGGCCCGGGCCAGCGAGAGCGGGTCCCCGTAGTCGCCGGCGACGATCTCGGCCCCCGGCGGCGCGTCCGTGACCCTCGCGGGATCCCTGGCCATCAGACGCAGGCGCACACCGGCCGGAAGCCGGCGCACCACCTCCCCTCCCACCGTCCCGGTGGCACCCGTCACCAGGACCACCCCGCCCGCCCCGCCCGCAGCCCCCGCAGCATCCCCGCCACCCGCCACACCCGCGGCGGCCGCGACGCCCGCCAAACCCGCTGTGCCCGCGGCGCCTGCCGCGCCTGCCGCGCCCGCCGCGCCCGCCGCGCCTGCCGTGTCCGCGGCCCCGTCGTCCCGCACGCCCGGTCCTCCCCGCTCCCGCCGCGATCTCTGCGCGGTTCATTGAATCCAGTACATCCGGGAGTGCTGTTCGAAACGCAACCCCCTGTAATGTACGAACTGGACGGTTTTTTTATTGGGTCTCCGGGCTCATCGACGAGAAGGAGGCCGGGAATTGGTGAAGCAGGACCGGGCGATCCGCACCCGGCAGACGATCCTGACGGCGGCGGCCAAGGTCTTCGAGGAGCGCGGCTACCAGGCCGCGACGATCAGCGAGATCCTCATCACCGCCGGGGTGACCAAGGGCGCCCTGTACTTCCACTTCCCCTCCAAGGAGGACCTGGCCGAAGGGGTGATCCACGAGCAGGACCACGACCTGCCCATCCCGCTGCGCGCCTGCAAGGTCCAGCAGCTGGTGGACACGGTGGTCCTGCACGCCTACCGCCTGCGCACCGACCCCCTGGTACGGGCCGGTGTCCGCCTCGCGCTCGACCAGCAGGCCCAGGGACTGGACCGCAGCGGCCCGTTCCTGCGCTGGAGCGATGTCGGTATCGCCCTGCTGCAACAGGCCCAGGCCCAGGGCGAGCTGATGCCGCACATCGTGCCCGCCGAGACCGCCGACGTCCTGGTGGGCGCCTTCGCCGGTGTGCAGGCCATGTCCCAGGCCATGTCCAACTACCAGGACCTGCCGCACCGCGTCACCGCCCTGCTGCGCCACGTGCTGCCCAGCGTCGTGGTGCCCTCGGTACTCGCCGCGGTCGACATCACCGAGGGCAGGGGAGCCTTCGTCGACGCCGAACTCGAGGGCCTGCGCACCCCGCAGCACCCGGCGCCCGTCAGCTGACCGCACCCGCCGCCGCATCCCCCGCCTGCCCGCACACCACCGCACCCCCGGCCTGCCCGCACACCACCGCATCGCCGGACGCCGTCTCCCCGGGCGCCGCATCGCCGGACGCCGTCTCCCCGGGCGCCGCATCGCCGGGCGCCGCGTCACCGGCCGCCGCGTCACCGGCCGCCGTCTCACCGGCCGCCGTCTCACCGGCCGCCGTCTCACCGGGCACGGTGCCGCTGGGCACGGTATCGCCTGACGCCGCGTCATCGGGCGCGGTGCCGCCGGGCGGCGGGCCGGGCGGCGGGGCGCCGGGGCCGCAGTACGCCCGCAGGGCGGGGGCCAGCGCGCCGCCCCCCGCCGCCCAGCCGGCATACCCGTCCGGGCGCACCAGCAGCGCCTCGCAGTCGAGTCCGGGCACCGGCTCGGCCCGCACTACCCGCACCAGCTGCGCCCACGGCCGCGCCTGCCGCGCGTAACGGCCGGCCTCCTCGCCGAAGAGCAGCAGCAGCGGCCGGCCCGCGCCCAGCAGAGCACTCACGTCGGTGCGGCCCTGCGGTGTGCTCAGCACGGTGTTGGGCACGAAACGCCCCTCCCACGGCGAGGAGCCGGCACCGCGCGCGGGCAGCACCGTGTCCTGCGCGCTGACCATCGACGCCAGGACCGCGCCCTCCGCGCCGCCACGGGCCATCAGCTCGCCGAACAGCTCACGCAGCGGGTCGAGCCCGGGATCGGGCCGCATCAGGGCCAGCTGGGCCCGCGTATGGTCGATGACCCGCCGCGCGGCCGGCCGGCGCTCCGCACCATAGGTGTCCAGCAGACCCTCGCCCGCGGTGCCGCGCACCGTGAACGCCAGCTTCCAGCCCAGGCCCAGCGCATCCAGCAGACCCGCACTCAGCCCCTGCCCGCCGATGGGGAAATGCACATGCGCCGCGTCCCCCGCCAGCAGGATCCGCCCCTTGCGGTAGGAGGAGACCAGCCGGGAGAAATCACTGAACCGGCTCAGCCACCACGCAGCATCCATCGCAATGTCCCGCCCCGCGATGAAGGACACCTCCCGGCGCAGCTCCTCGAGATCCAGCGGCGCATGCCGATCCGGATACGCGCCCGAACAGTTCAGCGTCCGCAGCCGCGTCACCCCGCCCCCGGCGTCCTTGGCCAGGATCCACCCGCGCCCGGTCCGGTGCCAGCCCGGCCGCAGCGCGTCCGCCTGCCCCAGCCGGACATCACCCGCCATCGCCGACACCGTCGCCGGATACGTCCGCGAGGCGAAACCCGCCTGCTCACGCACCACACTGCGCGCACCGTCCGCCCCCACCACATAACCGGCATCAAAACTCACCGGCCCCCCCGGCCCCTGCGCACTGACCCGCACCCCCGCCGGCCCCTGCCGCACCCCGCTCACCCGCACCCCACGCCACACCCGCACACCCGCCGCCCTGGCCCGCTCCTCGAAAACCCGCTCCAGATCCTCCTGCGCGACCTTCACCACCGCCTCCGGCTCCCCCACAGGCGCCTGGATGACCAGACCGGGAATCCCCGCAAAATGAAAAGAACTCCCCCCCGGCCCCACCCCCACACCCACCACGCCTGCACCCGAGCCCGCACCAGCACCCACCACGCCTGCACCCGCACCCGCACCCGCACCCGCACCCGCACCCACCACGCCTGCACCCGCACCCGTGCTCGTGCTCGCACCCGTGCCTGTCAGGGCGTGCAGATGGCCGCGCCGGGCCAGACACTGCACCGTCCGTGCATGCAGCGTGGTCGCCTTCGGCTGACCGCTCACCTCCCCCAGCGCCTCCACCACCACCGTCCGCACCCCGTACCCGGCCAGCTCACACGCCAGGAGCAGCCCGACCGGCCCCCCGCCCACAACCACCACCTGCGCCCGCACATCCCCCGCCATAACCCGGACCCCTTCTCCGTCCCCCGCCAACGACGCCGCCAGTATCACCGACCCGACACCAGCCGGAGAGCAGAAAAAGACACCCCGCCACACCACACCACCCACCCCCACCCCGGCACGCCCCTTCACCCCACCGCCCCACCCGGCACCCCCGCCCCCTCCACCCCGCCCGGCAGGCCCAACACTCCTGCCACCCCGCCCCCAGACACCTCCCACCCCCGCAGACCAGACCACCCCGACCCACAAAAAGACCGACAAACAAACCGGACAGACGGTTCCCCCGCTACATCCCACGCCCCCTCCCCCACCACCAACCGCCCAACCACCGACCGCCGACCGCCGACCGCCGACCGCCAACCACCCGACCGCCGACCGCCGACCGCCGACCGCCGACCGCCCGGAGCAAAGCAGAGGCCCGCCTACAGGGGCAGCCACTCCCGCGCCGGAAGCGGCCGGCCAACCACGGCACGGGCAGGCGCGGCACGGGCAGGCGCAGCACGGGCAGGCGCAGCACGGGCAGGCGCAGCACGGGCAGGCGCAGCACGGGCAGGCGCAGCACGGGCAGGCGCAGCACGGGCAGGCGCAGCACGGGCAGGTGGCTCAAGACGGCCCGGACCGGCAGCGACCCCAGACGGCCGGACCGGCAACGGCCCCGACAGCCCGGACGGGCGCCAACCCCGCCCCGGCTGACCGGACTTGGCACTCCCGGCAGTCCCGAGGGGGCCGGGACATGGCGGGCCGGCACGACCGGGGGCGAGGACGGGAGCCCGCGGGCTGAGGAGCAGGGGCCCGTGGGCTGAGGAGCGGGAGGCTGCGGGCTGAGGGCGATGTCTGAATCCCCCGCGGTGGCCGCAGTCCTCAGAACTGCCCGGCTCAATGCCCCAGGCGCACCCGCGCCGATCTGCTGCCGGCCGTCGAGGGGAGGGGCCGCCGACAGCCGGCTCGCTCCGCGGGCGCGCGGGGCGACCGGCTGTACTCAGCGGTCGTAGCGGTGGGTGTACGGGGTGTACGGGGTGTCGCGGCAGACGCGGCAGACACGGCAGACGCTGAAGGACATGCCGCCGAGGTCTCCCGAGGGCCGTGTCGTGACCGAATGCATCCAGCAGGGCAGGGTCTGCGGGTCTGCCTCGGGGCCCCTCCCCCGCCAGGACGGTATCGGGCACTCGCCCTGGCGAGGTTCCCGGTCGCCGAGAGGGAGCAGGCGGCCCCTGCCAGGCTCGGTCGCGGTGACGCCGGGCAGGGGTTTCCCGCCCCCGCCCCCGCCGGTTCAGGGTGAACCGGCGGGGGCGGGGGCGGGTACGGGCCGGGAGCCGGTCAGCGGACCCTGATGAAGACCACGTCGTAACCTTTGCCGGTGCCACGGGATTTGACGTAGACGCCGTCGCTGCCACCGCCCGGGTTGCCCGTATTGCCCTCGACGGTGGTGAAGGACGACCCGGAGACCGTCCGCACGATGCCTATGTGCTCGTTGCCGCCGGTGAAGTCGCTGCCGCCGTCCCAGTCGAAGGCCACGATGTCACCCGGCTGCGGGGAAGTCGTCACCGACAGGTGGTAGTTGCCGGCCCGCGCCTGCTTGACCCAGCCCGAGACGTAGGAGTTGCGGTAGGAGGAGGCCCCGGTCTGCTTGGCCACCCAGCTCACGAAGGCCGCGCACCATGCGTAGTTGCTGGTGGACAGCGAAAGGCCCACGGCCGACCCGTAGCCGTTCGCGCGGGCGCTGCCCTCGACGGTGCCGGCCTCGGCCTCGGCCACGTCGAGGATCTTGCCGTACCCGCCGCCGGGCGGGGGCGACGAGGGCGGGGTGACCGCGCCGTACAGGGCCGCCTTGGTGTCCGGTCCCACACGGCCGTCGGCCGAGAGGCCCTTCTCGGACTGGAAGTCCCTGACGGCGCTGCTCGTGAGCGAGCCGAATTCGCCGTCGCCGGCGAGATCGGCACCGTGGTGGTTGAGCAGGCTCTGCAGCTCGGTGACACAGCCGCTGTGCTGGCCCTGCACGATCTCGCCCGGGCACGAAGCGGAGTTCAGGCTGACCGGCGCGGGGGCGCCGTCGCCCCCGCCACCGCCGATGTTCGCGTACAGGGCCGCCTTGGTGTTCGCACCGGCCACGCCGTCGGCGGTGAGACCGCTCGCCGACTGGAATGCCTTGACGGCCGCCAGGGTCGCGGGGCCGAACCCGCCGTCGACATCGAGGTGCTGGCCCTTGCCGTTCAGCAGAGCCTGCAGCGTGGCGACGCAACCGCCGCTCTCCCCCTCCACGATGTTCGCCGGGCAGGACGCCGACCTCAGGTCCAGGCCCGTCGACGGCGACTCGTCGGTGTCGTAGAGGGCCCGCTTGGTGTCCGCCCCGACCTGCCCGTCGGCCGTGAGACCGCGGGAGGACTGAAAACCGCGCACGGCGGCCGCCGTCCCGGCACCGAAATCGCCGTCCACGTCGACCGCGTAACCGTGGTGGCGCAGCAGCCGCTGGAGTTCGCTGACGCATCCGCCCCGCTCGCCCTGCACGACGTTCGCGGGGCACGAGGAGGACTGGAGGTTGACGGGGGCGGGCGCCGAGCCCGCGGTGGCGTACGGCTTGCTCTTGGTCGCCGGGCCCACCCGCCCGTCCACCGCGATCGCCGTGGCCGCCTGGTACTCACGGACCGCGTAGAGCGTGCCCGCCCCGAACTGACCGTCCACCACCAGGCCCGCGCCGTGCGCGTTGAGCAGGTTCTGCAGCTCCGTCGGCACGCCGCCGGCCACACCGGATCCACCGCCCCACCCGCACCCCACCCCGCGCCACGGCGGATGCGGGCGCGGGCTCGGGCTCGGGCTCGGGCTCGGGCTCCGGGCGGCGGGCGGCGGGCCGCGAGTGCGAGTGCGAGTACGGGCCCGGGCGCGAGTGCGAGTACGGGCCCGGGCGCGAGTGCGGGCGGCCAGGACGGAGATACACGGCGGGAGCGAGGGGCTGCAGGTCTGCAGGTCCGCTGCACAGCCACACGAGACAGCCGCTCGAGACAGCCGCTCAAGCCAACCGGCCGCGCGGTCCGGCCCGATGAGGGCCCGCACGGAGCGTCCGGCCCGGGCGCCCGCCCGGCCGCCGCACCAACTCCCGCCGAAGACACCCCCGTTACCGGGCCGGGGCGGGCCGCCGCAGCGACGCAGATCACCGCGCACCCCGGCTGCGGTACGGCAGAGGAAGTGGGTAGTCTCGAACCGAACACGCAAGTTACCGCTTGGTAGTCCCGTTTTCGCAGGTTCGAGGAGTCCGCCCGTGCAACTCGCCGCGATCATCGTGTCGCTGGTCCTCATCGTGGTCGGTGTCGCCCTGTTCGGCCGGGCCGTCCTGGCGATCTGCCGCTTCATCACACTCGGCCAGCCTCTCCCCGCCCACACCCGCACCGACCGCCCCCTCACCCGCACCCTCACCCTCGTGAGGGAGTTCGCCGGCCACAGCCGGATGAACCGCTGGGGCGTCATCGCCGTGGCGCACTGGTTCGTCGCGGTCGGCTTCTACACACTGCTGCTGACCATCGTCAACGCCACCGGCCAGCTCTTCGAGCCCGACTGGCTGCTGCCGGTCATCGGCCAGTGGACCCCCTACAACGTCTTCGTCGAGTTCCTCGGCACCATGACCGCCCTGGGCATCATCACCCTGATCACCGTCCGCCAGCTCAGCCGGCCCGCCGTCCCGGACCACAAGTCACGCTTCGCCGGCTCCAAGACCGGACAGGCCTACTTCGTCGAAGCCGTCATCCTCACCGTCGGCATCTGCATCGTCGTCCTGCACGCCCTCGAAGGCGCCCAGCACCACATCTCCCACTACCAGGCCTCGTTCTTCATCTCCTACCCCCTGCTCTCGTGGTTCGCCGAGCTGGACACCACCACCCTGCACACCCTCACCTACTTCTTCGCCGGCCTGAAGATCGCCGCCTCCTTCACCTGGATGATCGTGGTCTCGCTCCACACCAACATGGGTGTGGCGTGGCACCGTTTCCTGGCGTTCCCGAACATCTGGTTCAAGCGCAACGCCGACGGCGCGACCGCCCTGGGCGCCCTGCTGC
>NZ_JBHWUW010000095.1:0-16617 GCF_042737245.1 Streptomyces sp. NPDC060002
GGACGAAGGGATGTGGCCGAAACAGCTGTACGTCCGGTGCGGACACTCCCGGGAAGGGGGTGTCCGCACCGGACGCTCAGTCCTGCCGGCCAGGGGCCGGAATACCCGTGATGAGTGCCAGGGTCCTTTGGGATCACCTGTGCGGGGAAGACCGGTCGCCGGACGACTGATCCACCGGGCGGGCGGCTGCGGCGGCCATGAGGGCCAGCATGAGCGCGATCACGCCTACGATGATGTTGTTGACGATGGTCCTGGTGGTGCTGACGTCGCCTGCCACGACCCACGGCGCAAAGATCGTCCACGCGCTGAGCGCGCAGGCGGCCCACGCCATGCTGTGCGACCGCTCGTATGCCCGGCCGAAGCCACCGCTCATGATCACGGCGTAGGCGATGCCGACGATCAGATTATTGACCGCCAGGGTGGAGAACTCGTTGAAACCCGCGATCCACGGTGAGGCCGCCAGGTAGAGGCCTGTGATCAGGGCCATGGCCTCGACGGCCTGTGCCCTGGGAGTAGTCGCGACTCGCTCGGCCATCTCGTGCCGATTTCGCATGGCGAGGATGTCGGGATGCGTGGCCATGTCCGACCGGGGCTGTGTCGTCATTCCGATACCTCCGATTTGCCCGTTATGTGCACTACGTAAAATCGAGTACCCCGTGGGACCGGGGTAACCGTCGCCGGGCTGCCTGAGTTCGAAAACGCTGCGAAGAAGGGGGCCTGCGTGCACTCCTCACCAGCGCTGAGGGTCTCGCTGTGGCACTGGAGCCGGAAGGGAGCCTGCGTCAAGACCCCGTACGGCGACTGACACCAGCGGGCGCTTGCGCGGCCGTCTCAGACCCGACCGGGGGATCCGGATCGCTTCCAGGACCGGCTCGACAGCGGGGAATCATCCCCGCTGACCGGCTGTGATCCCCACCGCCGGTGGCTTCCTCGCCGTGTAGGCGACCACCCTTCACGGCCCCAGAAGCCTTGCCTTCCGCGACTGTCTGAGACCTGTCTGGCGGGGAACCCGCCTCATCAGAGGGCTTGTGTCACCGGTCGAGGGAGCTAGCGCGTCTTCGCCCCGACCGGTTCCCAGCGGCTCCCAGGGCGGCTCCGAGCCACCTGCCCACTTCGCAGAGAGCCCCACCTTCATGACGAGTGCCACGGCGCACCCCCCGCGCTCGGAAACCTCCGGCAGCGACTTCGCCCGGTTGGCGAGGAAGATCGCGGATGCCGGGCTGCTGGGCCGTCGGCCTGGCTATTACGCGCTGCGGATCACCACGGTGGCAGGGCTGTATGTGGGCGGGTGGGCCGCCTTCGCACTCGTCGGCGACAGCTGGTGGACACTGGCGGTTGCGGCCTTCCTGGCCGTTGTCTTCGGTCAGGTCGCCCTGGTCGCCCACGATGTGGCCCACCGGCAGGTGTTCCGCCGGCGCCGGATCAGCGAGGTGTTCGGGCGGACAGCCGCCGCGGGTGTCGGTATGGGGTACGGCTGGTGGCAGGACAAGCACACCCGTCACCACGCCAACCCCAACAACGAGGAACTTGACCCCGACCTAGACCCCGACCTGCTGGTCTGGTCCCAGGACCAGGCCCGGGCCGCCACGGGGCTCCCTCGCCTGATCGGCCGATGGCAGGCCTTCCTGTTCTTCCCGCTCCTCACCCTGGAGGGCTTCAACCTGCACGTGGTGAGCGTGAAGGCGCTGGCCAACCGCTCGCTCAAGCACCGGCCCCTCGACGGCGCCCTGCTGTTCGCGCACTTCGCGGCCTACCTGACCGCCCTGTTCTGGTTCCTGCCGCCCGGCATGGCGGTCGCCTTCCTCGCCGTCCACCAGTGCCTGTTCGGCGTCTACCTCGGCTCCCTCTTCGCCCCCAACCACAAAGGCATGCCGATCCTGAAGGGCGACGACCGCCCGGACTTCCTCCGACGCCAGGTACTCACCTCACGCAACGTGAAGGGCGGCTGGTTCACCGACATCGCCCTGGGCGGGCTGAACCACCAGATCGAGCATCACCTGTTCCCCAGCATGCCCAGCCCCAACCTGCGCGAGGCCCGTATCCTCGTCCGGCGCTATTGCGAGGAACTGGGCGTGGACTACCTGGAGACCGGGCTGATCGCCTCCTACCGGCAGGCGCTCACCAGCCTCCACCAGGCCGGCGCGCCCCTCCGGCGCGCCCGCGTCCACGCCTAGGCACTCCAGGGCGACAAGGCCGGCAGCGGCATGGTGCCACTGCCGGTCCACCGGCCACCCGAGGCTCCAGTCCGCGTCCACCGCCCTCACCACGGTCTCTCTCCCTGTCGGAGACAGCCGGAGCTCGATAGTTGATCGACTGGTGCGACCCGCCTCGAGCAGATCTCTCAAGAGTGCTGCGAGATGTAGGGGGTAGCGGCAGAGCGAGCCCGCTCCCACATACCGGGCAGCTGCTCCTCAGGACGCTGCTGCTCACCGTGCAGGGCGTTGAGCACCACCAGGCATCCGGTCAAGGCCGGCACCGCCCACTGAGCGAAGGCCAGATGCCGCTGGGCAGTGTCGATGTCGATCGGATGCCGGGCAGCTTCTTCGGCGTCCTGGGGGTCGGAGGAAGAAGCCAGCTCGACTTTCTTGCCCAGGACGCGGGCGTAGGCAGTGGCGGCCAGTGCCGCGGCGGTGACGAGGGTCTTGGCCGTGGTGGAGGCCCCCACGCCCTTCTGGGCGGCGACGCGGTGTGCGTTCACCGCAAGCAGGCCGCCGCCGCCGAACAGGTGGGCGCCGATGGCCGCGGCGTTGACCGGCGTCCACTTCGCCCACCCCGACGAGGCGATCCGTGCCCTGGCCCGGGCCGTCTCGCTTTGATCCTTTGCTGCCCCGTTGAGACCCACCGCACCCATGAGAGAGCCGCCGAACCAGGCTGCCAGACCCACATCGTGCAGGCTGCGGATGAGGGTATTGCGATCGGACATGACATGCTCCTCGGAACAGGGGACGGGGTGCGGACAGAAACGTCGTGCCACCCCACCCTCGCCGGAGCCTGGCCCCACCGCCATCACGACTGACCCGGACGGATGCAATCCCCGGTTCCAGGGCGGCACGTCGCCCGTGGCCGACGGCGGCTCTCGCAGGACAGCTCCCATGCCTTGCAGTCCGGGTCGTCGAAGGCCATGTCGACCGGATCATTCTGTGGAATCAGCAGTGTCAAGCCGTGTGCTTGTGAATCACGTCGAGGTAGTGCCGATCACGGTGCGGCACGTGGTTGTCCCGTCCCGGCAGGCTGAAGACCGCGCAAACGTCAGCGGGCTGGGTGAGGATGCTCGACTGCTCGCCGAATGTGAGAGTGCTGTTGACCGCATGCCGGCAGCCAGCGCCGTCGAGGGCGTCGACCAGTTCCTCGCGGAGGACGGTGGCCTCGAACGAGTCGGAATCAGGCAGGACGAGCGGCGGAAGTTTGGCGGCCGAACCGGGCCAGAGGTTGATCCAGATCCCGCTGACGGTCCGCTGAGTGACCACCAGCCCCAGCCCGTCCCAGGAGTACGGGTATCCGTCGATATCGGGCCCCTTCAGGCGGTGGGCCGGGTGCGGGCGCCCCGGGCCGAGAAGGTCTTCAGCCTCAGCCAGGGAAATTCCGCAGTTCAGGGGCCCGAGCCGACCAGTGCAGGAGAAGCCGACGAGTACGTCCATCAAGGTCACGACAGTGACTGTGACACTCTCCCGCGCCACTTCGCACTCCGATATCAGCGCGACGCTGGGCCTGCACTGCCTTGCCGGACGGCGATGAGTGGCAGAAGGCGTGCGCTGGCCGGCACGTCGAGTTCGCGGGGTGTCGGGCCTGCGGGTGTCGGAGTGTCGGCCGACGGTCAAGCAGGCGGTCCAGAGCGGCTTGGCCGTCGTCGACGGCCGCGCGTTCTCCGTCGGTGAGCGGGATCGCTGCAGTCATTTTCTGCAAGTTGCCTTTGGCTTCCAGGAGTTGGGCTCTCGTGGAGTCCTTGGGGGTGTAGAAGTCGCAGCGTGCGCAGGCCATGCGGTGCTGGCACTGTTCCAAGAAGGTGTAGGTGCAGTAGCCGTGTTCGAGGTCGTAGTGCTGCCAGGGCTCGCCGGTCGCGGCGGCGCCGGAGGCGACCGCGTCCCGGTCGACCAAGACCTCGATGGTGCGGACGTTCCGCTCGAAGCAGCCCGCCTCGGAGTACGCCTTGGACAGAGCGTTCGGGGTGATCTTCGCGTAGTACTGGGTGGATTGCGGCGATCGGTGTCCGAGCCAGGCTTGCAGCTCGAACAGCGTCATCGGTTCCTTGGCGTTGTAGAGCTGGCCGGCGATGGTGGACCGGGCTCGGTGGCTGGTGATGTTCCCGCGGACGTCGGCGTCCGGAACTCCGGCCTTGCGGCAGAGCATCGGGATGACGGTGTTGTTGATGTAGCTGGTGGAGAGGCGGCGGGCGCGGACGGCGAACAGCAGCTCGACGTGCTCGCCGGTGCGGCGGTCGGTGAACTTCGGCTGGTCCGGGCGGACGGCCTGCCAGGCGCCTATGGCCTGGCCGAGGATCGGGTCGACCGGCTTGGTGAAGGCGGTGCCGGTCTTGCGGGTGGGGACGTCGAGCAGGCAGATCGCGTCGCGGGCCAGTACTTGCTCTCAGTCGCCGGCGATGGGTGCTCCGTCGTGCTGCCAGCGGATGCAGCCGAGTCTCAACCGGGCGATCTCGTTACTGCGTTGACCGGAGAACAGCCAGGTCAGTGTGACAGCGCGGACCAGCTCGAAGGGGTAGAAGTGCCCGGACCGGGTCTGCGGAGGATCCGCGGGATCAAGGTTGAGACCGGCCCACAACAGCTTCGCCCAGATCTCGTCGGCGATCACCCGTGGATCAGGGCCGAGGAGGGCGGTGATGCTGCGGGGGATCGCCGGAGCGCGTAGCGGGTCGAAGCGGCGGGGCAGCCACTCCCATTCCTGGCAGTCCCGGAAGAAGGTACGGAGTGCAGTGATCTGTCCGGCCTTGGTGGGCGCCTCCAGCGGCTTGCCGAGCCGGTCCCCCAGGCCGACCGTGCGCTGGACGTAGTCGCCGACCGCCGTTCCGCCGGCCGGGCGTGTACCGACCGCGGCCGACCGGGTTGGAATCCCGCAGCCCCTCCTCCATAAGGAAGTCGTAAAACAGACGCACCGGCACGAGCCGCTGCTGGATCGTCGCGTTCGCCAGCCCCACTCCCGAGTCGATCGAGATCACGTTCGCACCCCGGCGGTGCCGCCGAGAGCTCAACTCCCGTACTTAGAGGGCGATATGGGAACGGTTCGCGGCGACCGGGTCGACGCCCTCCCGCTCGCTCATCAGCAGATACTCGGCCAGCCCCCGGCCGTAGGCGTCGATCGTGCGCGGCGCCCGTCCGAGATCTGTCCAGACCGTCAGCCAAGCTGCCGCTTGCTCGTGCCGACCGAGCACCGGCCACTTCTCCATGAGCACCGTCGAGCCGCTCAAGCCATCTCCCAAGTCCGTGGTTGCACTGGGGAGACATGATCACCCCCAGCAGATTCCACGTAACTTTTAAAATGCTGAAGCGTCAGATGTTCGGCCGCGCAGGTTTCGAACTCCAATCAGGTTGGCCAGCCACGACAGCAGGACGCCAGGCCCTGGCGGACGCCGCGCCGTGAGGAGAGGAGCAGGATGAAGGCGCTGTTGTGCAAAGGCCCCAAGGCGACGGCTGTACCGATCACCACCAGGTCGACGACCATAGGATCAGCCGCTCCTGGGTGTCAGGACCGTCTGCCGCGTGTGGATGGTCCGGGCCGGTCGGCAGAGTCGGGCGGTGCTGCGGTGCTGCGGTGCTGCGGTGCTGCGGTGCTGCGTTCCGACGATGCAGGTGGCGGCCCGGCTGGTCAAGCAGGCCACGCCCGCATCCTCGCCCGCGTCAGTCCGGTCCTCAGACCTGCTTTCGACGGCCCTGGGGCAAGGCCGCGCACGGACACGGTCGGCGACCGGCTGACCGGCCGGCCTCAGGCTCCCGGTCCGCTCGGCCTCTCGGTGGCCGCAGGGGCGGAGTCCTCGGTGCAGTAGCGCCGTAGGAGTTCCCGCTCAGCGTCCCGGTGCGGGAACATGAAGAAGATCAGCAGCGCACCCAGGGCGATCGCGGCCAGGCCGACGGTGTACGCCCAGTCGTCGCCGTGGAGGAACGACTTGCGTGCTGCCGCGACGATCTGGTCGGCGTAGCGGGGGTGCTGCTGGGCGACCTGCCCGGCGGAGGCGAACGACTTCGTCAGCTCGCTCTGGACCTGGTCCGACACGTCCTTGCTCTCGGGGGAAGCGGCGATCGCCGCGCTGAAGGCCGAGGCGTAGCCGGCGGTGAGGAGCACGCCCATGACGGACTGCATGATGGCCCCGCCGAGGTCGCGTTGCAGGTCGGCGGTGCCTGAGGCCATGCCGGCCCGTCGCACGGGCACCGATCCGGTCAGCGAGTGGGATGAGGGCGTCCCGGCGAGGCCGGCGCCGATGCCGATGAGCACGTAGGCGAAGCCGATCTGCCAGTAGCCGCTGTCCTCGCCCCAGAACAGCAACATCCAGGCGAAGGCGAGGAAGAGGAACGCGTAACCGATCAGCAGGGTCGTGCGGGCGCCGCGTCTCTCGACCAGCTTCGCGGACCGTGGTGCCACAAGCACCATCATCACGACGAGGGGGAGGATGGCGGCGCCGGCTTCGACGGGGCTGTACTCGAGCACGTTCTGCAGGTACTGCTGGCTGATGAACGCCGACCCCATCATGGAGCCCCATACGATGATTCCCGCGCACGCGGCGACCCAGAAGGTGCGCCGGCCGGCGATGTGGAGGTCGTACAACGGGTTTGGAGCCCGGCGCTGACGCCAGAAGAACGCCGCTCCGGCAGCCAGGGCGATCACGGCGAGGCCGACGACCAGTGACCCCTGGTCGGGGACGGCGGCGAAATTGATCGCCAACACCAGTCCCGCGACCAGGAAGACGGAGAGGATGCCGCCGAGGTTGTCCACCGGTTCGGCCGACTCGTTGGCATGCGCGGGGACGAACAGCAGGGCCATGACCAGGGCGACCACGGCAAGGGGCAGGGTGATCAGGAACACCGACCCCCAGTAGAAGCGTTCGAGCAGGGCGCCCGCGATCACCGGCCCGAGCATGGAGATGCCTCCGCCCAGGGCCGACCACAGCGCAATCGACTTCGTCCGCGCCGACCCCGCCCACAGGGCGGTGATCAGCGCCAGAGTGGTCGGGTAGGCCATGCCGGCCGAGAGCCCGCCGAGGCTCCGGGCCGCCACGAGGACGGTGTCGTTCGGCGCGTACGCGGCGAGCAGGCAGGCGGGGATGGACAGAGCGATGCCGAGGAGCAGCAGCAGCTTGCGGCCGTGACGGTCGCCGACCGCACCCAGATAGAGCACCGATGCGGCCAGGCCGAGGGAGTAGCCCACGGCGATCAGGTTCAGCGCGGCCTGGGAGGAGTCGAAGGCCTTCCCGATCGCGGGCAGTGCCACATTGGCCACCGACAGGTTCAAGTTGGCCACGGCGGCAACGATGATCAGGGACGTCAAGACGAGCGACGCCCGCGCCGGGGCCTCGCGCGGAACGTCGATGCGAGGCGCGCCGCTTTTCGACATGGAACCTCCGGGGCGAAGTTGGGCTTCGCGAAAGTCTTGCCTGATCCGCTGTGCCGCACATCGCCCCATTGGGATGACACGCCCACTAGCTGGAAGACCGGGCCAGGCAGCCGACCGCCGCTCTCGGATGGGCCGGTATGGAGCGCGGCCGACCTGCAGGCATGATCGTCCCTCGTGGCTGTGGATCTCGAGCACGAGCACGAGCCACGGTGGCGTCTGACGTAAGTGTGAAGTTAATGCAGACGCCGCCCCGGCGTCGCATTCAGAACCGTTGTCAGCTACTCCCCTCAAACCAGTGAACTGCCGGCCATTCAGGCATCCAATCCGCGGCACACTTCCCCTCAAAGACCTTCACCATCCAGTCAATGAGGCCGTCATCGCTCTCGTACCAGTCACCCCAGTTCCTCCGGAATGCAGACACAGTCCACTTACCCCCCTCTCGATACTCAAGGAAGAATTTGTCTCCTTCAATCGAGTGCCCCCGATGAAGCATCCCGCCAACTTCGGGGAGTACATCCCTTGGAATAACATCTTCAGCATCGCGCACATATTCACTCATCCACTCTCCACGCCCAGAAAGTCACTCTCAGGACTTACCGGAGGCGCTCCCAGAATCTCCTTCAAGCGCTCCAGTGACGCCATGCACCCACCATCCTAAATTTTCACCAGCATTTACAGGTAGTCTTCTCATTGTTATCGAATTCGCAACGAACCTCCTATTCCCCGAACAAAAGGAACCTCACCTTTGCCGGAATTACGGAATCCGGATCTCCGTACACCGGACTCATAGCCGGCGAGATGACGGCATCTTCGCAGGACGCCTGTACACAGCAGGCGGCCGGGATGGCCGCCCGGGCTGCCGTAGCCCCTCTCATGCGCAAGGCGTGACCGCTGCCCCGGACAACAGCCGCAGGCTGCCCACGATGCGCCGTGGGGGCGCGGTCAGCTCCGCTGCAGTGCTCCCCGGAGTCGGCCGAGGATCGGGGCGAGCCGCTGCGTATCGACGAATACCGCGCGCCGGAGGTCCTCCAGATCGTCAATGGCCTCTCTGATCTGGTGCCAGGAGGGCGAACACGACAAGAAGAGCTCCAACTGGTTTTCTGCGCCTTCCCAGTCGGGCAGCGCGCACAGCACCACCAGCAGGTTGCTCCGCGCCAGGTCGCCCCCTTCCGCCGCAGCGGCCTGCGCTTGGTAGATCACTCGGGCCCGCCTCCATCGCTCGCTCTGCTCAGGAGCGCCGGTCAGGCGCATGACGAGGGCACTCTGGTAGTGGAACCACCCGCACTCAGGGTGCAGCGCGATGGCGTGCTCGAAGTCGGCAAGGGCCTGCGCGTGGTGTCCCAGGGCGCGGTGTGTCTCACCGCGCCAGCAGCGCGGCCATGCGGCGTCGGGTTCCAGCGTGAGCGAGCGGTCGAGGTCTGTGAGCGCGGTCTCGGTGTGTCCCAGGCTCAGGTGGACGTCCCCGCGAGCGGCGTAGGCCCATGCGTAGTCCGGGTTGAGGGTGAGGGCGCTCGTAAAGTCGGCCAGGGCGGCCCGGTGCCTGTGCATGCGGTGGTACGTCAGGCCTCGGAAAGTCACGGCTCGGACGCTGCTGCGGTCCAGAGTGAGGGCTCGGTCGAAGTCCTCGAGGGCGCCGTCGTAGAGGCGCAGGTTGAGTCGGCCGGAACCGCGGTTGACCAGATGCAGGGGGTCGTCGGGGGCGATCCTGACGGCCTGGTCGTAGTCGTTGGAGGCGGCCTGGTAGTGGCGCATCTGGCTATGAGTGTGCCCTCGGCCGGCGTAGGCGCGGGTCAGGTCAGGGTTCAGGCTCAGCGCGGTGGTGTAGTCCTCGAGCGCCTGATCGTTCCGGCCCTCGAGTCGGTGGTCTCGGCCGCGCAGCGCGTAGGCGAGAGCCTGTCCTCGTTCTCCCAGGGCAGGCAGGGACAGCAGGAACGTGAGCGCTGCTGCCTCTCCGGACGGCTGGGTGGAGAGCTCCAGAAGGCGCTGCCCGGTCCGTGTGAGGTCGTCGGTTGCGCTGTCCTGGCCTGCCTGGACGAGCAACTGGGCCCAGCGGCGCAGTGATTCCGCACTGTGGGCACTGGCGCACACCGTGTTGTGGAGTGCTTCCGGCTGCGCGTCCGGGGCCTGGGCGCAGAGTAGGTGGTAGCTCTCGTTCAGCAGGTGGTCGTGCCACACGGGGTCGTCCCAGCGTCCGTTGGGTCCGAGCAGGTCTTCCTGCTCGCGGCGCCAGGCGGCGAAGGCCCCGGCCAGTTCGGTGTGGCGGCGGCGCCAGTCAGCAGGAGAGTGTGAGCGCTGCAGACGCAGCATGGATGAGCGGATCACGTCGTGGTAGCGGTACTGCCCCGGCTGGCCGGTGACGAAGGGCAGTTCGCGCAGGCGGCGCAGTCCGTCGTCGTCGGCAGCGGCCGGGGCGAGGACGCGATAGATGTCGTCGTCGATCCGCAAGGGGTACGCGCAGGCGAGGATCGTGTTGCGATGGACGGGATCCCTTTCCCACCTCAGGAAGCGCTCGACCGCGGTGCCGGAAGGGTCGCCGACGGCATCCACGTCCTGCGGGCGGCTTCTGGCGAGCGCGTCCAGCAGCACCGGGAGCCGTCCCGAAAGCCGCAGGATAAGGTCCGTCACCTGCTCGTCGGTGACGCCCTGGGCAGTGAGCAGGGCCCGGGACTCTTCCTCGGTGAACGGCTCGAGCGGGATCTCATCGATGAGGTCGAGGCTGTCCTCCCAGCACGCTGCATTCAGGCGTCCCTGTCCGCACAGGACGGCTTGGACATTCACTGGCACGGCCCCGTAGGCCTCGGTGAGCAGCACATCCCGCAACCAGGCGTCCAACATGGGGGCCGTGCGCTCGTAGGTGTCGAAGAAGATCACCACCCACGGCCTGCGTTCGGCCACTTCACTCAGGTCGGCAAGGAAGGACGGGGTGAGCACCTTCAGAGGCGACAGCACGAGCCGCACGTCTTCGTGGCTGCGCAGCCGGTTCCCGACTGCCGCGCGTGCCCGGTCCAGGCCAGCGGCCATCTGGTCGGGGCGGACCGCGCCGGTAAGCGCGCTGGCGCCCGGAACGAGCGCGAGACCCGCTACGCCGATCTGGGCAATGATCGTGCTGGCTGCAGATGCGGTCAGCGTCGCGCCGCCGCTCTCATCTCCCGGCAGGGGCACGGCTGCGGCTGCCTCGGCCTCGTGACACTTCTGACGGTAGACGGCCAGCTGCTTGTCGAACGACTTCAGCGGGCATCCCTGTCCTGCCAGTCGGGCGCTGACCGTCTCCATCGCCTCGATAGCGCTGTGCGCCTCCTCCCCGACGACGGCGGTGACGCCTCCGGCCTGCCGGGTCACGCTCTCCCATCGGCGAATCAGGGTTGACTTGCCCACGCCGGCAAGTCCGTGCACATGGAAGAGGAACTGATACCCGTCGCTCCCCGGAGCGCGGGCGAGGTTCTCCCGGAACACTGCGAGCTCACGCCGTCGCCCGACAAACCCTCCACTGCGCCGCTGGCGGATGAGTTCCTGCCGTGACACCGGCCCCTGTGCCATTGTCAGCCTCCCCCCGAACCCCCGGCCTCCAGAGTGTCACCGCAGCAGGGCCCCACGCGAGAAGCACCACGACGTCGCCCGCCGCAGGCGGGCGACAACCTGGCGAATCAGCTTCGTCTGTTCCTCGGCCTGCCGGCCCTCCCGGCATTCGGTGGGCGCCCGAACCCGCTAGCGTTCTCCCGGGAGCGCCAGCTCTGCGTCGGCAGTGGTGCTTCGAGGCCCTCGCGGCCAGAGCCGACGCATTCGAATCGCTGCCGACGGACGTCGATCCGGCGGTTCGCAGTGACCTCGTGCGCGAGCGGGTCCTGAAGCATGTGCAGACGGCAGGCTGACTGGTGAGGCGGTTTCACCACCTGACCGCCGACGGCGCCTTCCTCGCAGAACCGGCGTCGGCCCCCACTCTGTCCCGCAGTACCCGACCCCAAGGCAGGGCATGAAAACGACCACCGGTCCCCGGCACCCGGCACTTCCGCTCTCCTCGCGCCAGGAATTGTGCTGGGAGTGGGAGCGCTGCCACGGCAAGCCCTATCCCGCGGTGGTCTCGATCGACTGCTCGACCGCCCTGCGGCTCCTGGGGCCGCTGGACGCCGGCGCGCTGCGGGAGGCCTTCGCCGAGGTCACACTCCACCACGACGCCCTGCGCCTGCGGCTGGACGGGCCGCCGGAGCGGGCCGCCGACGTCATCCGGCCCCACCAGACGCTTCGCGCAACGCCTCTGCCGCTGGAGGAGGCCGTGCTGCCCGCGCGGCCGTACGCGCTCCTGGTGGACCTCAGCATCCGCCCCTTCGACGTCACCGAAGCCCTGGGACGCGCCTACCTGCTGTGCGCGGCCCCCGACCACCACGTCCTGCTGACCAGCTTCCACCACCTGGTGTTCGACGCGGCCAGCCACCGCCTCTTCCTCGGCGACCTGGCCCGCGCGTACAACCGGAGGGTGGCCGCCGGGGTGCCGCTGCGGCCCGCCTTCTCCTACCTCGACCTCATCCGCGCCGAGTCCACCCAACCCGCCCTGGACGACCGCGCAGCCCGACTGGCCGCCCGGGCCGCGCTGTTACAGGCGTACGGCGCCGGGGACCTGCTGCCCGGCCGTACCGCCGGGCCCCCGGCGCTGCGCCACCGCTACGACGAGGAACCCCTCGACTTCTCCACCGGGCAGACCCGGCAACTTTTGCACGCCGCCCGGGCCGCCAGGGTCTCCCTGTACTCGCTGCTGGCCGCGGCGTTCGCCGGCGCCCTCGGCCGTCACTTCGGCCGGGAAAGGATGATCCTCTCCACGCCGTCCCACGGCCGGCTGCGGCCCGAACATCGCACCGCCGTCGGTGACTTCGCCAACATGGTGCAGATCCCGGTGGACGTGTCGCAGGGCGGCGGGCACCGGCTGCTGCGGCAGGCGCACGAGGCCGTCCGCGAGGCCTCGGCCACCGTCGACCTGCCGTTCGGGCTGCTCGCCGAGACCGTGCTGGGCCGCAGCGGCTGCGCCGGCTTCTTTCGGTACGCCCTCGGGCACGCCGCGCTGCGCCTGCACGGGGTGACCGGCTGGGCCCTGGACCGGCAGCGCGACGACGCCACCCCGATGCACGGGATGCGCACCGACGTCATGCCCATACGCCAGGACTTCTCCCGTTTGACCTACGCCACCCGCCAGGCGTCCGACGCGGCGGCGGCCACGCTCTCGCTCAGCCTCACCATGACGCAGGACGCCCGACTGTCGGGGGCACTGCGCCACGAGACGGCCTATCACGGCCCGGACACCGCCCGCTCCGTCCTGCACCACCTCCGTGACCGCCTGGGCGCACTGTCCGGCTCGGCCGGGACGTGAGGCGTCGGCAACCGGGTGCCAGCGCAGGGAGCCCGGAGGCGCACGTCGCAGGGCAGGGCGTACACGTACGACCGCCGGCACGTGCACATCCCCCGTGACCGGGCCGGGACGTCGGGCACGGTGCATCGCCTGGCGACCGGCCGTGCACCCAGCGGTGCTCCAGGTCGTCCCGCGCGGGTCAAGAGGTTCCCGGGATGCGAAGTTTCGCACCAAGCTCCGGCGCCGGTAGCCCTCGCAATCCCGGGAACTGCCGCGCCCCGGCTCCCGTCGCCAGCCCGCGCCAAAGGCATCGACGAGGTGGCGGACGACGGGCAGGCCGCGGCTGCTGCCGTCGTGGTGGGAGTGAGATGAGCGCCGAAAGCGTGAGTACAACTCCCGGCCGGGGGCAGCAGGCGACTACGAGCTCGACGCAGCGCTGTCCCCCCGGCCGTTCGAGCGCGTGCCGGCCCCACCCCCATCCCCCCTGGGGCAGTGGGGCCGGCATATCTATCCCGAGGCCGCCATCCAGCTCTGCGCGGTCAGCGGCGAAGCCCTCGTACGGCGCCGCGTACACCGGTCACGCGTATCCACCACCGCGCCCCACCGCGCGACGGATCCTCACCGCACTGGTCCGGCCCACCGACGACGCCAATGGCATCCCGGCCACTCGCCAGCTCGTCCCTCTCAGCCGCCTCCGTGCTCCGGCCACCGACCGGGGACTCACAGGCCCGGCCGCCAACGCCGCCTTCGATGCCGTTCTGGCGGTCCTGACCCGTAACCGCGTCATTGCAACTGGCACCACCACATCTCCCGGTGAGCCCGGTGGCGAACCGGCGGCGGAGCTCATCCACGACGCTCTCATCCGCGGCTGGGACGATCCGCGTGGGTGGGTCGCCCGGGACCACGAGTTCCAGGTCTGGCTTCTGCGGGCCGCTGAGCAGCAGGCTCACCACGCGAGCAGCGACCTTCCCGGCGACCTGCTGGACGGCTCCCTCCTCGCAGAAGGGGAGAAGTGGAAAGGTCGCTCGCTCCCGGCCGAGATCATCTCGCTCCTGGAAGCCAGCCGGCGGACGGGCCCGGAGGCGAGTTCGGAATCGACGCCGACCACTGGACACCTCTGCACGCCAGCACGGAGGGATGGGTGGAAGCCCTGGCACTGGCCCACCACGCGGGCTACTGGGCCAAGACCGTCACGAAGATCAAGGGCGACGCCGTCAAACAGGTGGACCTCGACGGATTCGAGCCGGTGCCAGAAGTCCAAGGCGTGACCGACACCTGGTGGCGAGGCAAGGACTCGCTCATCGCCATCTACCGCGGCGGAGCCGTCGGCTTCGCCGCCCCCCACTGCCTGGAGGCCCATGTCTAAGGCGGACTCGACGCATGGGGCCTCAGCGGCCACTGACTCCTGCAGCCCAACCTTTCAGCGCTCAGTCACATATGCGGAGCGCTGACCTTGTCGCGGTGCTGGTGGTGCCCCAGGCGCTGGAACGCGCCAGCCTCCTGCGAGCATGACGGCCATACGGACGGCTTAGAGGAAAGGTGAGGACGTGAAAAAGCTGGTGGAAGAGGCCGTCACGGGGACCCTTCGCGGCGGGGACGGAGAGATGGTCCGTCTGTACGTAGCCGCCTGTACCGAACGCATGGCGCCACTGTTTGTGGGGCTGCGGGTGGGCGCAGCGGGCCGGGAAGACGTGGATTTCTACGTGGAGTCCGTACGCGACCTCTGGCATGTCGACCGCCCGCTCTCCGACGGCGCGGAGCGCGGTTCCGCACCGTACTTGGTCGTACCGCCGGCAGCTTGGGCTGAGGGCACAAGACCTCGACTCCGATCCCGCCCGTCGACGGAGCACCACTCACCGAGCTGATCGATGTGTTCGGCCCGATGCAGGATTACTTCCTCGGACTGTCCACTAGCACGATGGGGCCGTAGTCGCGGGTCTTGTGGGCTTGCTCAAAGGCGTCCCCGATTACGAGATCGGCCGTCGCGGTGACTGGTACGAGCGGACGGGCGTTCCGCAGGCCAAAGATCCGACGGTTTCTGGTCGTTGTGGTTGCCCGCAACACTCACCCAGAATCATCGCCCGGGAGTGGTCCGTTTCGTCCTGGACGGGCGTGAGGCGTCGGTGAGGTTGGCGCCGGTGGCGGCGTCACGCTCGGAGTGGCCGACACCGTGCCAGTCCAGGCACATGACGGTCGCGTCGTCCTGCAGGTGGCCGTCGTTGGCGTCGACGATCGCCGCGATGAGGGTGCGGGCGGCCTCGCGGGGATGCAAAGCGCGGGTGCGCACGATGAGGTCGGACAGATCGAGGCTGCCTGCGTTGCGCTCCAGCATGCCGTCGGTCAGCATCACCAGCCGGTCGCCCGGCCGCAGGTCCAGCGACTGGACCCGGTAGGTGTGAGGGACAGGGAAGCCGAACGGCGTATCGATCTTCGGGGTGACCTCCTGTACCTGGCCGTTCCGCATCCGCAGCGGCCAGGGGTGCCCGGCGTTGATGAACTCGGTCGTGCCGTCGATCAGGCTGATGCGCAGGAGCTGGCCGGTGACGTAACCCTTGTGGCCGTGCTCGTGCATGGCCTCGTCGGCCTGGCGGGCCTGTTCTGCGAGGTCGGCACCGGCCCGCCGTGCCCGGCGCAGGGCACTCACCGCAAGGGTGGCCAGCAGCGCGGCGGCGACATCGTGACCCATGGCATCGGTGACCGAGAGCTGGACGGTGTCCCGGTCGATCACGTAGTCGAAGGTGTCACCCCCGACGTGGTCGGCCGGTTCCAGCGCCCCGGCCACCGCGAACTGCGCGGCCTCGCACGCCAGCGACGCCGGGAGCAGCCGGTGCTGGATCTCCGCGGCCAGGCTCAGCGGGGTGGTGCGGCGGCCCCACTGGTACACGTCGGTGTAGGAACGGTTCGCGATGACGAGGTACGCCAGGGCGTGCGCGGTCTCGCCGATCTCGCGCATCGCCTCCGCGTCCGGCGCCGCGGGCAGGAACAGTTCGAGGAGTCCGATGGCGTCCCCGCGGTTGGTCACCGGGGCGACGATCCGCACCAGCGCGCTCTCGCCCTTGTCCTCCACACTCGGCCGCTGGGTGCGGATCACATCGTCGTACAGGGTGCCCCGCAGCGTGATGCGCCGGGCGGGTTCATCGGTATCGATGCTGCCCGCCGCCCCCAGCCGTACGACCGAACTGCCGGTGAAGTCGGTGATCAGGAACGACACCGACACGGCCCCGAGGCGCTCCTTGAGCATGCGCGCGACCACGTCGAGCGACTCCACGGGCGCCGCGGCCTCCGCCGCCTCCAACGTCCCCGCCAAAGTCATCGCCCCGGTCCGGCCGCTCCCGCCCCCTGGGGCACGAGCGACCCGCCCGCCGTCCGGCCCTCTTGCGGTCACAGCCACTCCTTAACTGCTCGACGACGCTCAGGAATCCGCCCGGGATGCGCAAAAGAGCTTGCCGAACCCGGTGCCGGACAGGTCACATTGCACCACGGGACCCGGGACCCGCCACGCCCACCAGCCTCCCTCGGGCCATGTGCGGCCAGAGCCCTGCCGCGCCCGAGTCCGGCGCTTCGGCATCCCTTGGGCGCCGTCATGTGGCTGCCAGGAGGATGGCGGTGTAGTGCGCGGTGAAGGCGGCTATGGTCAGGGCGTGGAAGACCTCGTGGAAGCCGAACCAGGCCGGTGAGGGGTCGGGGCGTTTGAGTCCGTAGACGACGGCGCCCGCGGTGTAGAG
>NZ_JBHWUW010000096.1:0-16260 GCF_042737245.1 Streptomyces sp. NPDC060002
CACGGCGTCGGCCAGCGAGCGGCCCTCGACCAGCTCCATCACGATCCACGGGCGGCCGTCGTGCTCGAGCACGTCGTGGACGGTGACCACGGCGGAGTGGTTGATCCGCGCGGCCGCGCGGGCCTCCGCCCTGGTACGCGCCAGCAGGACGGCCTGGTCGCTCTCCGCCACATAGAGCGCGGCAGTCAACTCCTTGATGGCGACGGCCCGGTGGAGCAGCTCGTCGTGCGCACGCCACACCCGGCCCATACCGCCGCTCCCGATGGCGTCGGCGAGCCGGTAGCGACCCGCCAGGAGCAGGCCCTGCATCTGATTCACGTTGCCCCGCAATGCTCTTGACAACGCCAGCCTAAAGACCGGGCAGCTTCCGGGGAACCAGCGGGGTGCCAAGGTGACAGCACTGTGACGGTTGTCGCTTCCACGGCCTGGCGGGAACCGACCGCGACCGGGCGGACGCTCAGCCGGTGTACTGGTAGGTGGCCGACGCCTGCTCGAACAGCCGGGTGACCTCGTCCCGCTCGGCCTCCGGGCCCCTGACCTGCACGATGTGGTACCGCCCCGAGATGAGGATCGCGATATTGCGGACGTACAGCGCCCGCCCGCCGCCGTCGGTCCAGGTGAACTGCCCCTCGGCCATGGTCCGCGCGCCCACCGTCGTCGTGCGCAGTCCGGAGGCCGTCGCCCAGCTGGAGTCACGGTACGGCTGGAGCTCGCTCTCCTTCTCCCGCTGGTAGACCATCGGGTCGCTGCCGTTCGACGACGCGCTGTCGCGTCCGGGTACGACGATCAGCTGGAAGTCGCCGTGCGCGTACACGACCTGGCCGCGCCCGTTCTTCGGGGTGCGGTCCCAGCCGTTGGCCACGGCCACCCGGAAGCCGGCGTCGTCCGCCCGGACGGTGAACCCGTCGGCGGCCTCCGCCCCGGACCCGCCGGTCTGCGTCTGGGTGGCCTCCGCTCCCGAGGACGCCGAGGACGGGGAGGCGCCGGCGCCCGGCGAGGTCTGGTCGGGCCGGGGTTCGCTGCTCGCCTCGGGCGCCTGTCCGCCCGACGCCCCGGTGGCCCCGGTCCGCTGCGAACCGTCCGAACCGGCCGCGCCCTCCTCGTCCGCCTTGGGCATGAACAGCAGGGCGTACGCGACCGCCCCGGCCAGCACGAGCAGGATCAGCACCAGCAGGGTGCGGCCGAGGCTGCGGGGCGAACCCTTCGTCTCAGGCCGGCCCCGTTTGTGCCGCCCGTGGGGGGCGGGCAGACCGGCGCGCCGCCTGCGCACCAGTTCGCCCCGGCGGCGGACGATCGGCAGCCGGCGCGGATCGGTCGGCGGCGCGGCGACGACATACGTGCCCGCCTCCGGCTCCGGCGCGGACCGCACCAGCGAGCGCAGCCAGCCCCGCAGTTCCTCGAACCCGAGGCGCTCGGTCGGGTCCTGACGCAGCAGCGACTCCACGACCGGCCTGAGCGGTCCGCACTCCTCGGCGAAGGCCGGCGGCTCGGCGCACACCAGCTGCACCAGCTCGGCCGTCGACTCCTCCGGGTAGGGCGCATGCCCCTGTACGGCCCGGAAGAGCAGCGCGCCCAGCGCCCACAGGTCGGTCGCGGGACCGATCGGCGCGGCCAGCTGCCAGTTCTCGTGCACCGGTCCGGCCTGCTCGGGCGCCCACCGTTCGGTGACCGGCCCGACCACGGCCATCCGCGCCTGACGCGCCCGTTCGGCGGCCAGCGCGGTGCCGGGCCCGCGCCGCGCGACGCTCCCGGTCGCCCCGGCCGCCGGCTCGTCCCAACGGGCCGCGCCCCGCGCCTCACCCGGCGGGCCCTGCCCCTGCGCGGGAACCTGCGCACCGGGGACGGGCATGAGCGAGGCGTGCGACGCCGGAGGGGCCGCGTACGGTGCGCCACCGGGACCAGGACCGGCGGTGTGGACGTGAGCGGACTGCCCCTGGCCGTACCCGGCGGGGCCGGGCACGGGCGCGCCCGAGACGCCGTAGGGGTCGGCGATCTGCCCGGGCGGATGGCCTCCCGGGGTCCCGCGACCGTCGTCGGCCGGGGTCCCGCGACCGTCGTCGGCCGGGGTCCGGGCGCCGGGCAGGGCCGCCCGTCCGTTCTGCTGCGTCTCCTGGGCCTCCTGTACCCGGGCCGCCGCCCGCGCTCCCGCGCGGTACGCGGCGATCGCCCCGGCGCGCGCGGCCCGAATGTCTCCGCCGGTCTCCATCGGCGCCCTGCGGGCCACCGCCCCGGACGCCCCGCCGCCCCCGGACGGTTCGCCCGCCGGCACCGGCAACGCACCGGACGCCCGCGCCTCTATGGCAGCCCGCCGGGCGGCCTCGGGATCGACCGCACCGGAACCGAACCCGCCGCCACCGGAGCCGACCCCGACAAAACCACCGAGCCCACCGAAGCCGCCCGGGCCGCCGGGACCGGCCGGGCCGTCCTGCTGAGGCGGAGTCGCGGAAGCCCGGGGCCCGACGCCGCTCCCGCCGTGGCCCGCGCCTCCGTTCCCCCGGCCCGCCACGCCCTGCTCACGCTCCGTCGCGTCCGGCGCCGGCACCGGGTCGTACCCGCACAGCGCCTCTTCCGCCGCGCCGACCGCCAGGCCGGTCAGCATGACCCGCCCGTCGTCGCAGACCAGGACCGTGCGGGCGGTGATGTTCCGGTGCACCCAGCCGTGACCGTGCAGCACCCGCAGCGCCATGAGCACGTCGGAGGCGACCTCGGCCGCCCGGTACGGCGTCAGGGGCTTCTCGGCGAGCAGTGCCGCCAGCGGCCGTGCCGCCACCAGTTCACTCACTATCCACAGCGAGCCGCCCTCGGCGAACACGTCGAAGACCTGGTCGAGCCGCGGATGGTCGGGAATGCTCGCCGTGGCCTGCGCCGCCTCCAGGGCACGCCGGACGACGGGGTCGGCGGGCCGTCGCGTCCCCTCGCCCTCGCCCACGCCCCGGGGTCTCGGCCGCCGCGCCCCGCGTTCCCGCGCCGTGAACCCCTCGGGCAACCCCTCCGCGTCGAGCACCTCGGCCTCGACGACCTCAGGCAACGGCACCTGGCGGACCAGGACTTCCTGCCCGCTGTAGGTGTCGAAGGCGCGTGTCTCGGTGAGTTCGTACTCGTCGGAGGGGGGCAACGGCAGGCGGTAACGGTCGACGAGTACTCGACCCGCGTAGTCGTCCACGTTGCCTCCCCCGGCCGCCCGGTCGGTCAATTCCGTTCGCGTTGCGTGCCGTTACCGCCGTATCCGGCCGAATAGCTGGATGCGTACGGTCCGCAGGCACTCACGATACGTGCCGGAGGCAACCCGCAAAGAGGGGATGCCAGATCTCACGCCCGAACACGGCTACTCGGCGACCGCTACTTCTTGGGCGTGAAGGTGTTCGTCAGCGTCGTCCAGGTGGTCTGCCGCAGGTCGGTACCCCACGCGGCGGACTTCGCCGTGTACATCAGCGCGTACCCGAGACCGTCGTTCACGACGAACCCGCGGTCGATGGTGCGGTACGCCGTCCCGCCGTCCGTGTAGGTGAACTCCCAGTCGGCCGTGTTCCAGCCGCGGTAGTCCACCTGCTCTATTCCGATCTTCTTGTACTGCGAGCGCGTCATGTAGCGCTCCTGGTTCTTCCAGTCGGCGACGGGGTCGTCCTTGGGCGTGGTCGTCCAGGCGACGAGCAGCTTCTGTCCGTCGGGCCCGGTGAAACGGTCGCCCGCGGAGTCCGAGGACCCGTACTTCCACCCCGTGGGCAGCCCGATCGTGTACCCCTGACCGCCCTTGTGCGTCGCCGCCGCACCACTGCTCTCGGACGCGGTGACGCCGGATCCGGCCCCCCCGGCCGCGGAGGTGTCGCCCGAAGCGGAACCGGACGACGCGGCGGACTGCGAGGGCGACGACCCGTCCGTACGGGTCCCGTTGTCCTCGTCCTCCTTGGTGTCGGCCTTCGCGCTCGCGCTCCCGCCGGCCACCGCCCCGGAAGCACCGCCCTTCGCACCGCCGGCGGTGTCGTCGTCGCCACCGAGGGTGAGGGCCAGCACGGTACCGAGCACCGCGAGCGCCACGACCACGGCGATGATCACCAGCGTCCGCTTGGGCACCACATCGGTCAGCGGCGCCCTGGGCACATGCCGCTGCGGCAGATCCGGCGGCGTCATCACGGGCCACCCGGAACTCCGCCCGGCGCCCCCGCCATTGCCCCCGGAACCGGAACCGGAACCGGTACCAGCACCCGCACCTGCGCCGGCGCCGGCGCCTGCACCCGAACCCGATCCGGAACCGGAACGAGCCGCCGGCACGGACGCGGACGCCTGCGTCGCACCGGACACCGGCCTGGACGTCGGCCGGGCAGACGGCCCGGGCGCCGAAGCCGACGCCGATCCCGTCGTGCCCCGGGATGCCTGGGCCGCAGGCGCGGCGGCGGACGGCGCGGCGGCGGAAGCTGCTGCCCCGCTACCCCGGGCCGCACCACCCTCGCGCTCCTCGCTCCGCTGCGCCTCGGGCGCGCCCACCGAACCGGAAGCGCCCGTACCGTTCGCCGACTTGGCACGGGCTGCGGCCGCCGAGGTCGCGGCGCCCGCCGCGACGGCGGCCTTGCGCACGGAGCGAAACGCGCCGCGCAGCTTCTCGCCCGCCTCCGCGCCCGCCGAGCTCCCCCTGCCTGCGGCGGTGTCCGGCAGCGCCGGCAACGGCACGACCTTCGTCGCGTCCGCCGGCTCGGCGTGCCGCGGTTCGGGCGCGTGCAGCACCGCGTTGAACATCGCCCGCGCACCGGCGTCGTCGAGCCGCCGCGCGGGATCCTTGGTGAGCAGGCCGTAGATGACGTCCTTCAGCGGACCCGCGTTCTTCGGCTCCTCCAACTGCTCCGTCATCACGGCGGTGAGCGTGGCGATCGCCGAACCCTTGTCGTACGGGGGCGAGCCCTCGACCGCCGCGTACAGGAGACCGCCGAGCGACCACAGGTCGGCCGCCGGGCCCGGCTTGTGACCGCGGGCCCGCTCGGGGGAGATGTACGAGGGCGCGCCGACGAGCATGCCGGTGGAGGTGATCGACGGATCGCCCTCGACCTGCGCGATGCCGAAGTCGGTGAGCACGACCCGGCCGTCCTCGGCGATCAGCACGTTCGACGGCTTCACGTCACGGTGCAGGATGCCCTCGCGGTGCGCCGAACGCAGCACGTCGAGAATGGCCAGCCCGACCTCCGCCGCACGCCTCGGCTCCAGCACGCCGTCCTCACGGATGACCTCGGCGAGCGACTTGCCCTCGACGAGTTCCATCACGATCCACGGCCGGTCGTCCTCCTCGACCACGTCGAAGACCGTCACCGCGCTGTTGTTGCGGATCCGCGCGATGGCCTTGGCCTCGCGCAGTGTCCGCGTGATCAGCCGGCGCTTCTCGTCCTCGTCGATGTTCCCCGGGAACCGCAGCTCCTTGACGGCGACCGTGCGTCCGAGGGTCTCGTCCTCGGCGCGCCACACCGTCCCCATGCCGCCGCGGCCGAGTACATCTCCCAGCCGGTACCGCCCGGCGAGGAGACGTGCGCTCTTGTCCTGACGGGATGCTCCCGCCCGCTCCGCCTCCGACATGCGTCCCCTCATGCAACCCGCCCTGACAGAGCCTCCATTGTCCCTCACCCGACAAGTGCCCGACGCCCAGGGTGCCCCTCATGCCCTCCCGGCCGCACTCAGGAGCGGTGCATTTCGGCCAGAAGGTGCAGCACGCTCCGGCCACGGAGCCCCCACGAGCCCCTTGAGCGGGGCGGGGACCGGATGAAGTCGGGCGGGACCGGCCCTGGATGATGAGCCTGCCGGGGGAGGAGAGAAGAAAGGAGGAGTCGTGATGCGACCGCTGCGGAGCATGGTGGCCCTGCCCGTGGCCCTCACGCTCCTCGGCCTGTTCGCGACCGGCTCCCAGGCGGCCCCCGTACCGCCCACGGACTCCCTCCTCCCGCTGCTCCTCACCCGGGGCAAGGCGCCCGCCGCCGCCCTGCTGACCCGTGAGGAGAGCGGCACCCGCTACGCGCAGGCGGGCCCGGGCATCTCCCGGTCCGACCGCTTCCGGGCCGGCAGCATCACCAAGACCTTCCTCGCGACCCTCGTGCTCCAACTGGCCGCCGAGCACCGGCTGTCACTGTCCGACACGGTGGAGTCGCACCTGCCGGGCCTGGTGCGCGGGGCGGGCAACGACGGGCGCGCGCTGACCCTGCGTTCCCTGCTCACCCACACCAGCGGCCTGTACGACTTCACCCGGGACACCGAGGGCACCGTGCCCGTCCTCCCGCTGCAAGCCGTCCGTATCGCTGTCACCCACCCTCCGGCCGACCCGGGCCACTTCGCCTACTCCAACACCAACTACGTTCTGCTCGGCCTGGTGGTCGAGCAGGTCACCGGCCGCTCGTACGCCACGGAGGCCGAACGGCGGATCATCTCTCCCCTGCGTCTGACGGGCACCTCCTTCCCCGGCTCCCGCACCGCCCTGCCCTCCCCGCACGGCCGCGCCTACGACCCGGACGGGACCGACGTCACCGAACTCGACCCGCGGGTGGCCGGGGCCGCGGGTGAGCTGGTGACCACGCTCGCCGACCTGAACCGCTTCTACGCGGCGCTGCTCGGCGGCGATCTGCTGCCCCCGCGCCGGCTGCGCGAGATGCTCGACACCCGTACCGCACACGGCTCGTACGGCATGGGCCTGTTCCCCGCGAAGCTCCCGTGCGGCATCACGGTGTGGGGACACAACGGCCGGATCTCCGGCAGCTACGTGCGCACCGCGGCCACCGTCGACGGTCGGCGTGTCCTCACGTTTCGGGTGAACACGACGGCGATCGCAGACCCCGCCCTCGAACCGGCCATGCTCGCCGCCGAGTTCTGCCCTCGCAATCCGTAGAACGGGCCGGTTCCGAACAGGGATCCCGGATCACCACACCCGTTCGGGTGAAACGGCCCTGCGAAAGCCGAACCCGGCCGGACAGGAAGCAGACAGGAAAGGGGCAGGAAGGAGACAGGAAGGGGGAGTCAGAGCGGCACGATGTCCGGCGCTCCCAGGCGTGCCGCGTCCGCCGTCAGGTCGTCGGGCTGGCGCTGGGACTCCCGCTCGGCCTCCACCCGCTTCTCGTAGTGCTGGACCTCGCGCTCGATGTGGTCCTTGTCCCAGCCGAGGACCGGCGCCATCAGCTCGGCGGCCTCACGGGCGCTGCGCGTGCCCCGGTCGAAGGTCTCGATGGAGATGCGGGTGCGGCGCGTCAGGACGTCGTCCAGGTGCCGTGCTCCCTCGTGCGAGGCGGCGTAGACGATCTCGGCGCGCAGATAGTCGTCGGCGAACTGGAGCGGCTCGCCCAGCGTCGGGTCGGCGGCGATGAGGTCAAGCAACTCCTCCGCCATCGCCCCGAAGCGGTTCAGCAGATGCTCCACCCGCACCACGTGCAGGCCGGTCCGCGCGGCGATCCGCGCCCGCGCGTTCCACAGCGCCCGGTAGCCCTCCGCGCCGATCAGCGGCACGTCCTCCGTGACGCAGTCGGCGACCCGCTGGTCGAGCCCGCGCACCGCCTCGTCGACCGCGTCCTTCGCCATCACCCGGTATGTCGTGTACTTGCCGCCCGCCACGACCACCAGGCCCGGCACCGGATGCGCGACGGTGTGCTCCCGCGACAGCTTGCTGGTGGCGTCGGACTCGCCGGCCAGCAGCGGCCGCAGCCCGGCGTACACGCCCTCGACGTCGTCGCGGGTCAGCGGCACCCGCAGGACCGAGTTCACATGCTCCAGCAGATAGTCGATGTCCGCGCTGGAGGCGGCCGGGTGGGTCTTGTCGAGGTCCCAGTCGGTGTCGGTGGTGCCGACGATCCAGTGCCGGCCCCAGGGGATGACGAACAGCACGGACTTCTCGGTGCGCAGGATCAGACCGGTGGAGGAGCTGATCCGGTCCCTCGGCACGACGAGGTGGATGCCCTTGGAGGCGCGGACGTGGAACTGCCCGCGCTCTCCCACCATCGCCTGGGTGTCGTCGGTCCACACACCGGTGGCGTTGACGACCTGCCGGGCGCGGATCTCGTACTCCCCGCCCCCCTCGACGTCCTGCACCCGCGCGCCCACGACGCGCTCGCCCTCGCGCAGGAAACCCGTCACCCGCGCGCGGTTGGCCGCCTTGGCCCCGTAGGCCACGGCCGTGCGCACGAGAGTGGCGACGAAGCGGGCGTCGTCCATCTGGGCGTCGTAGTACTGCAACGCGCCGACCAGCGCGTCCTTCTTCAAGGCGGGAGCGACCCGCAGGGCGTGGCCGCGGGTCAGATGGCGGTGCGTCGGCAGGCCCCGGCCATGCCCGCGGGCCATGGACATCGCGTCGTAGAGCGCGACGCCCGAACCGGCGTACAGCCGTTCCCAGCCCTTGTGCTGGAGCGGGTACAGGAAGGGCACGGGCTTCACGAGATGCGGAGCCAGCCGCTCCAGCAGCAGCCCACGCTCCTTCAGCGCCTCCCGTACGAGTGCGAAGTCGAGCATCTCCAGATAGCGCAGGCCACCGTGGATCAGCTTGCTGGACCGGCTCGATGTGCCCGACGCCCAGTCGCGCGCCTCGACCAGTCCCGTGGACAGTCCGCGCGTCACGGCGTCCAGGGCGGTGCCCGCGCCGACCACGCCGGCTCCCACCACCAGAACGTCCAGCTCTCGCTCGGCCATGGCTGCCAGTGACTCGGCTCGCTGCGCCGGCCCCAGTGTCGCTGTCCTCACCGCTGCCTCCCGCTGTCGCTCGCGCCGGCCGCACCCTCAGGGCGAGATCCGGTTCCTATCCCTCATGCCCAAATTCTGACCGCGATGCCCGGCTTCAGCCACCACTCGCCCCCAGCCTGTGGACAACTCTCACGGAACCTGAACCGGCCTTCCGGAAAACTCCCCGGCAGACTCAGCCGGTCCGCGGCCGGTCGGCACACCGCCCTGGCCGGTCGATCGACACAACCGGCCAACACAGTCGATCAATCCCGCATAACGGTCATATTTACTCCTAGTCTGACATTGCGCTCGTCCACTCTGTCCACCGGACTTGCGCACCTGTCCCACCTCGGTTACTGGGAAGGACGGCATACGCCATGCCCGCAGATCTCGCCGTCATCGGACTCGGCCCGTTCGGCCTGCCCCTGGCCCAGGCCGCCGTGGCCGCCGGAATCCCCACCATCGGCTACCGCACCGGCCCCGAAGCCGGCTCCCTCAGCCCCGCCGAACTGCGCAGGATGCTCTCGGGAGGCTTCCGGCCCGCCACCAACCCCGCCGAGCTGGGTCGGGTACGCACCGCCGTCATCTGCGCCCCCACCCCGCGCGACGCGGACGGCGGACTCGACCTGAGCCAGCTGGAGACGGCCGCCCGCACCCTCGCCGGGCACCTGCGCCCGCACACCACCGTGATCCTCGAGTCACCCGTGTACCCCGGGGCCACAGAGGAATTCCTGCGGCCGCTGCTGGAGGAGACCTCCGGACTCCGCGCGGGACGCGACTTCCACCTCGCCTACTCCCCCAGCCGGGTCGACCCCGGCAGCCGCGCCTTCAACCCGGCCAACACGCCGAAGGTCATCGGCGGCCTCACCCCCGCCTGCACCGAGTCCGCCGCCGCCTTCTACGGCCGCCTCACCGACAAGGTCGTACGCGCGCGTGGCCTGCGGGAAGCCGAGACCGTGCAGCTCCTGGAGACCAACTTCCGGCACGTCAACATCGCCCTCGTCAACGAGATGGCCGTCCTCTGCCACGACCTGGGCGTCGACCTGTGGGACGTCGTCCGCTGCGCGGAGACCAAGCCCTTCGGCTTCGAGGCCTTCCGCCCCGGCCCCGGGGTCGGCGGCCACTCCGTCGCCCTGGACCGCACCGGCCACCCGGGCGGCCCGCTGCGCCTGGTCGAGCTGGCCCAGCAGGTCAACAGCCGCATGCCCCGTTACGTCGTCCAGCGCGCCGCCGCCCTCCTCAACGAGCACGGCAAGTCGGCACGGGGCGCACGCGTGCTGCTGCTCGGCGTCACCTACAAGCCCGACCTCGCCGACCAGCAGAACTCCCCCGCGCGCGAGATCGCGATCCGCCTGATGGAACTCGGCGCCGCCGTCAGCTACAACGACCCGCACGTCCCGTCCTGGAGCGTCCTGGACCGCCCCGTGCCGCGCGCCGACTCCCTCTACGAGGCCGCCGCCGACGCCGATCTGACGATCCTCCTCCAGCAGCACCGGACGTACGACCTCCAGGGCCTGTCGGTGAAGGCACAGCTGCTGCTGGACACGCGGGGGGCCACCCCCACGGGGGCGGCGCACCGGTTGTGAGCCGGGGGCGCACACGGCCGCCCCGGGCTCCGGGGACTGGTGGCGTACGGCACGGCCCGCCGGTACCGTACGAAACAGGCGGAGCCCACCGCAGAGGTCACTGCGGCAGGCTCCAGGATGGATCACGGAGTGTCCGCCCCTACTTGTGTTGGGGGCGGCCGCTCACCATCCGAAACAGGCGGAGCCCACCGCAGCGGTCACTGCGGCAGGCTCCAGGATGGATCACGGAGTGTCCGCCCCTAGTTGTGTTGGGGGCGGCCGCTCACCATCCGAAAAGACGCAAGATCCACCTCCTCCGGCACTGCACCGTCCGAAGACGGAGTCGGTCCCAGCGGGTGGGCTTGCGGTGACGTCCCATGGGCGCCCCCTTCCACGACGCCGTCCATGACCCGGTGAACGGCACGTTCAGGAACTCGGGCCGGGCCCCGAGGGCCGGGGTCCGGAACCATGTCCTTGGAAGGGGGCACCCCACACAACTGGGGCGCCGACCCGGACGCTACCGCCCGCGACCCCCCTGACCAGCCCACTTCCGCCCCGAACGCAACCGAGCGCCCCCACCCCACGCCACACGCCCCGGTCCCTGCGGGCATGCGAAAGGGGCCGGCCACCTCACTCGGGTGAGGTGGCCGGCCCCTGCCGACGTCCGACGTCCTGCGGTGCTACTGCCGGTGTACCGAGTCCGCCACCGTCACCTCGACGCGCTGGAACTCCTTCAGCTCGCTGTAGCCGGTGGTGGCCATGGCGCGGCGCAGGGCGCCGAAGAGGTTCATCGAGCCGTCGGGCGTGTGCGACGGGCCCGTGAGGACCTCCTCGATGGTGCCGACCGTGCCGAGGTCGACCTTCTGCCCGCGCGGCAGCTCCTCGTTGACGGCCTCCATGCCCCAGTGGTGGCCACGGCCCGGCGCGTCGGTCGCGCGCGCGAGCGGCGAGCCCATCATCACCGAGTCGGCGCCGCAGGCGATCGCCTTGGCCAGGTCGCCGGACCAGCCGACGCCGCCGTCGGCGATCACGTGCACATACCGGCCGCCGGACTCGTCCATGTAGTCACGGCGGGCCGCCGCCACGTCGGCGACCGCCGTCGCCATCGGGACCTGGATGCCCAGCACGTTGCGCGTGGTGTGCGCCGCGCCGCCGCCGAAGCCGACCAGGACGCCCGCCGCGCCCGTGCGCATCAGGTGCAGGGCCGCCGTGTAGGTGGCGCAGCCGCCGACGATCACCGGGACGTCGAGCTCGTAGATGAACTGCTTCAGGTTCAGCGGCTCGTGCGAGCCGGAGACGTGCTCCGCCGACACGGTCGTGCCGCGGATGACGAAGATGTCCACGCCCGCGTCCACGACGGCCTTGGAGAACTGGGCCGTGCGCTGCGGGGAGAGCGCGGCCGCGGTGATCACGCCCGAGTCGCGCACCTCCTTGATGCGCTGCCCGATCAGCTCCTCCTTGATGGGGGCCGCGTAGATCTCCTGGAGGCGGCGGGTCGCGGTCTCCGCGTCCAGCTCGACGATCTCGTCGAGCAGCGGCTGCGGGTCCTCGTGCCGGGTCCACAGGCCCTCGAGGTTGAGGACGCCGAGGCCGCCCAGCTCGCCGATGCGGATGGCGGTGGCCGGGGAGACGACCGAGTCCATGGGGGCGGCCAGGAAGGGCAGCTCGAACCGGTAGGCGTCGATCTGCCAGGCGATCGAGACCTCCTTCGGGTCCCGCGTACGGCGGCTGGGGACGACGGCGATGTCGTCGAAGGCATACGCCCGGCGGCCGCGCTTGCCGCGCCCGATCTCGATCTCAGTCACGTGTGTGGCCTTTCCCTGATGCGTTGCAGCGTCTACCAGTATCGCCGACGGGTACGACAAGGGCGGCCCCGGAGTCTCCGGGGCCGCCCTTGGTGCGCCTTACGAACGCTTCACGCGCGCGTGGAGCTCACTTGCGGCTGTAGTTGGGCGCCTCGACCGTCATCTGGATGTCGTGCGGGTGGCTCTCCTTCAGGCCCGCGGACGTGATCCGGACGAAGCGGCCGTTGTCCTGGAGCTCCGGCACGGTCCGGCCGCCGACGTAGAACATCGACTGGCGCAGACCGCCGACCAGCTGGTGGACGACGGAGGACAGCGGGCCGCGGTAGGGCACCTGGCCCTCGATGCCCTCGGGGATCAGCTGCTCGTCGGAGGCGACGCCCTCCTGGAAGTAGCGGTCCTTGGAGAACGACTTGCGCTCGCCGCGGGTCTGCATGGCGCCCAGGGAACCCATGCCGCGGTACGACTTGAACTGCTTGCCGTTGATGAACAGCAGCTCGCCCGGCGACTCCTCGCAGCCCGCGAGCAGCGAACCCAGCATCACCGTGTCGGCGCCCGCGACCAGGGCCTTGGCGATGTCGCCGGAGTACTGGAGGCCGCCGTCGCCGATGACCGGGACGCCGGCCTCCTTGGCCGCGAGCGCGGCCTCGTAGATGGCGGTGACCTGCGGGACGCCGATGCCGGCGACCACACGGGTGGTGCAGATGGAGCCCGGGCCCACGCCGACCTTGATGGCGTCGGCGCCCGCGTCCACCAGGGACTTGGCGCCGTCGCGGGTGGCGATGTTGCCGCCGATGACGTCCACACGCGTGTGGTTCGACTTGATCTTGGCGATCATGTCGCCGACGAGCCGCGAGTGGCCGTGGGCGGTGTCCACGACGATGAAGTCGACACCGCGCTCGATCAGGGCCTGGGCCCGCTCGAAGGAGTCGCCGGCGACACCGACGGCCGCGCCGACCAGCAGACGGCCCTCGGAGTCCTTCGCGGCGTTCGGGTACTTCTCCGCCTTGACGAAGTCCTTGACCGTGATCAGGCCCTTGAGGGCGCCCTCGTCGTCGACCAGCGGAAGCTTCTCGATCTTGTGCTTGCGCAGCAGCTCCATGGCCTCGACGCCGGAGATGCCGACCTTGCCGGTGACCAGCGGCATCGGCGTCATGACCTCGTGCACGCGGCGCGTGCGGTCGGTCTCGAAGGCCATGTCACGGTTGGTGACGATGCCGAGCAGCCGCTTGTTGCCGTCGGTCACCGGGACGCCGCTGATGCGGAACTTGCCGCACAGCGCGTCGGCCTCGGCGAGCGTGGCCTCCGGGTGGATGGTGATCGGATCGGTCACCATGCCGGACTCGGAGCGCTTGACGAGGTCGACCTGGTTGGCCTGGTCCTCGATGGAGAGGTTGCGGTGCAGCACGCCGACGCCGCCCTGGCGGGCCATGGCGATCGCCATGCGCGACTCGGTGACCTTGTCCATGGCGGCGGACAGGAGCGGGATGTTCACCCGCACGTTCTTGGAGACGTACGAGGCGGTGTCGATCTCGTCGGGAGCCATGTCCGACGAGCCCGGCAGCAGCAGCACGTCGTCGTAGGTCAGCCCGAGGGTCGCGAATTTTCCGGGCACTCCGTCGACGTTGGCAGTCATGACACCTTCCCCAAATGGCCTTGATCGGTGCGGATGTCCATGCTAACGGGAAGCGCACCTCCCGAATTCCACGGTCGGACGTGACTCCGGGCTTCGTATGTTCGTACGGAAACGGTCGGCGCCCTGTTCAGCGATGCCCGTTCCGAAGGGGCCGCTACTGCTCGGCGAGCGCCCGCAGCCTGCTCAGCGCCCGGTGCTGGGCCACGCGGACCGCCCCGGGTGACATTCCCAACATCTGCCCGGTCTCCTCGGCCGTGAGGCCCACCGCGATGCGCAGCAGAAGCAGTTCCCGCTGGTTCTCGGGCAGGTTGGCCATGAGCTTCTTGGCCCATTCCGCGTCGCTGCTGAGCAGGGCGCGCTCCTCGGGGCCGAGTGAGTCGTCCGGCCGCTCGGGCATCTCGTCGGAGGGGACCGCCGTCGAGCCCGGGTGGCGCATCGCGGCACGCTGGAGGTCGGCGACCTTGTGCGCGGCGATGGCGAAGACGAAGGCCTCGAAGGGCCTGCCGGTGTCCCGGTAGCGGGGCAGGGCGAGCAGGACCGCGACACAGACCTCCTGGGCGAGGTCCTCCACGAAGTGGCGCGCGTCGCCGGGTAGCCGGGACAGCCGGGTGCGGCAGTAGCGCAGCGCCAGCGGGTGGACATGGGCCAGCAGGTCGTGGGTGGCCTGCTCGTCGCCGTCCACGGCGCGATGGACGAGTGACCCGATCGTCCCCACGGCAGTGACCGCCTCGTCATCGCGCATCGGTCCATGGTGCACTGCGGCCGGACCGGCCGCGGCACCGTGCCCGTCGTTGTGCACCGAAGCGTTATGAGCAGGTGCGCCGGAACTCATCCCCTGCGCCCTCCCCTCCCGCTCGACCGACTCGTCCCCGAGGAACTCCACACCTCAAGGATGCGGCATCCGCGGCGAAACGAGCAGCGGGCGCCCTGCGGGAGCCCGTGCCGCTCCCGCCCGCGGCGCGGTGGAAGGGGGCGTCGCCCGGCCTCCGTACCGCGTCTGAGCAGGGAGGTTCGCCCATGACCCGCTCCCCTCAGTGAATGACGGATGTCACCCGAACCCGGTCGGACCCACCGCCCGGCCGGAGCCCGTCCCGCGTCGGACCGGCCCGGGCCCCGTCCCGCTCCGGACCGCTCCGGGCCCGTGGGGACGGGCGTCGGAAGCGGGCGGCGGGGACGGGCAGGAGGGACCGGGCGGGCGGGACCGGCTCCTAACGGACCAGGCCCCACCGGAAGCCGAGCGCCACCGCGTGCGCGCGGTCCGAGGCGCCGAGCTTCTTGAAGAGCCGACGGGCGTGCGTCTTGACCGTGTCCTCGGAGAGGAACAGTTCACGGCCGATCTCCGCGTTGGAGCGGCCGTGACTCATGCCCTCGAGGACCTGGATCTCACGCGCGGTGAGCGTGGGCGCCGCGCCCATCTCGGCCGAGCGCAGCCGACGCGGGGCGAGCCGCCAGGTCGGGTCGGCGAGCGCCTGCGTGACGGTCGCGCGCAGTTCCGCACGCGAGGCGTCCTTGTGCAGATAGCCGCGGGCGCCGGCGGCCACCGCGAGGGCCACACCGTCGAGGTCCTCGGCGACGGTCAGCATGATGATGCGGGCTCCGGGGTCGGCCGACAACAGCCGCCGTACGGTCTCGACGCCGCCCAGTCCGGGCATGCGTACGTCCATCAGAATCAGGTCCGAGCGGTCGGCACCCCAGCGGCGGAGAACTTCCTCGCCGTTGGCGGCCGTCGTCACGCGCTCGACGCCGGGCACGGTCGCGACCGCGCGGCGGAGCGCTTCTCGGGCAAGCGGGGAGTCGTCGCAGACGAGGACGGAAGTCATGGCCGCCCTCCGCAGCTGATGCGCGTCACCTTGTGCCTCCAGGCTGTTACGAATCGTCACCTGTGCGGTCGACCGTCTCGGACGCCTGCCCGAGCGTTTGTGTTTTCAACCGCCACCGCACTCTCAACGACGGTCACTCGAAAGAGTTACGGGGCTGCATTCATTCTTCGGCACTCTACGTGAGGGGGCGAATACAGAGCAGGCAGCCACACGGACCCTCAAGCTTTCATCACAAGCGATGCCCCATTCGGCCCTATTTCTTCCCTTTTACTGGTGTCTGAGGCTAGATTCGCAATGAGTCATATTTTCATCTCCTTAGATCGTAGTTGTACGGTCGTGGGCACCGTATCCGCTCTGAACGGCTACAAGGGGTCACGCAATGGCAGATTTCTCCCGCCTTCCCGGACCGAACGCGGACCTGTGGGACTGGCAGCTCCTGGCCGCCTGCCGAGGGGTGGACAGCTCACTCTTCTTCCATCCGGAGGGCGAGCGCGGGGCGGCTCGGAGCGCTCGAGAGAACTCGGCCAAGGAGGTCTGCATGAGGTGCCCGGTCCGCGCGCAGTGCGCGGCGCACGCGCTGGCGGTACGCGAGCCGTACGGCGTGTGGGGCGGGTTGACCGAGGACGAGCGCGAGGAGCTGATGGGCCGGGCGCGCAATCGCCTGGTGTCGGCGTCGTCGGGCGCGAGAGACACTTCCTCGAACACATGAAGGAACGTTTCTTCAAAACGCGCTGAAACAGCGGTCCGAAAAACGGCGGGCACACGTGTGC